>JAVCCM010000072.1 GCA_030765455.1 Candidatus Electryonea clarkiae | reverse complement strand
TGTGATCCCTGCATACGACTATACCCTCAATCACGTTACAGGTATGATCTGGTATCGGGCTTCGCGATATTTGGCACGCTTACCCACCTGTAACGCCGAATCAGGTTCGCTTACGCTGTGCACCGTATGCTGCCTATGGCTTCCTTCAGACCCTGCCGTTGCCGACAACGCCCTTGCCAATCGAAGTTACTTCCCCCAAATCGGGGTGTATTAATAAAAAGGTGTCCACACCATGCTGGGCACACCAAAAACCCGGCTCTGAAATTAGAACCGGGTTTATAATATCTAATGAAGAGTGGTTTATTAATACATTCCACCACCCATACCACCGCCGGGCATCGGGGGAGGTGCGGGTTTGTCTTCTTTTGCTTCATGGATAGTGGCTTCGGTCATCAGCATGACGGAAGCAACTGATGCTGCATTCTCAAGAGCAGTGCGAGCGACTTTTGTCGGATCAATAACACCAGCTTTGAAAAGATCCTCATACACTCCGGTCAATGCATTATATCCGAAAGAACCTGTCTCTTCCTTGACCTTCTGGTAAACCACTGCGCCTTCCATACCGGCGTTATTCGCAATCTGACGAATTGGTTCTTGCAGGGCACGGATAATTATCTGACGTCCAAGATCTTCTTCACCATCATATTCAGATTTTTCAAGCACGTCCTGGCAACGAACCAGGGCAACACCACCACCGACAATGATACCTTCCTCGACTGCGGCACGTGTAGCATGAAGTGCATCCTCGACACGGGCTTTCTTTTCTTTCATCTCAACTTCAGTAGCTGCGCCGACATAAAGAATAGCAACACCACCAGAAAGCTTGGCGAGACGTTCCTGCAGTTTTTCACGGTCATAATCGGAAGTAGTAGCTTCAATCTGACGCCTGATTTGCTCGATACGTCCCTTAATGCTGTCGGTAGTTCCTGCGCCTTCAACAATAGTTGTATTATCTTTGTCGATGACAACGCGTTTGGCAGTTCCGAGATCATCAAGTTGTGCATTTTCAAGTTTAAAACCAGCGTCTTCGCTGATAACACGTGCGCCGGTGAGAATTGCGATATCTTCGAGCATTGCTTTGCGACGATCACCGAATCCCGGAGCTTTCACTGCGGCGATTTTCAGGGTTCCACGCAGTTTATTAACTACGAGTGTTGCCAATGCTTCGCCTTCGACATCCTCAGCAATTATCATCAGGGCTTTACCCATCTGTGCGACCTTTTCCAGGATCGGAAGGAGGTCTTTCATCACGCTGACCTTTTTTTCATAAATAAGGATCATCGGATCGTCAAGTATCGCTTCCATGCTCTCAGCATCGGTCACCATATAGGGCGAAATGTAACCGCGGTCAAACTGCATTCCTTCGACTACATCGATATAACTTTCAATAGTCTTGGAATCCTCGACAGTGATCACACCGTCATTACCGACTTTTTCCATGGCGTCAGCAATCTTTTCACCAATCGAGAAGTCATTGTTAGCACTGATAGCGCCGACCTGTGCGATACGTTCCTTGCTGCTGCCGATTTCTTGCGAAATGTTTTTCAATTCGGCTACTACTTCTTTCACTGCCTTGTCGATTCCGCGTTTAATAAGCAACGGGTTCGCACCGGCTACGACATTACGCTGACCTTCAGTCAGAATGCTTTGTGCAAGGATTGTAGCTGTGGTTGTGCCGTCACCTGCTACATCTGAAGTTTTGCTGGCTACCTCACGTACCATCTGGGCGCCCATATTCTGAATTGGATCTTCAAGTTCGATCTCTTTGGCGACTGTAACGCCGTCCTTGGTAATAGTGGGAGCGCCGAACGTTTTATCGATTACAACATTCCGTCCGCGTGGACCCAACGTCGCTTTGACTGCGGCGGTGAGTGCATCAACACCAGCCTTCAAACCGTTGCGCGCTTCCTGATCGAATGTAATTACTTTATGTGACATCTTTTCTTCCCTTATCTTAAGGTTTACAAACTATATTAGTCTTCGATTACGCCAAGAATATCACTGCGGTTAACCAGCAGGAACTCTTCATCATCAATTTTTACTTCAGTACCGCCATATTTTGCAAACAGTACCTTGTCGCCTACTTTAACAATTTCAGAAAGCGCTTTTTTCTCTACGTCTTTATTGATAAGGTCATCGCCTACTGCGATAACTTCACCGATTTGAGGACGTTCTTTCGTAGCTGTGTCAGGAATAATAATCCCGCCAACTTTTCGTTCTTCTTCTTCTACTACCTGCAGCAGAACGCGCTCATCAATCGGACGAACCTTCATTTTTTCCTCCTTGAATTTTTATGGCTATTTAGCCTTTTTTTACTTGTTATCACGAAGTCGCCATATCCTCGAATTTAAACTTTCAGCATTCAGTGTTAATACGTATGACAAGCAACATTGCGATTATATTTTGTGTTTTTACAAAAATCTACAATCATTTATTAGCACTCTCGCGCCAAGAGTGCTAATGGCGTGAGTATATACATGCCCATGAAATGAGTCAATACTATTGACTCCGTCTCCGGCTCCATTTGCATGATTCCTGCCAGACGCCCGCCATTATGACAGGCTATGCTGAAAAACCGGATAACTTCCTTTGTAAAGGGTTACTGTAGCATACTTCATGCCTGATTTTTTCTGTAACGAATTCAAGAAATTTTACAGGATATAAGGATAGTCAGGAACAGACTGTCGAAGAATGCTATTCTTGGGCTTGACCCGGGAATCTACTTGCTATTAATATGTTGACAATACTGGATTCCCGCCTTCGCGGGAATGACAACGTGGAGTGGTCTCACATTATCTACATCGACATAATAGTGATTATAGTAATTGATCCTACAAAACCTTGAATATTTTTAATATCCACTGTCAAACTCATTTATAAATTCAGATATTAGATGAGTAGATTCTAACTGAATCAATCAAGGCTCTAAAGGAAAACTGAGACCCATGAATATCCTCGTGTTAGTTAACCCGACAGCAGGCGGCGGACGAACCATGAAGCTGCTGCCGAGCGTAAAATTATGGCTGGCTGAAACTCCGCATAGTTTTGAGTTCAAGATCTCAGGTTCAAGGGAAGATATTATTCGTACAACCGAAGATGCAGTTGAGAAAAATTATGACGCTATTCTCGCTTTCGGCGGTGACGGGACTTTTCATGATATAGTGAGCTTCGCAAAAGAGGACGGACCTGCTTTCGGGTTGATTCCAGGGGGGCGGGGTAATGATTTTGTCCGAAATTTGAATTATCCGAAAGAATTGAAGAATATATGCCAGGGTTTCGGAAATCCTGTTTTCAGAAAAATTGATCTTCCCTCTGTTAATGGTATCCCTTTTCTCTCTATAGCCGGAGCGGGTATCGACGGTGAAATTTCGAGAGAAGTCCGTGACGGGAAATGCAGAATGGGAGGTACAATCTGTTATATCTGGTACCTGCTGAAAACCCTCGTTTCATATAAAGCTATGCAACTGGAAATCGAGCTGGACGGTAAAAGAATTAACGAGTTCGCTATTTTGGCAGCAGTCGCAAACGGATCATACTTCGGTGGCGGTATGCAGCTTGTTCCGGAGGCAAAAATGGATGACGGCTGGCTTGACCTTATCATCCTTCGCAACATGTCAAAATTGAAAATAATGCGAAAATTCCCCATGATCTATTCAGGTTCGCATATCCCCGATGTCGATATTGTCCTGCACCGTGCCAAAAAAATCTCAATTAAATCAGATCGTGAAGCAGAATTGTACGCCGACGGCGAACCCCTGACCAACCTGCCCGCAACATTCGAAATTGGGCAGATACAATTGAGAGTGATTGTACCGGGTTAATAAGGCAGGATAAGATTTTGTTATTGAGAAAATAGAATTCGAATAGTGGTTTTCGATAATATTGTCCCAAATATTCAATACGGAATTTATTGATGAACCGGGACATTGAGCTGTCCCGGGCACTCAATATGAGATATTATTCCAGAGCACCCAAATTGAGATATTATTTTCAGGAGATAGTATAATCTAATAAAGATTGATACTTGGTCAAACTCGTGGGAATCAAAAATTACTTGAGGCAAAAAAGCCGGAAATCTTCAACGGAATCTCTCCGGGGGATGCGGAATGAGAGACACCATCTTTGAAATCCGGCTCATGAAACTATTCTAATATATTATAAAAACTCAGGTGAAATCAATTCTAAAATTGTCAATCCTTCACCATGTGAAGTTATTACTAAGAAACCTTCATCACTAAACGTGACACTTGTTGGTTCCCTGACAAGGTATTCACCAACATGAACCGGGTTTTCAGGATCAGATATATTCAACAGGTAAACGCCATCAAATTGGTCAAGCAGGGCGAGAGCATTGCCATGTATCGCGATGTCCACTGCATGATCGAGCCCATCTATCCTCCAGCTTGTGACATATTCGGGTGCAAGCAGGTCGGAAATATCAACTATCGCAAGACCGGCGATACCATCCGCAACATAAGCATATCCACCTTCAGCTTTTAGATGTGTCGCTTCACCGGGAGTATCTGCGAAACCTATCCAATCACCATGATCACTCTGACCCAGTGTATTTGACATATCAGCAACTCCCACACCGAAATCCGCTAATCCGACAACCAGCGTATCATATCCACTTGCAAAAGCAAGCCCGAGTGGAGCCTGTCCGGAATAATGCAATCCAACAGCCTGTCTTACATGCCTGAAGTCATAGCGAGTGGAATCATTATATTCTAACGAATCATAGAAGATATAATCTTTTGCGAAGGCATCCTCTGCATCTGAATCTGCGGTAAGCAGCATCGCTACATCAGCCGAGTGATAGTCGTTGTCATACTCAGATACAACTGTATCGGTACGGGAAACAGCAAGCAGATCCCGAACTTTCGATGATCCGAATTCGAAATTGGTGAATAAAAGTTCATCCAGCCAATACGCTCTTGTATTACTCTTATAGTTTACAAAGAGAATATTCATATCTTCGGCAACACCAATAAAGTGAACCGGATCTTCTACGTCATCAATCAGGGTGTCGATTAGAGTCAAGGTACCGGTATTTGAGAAATCATATATAAGAACTTCAGGGAAATTCTGGGCAAGGTATAATTTACCATTAGAAATAGCTACATTATTCGGGAAGCTGTATGTCGGCGTTATTGAGAGGACAGTATATGGTTCTACTGAATCGGAAATAATCGGATTATTTGGATTACCACAACATTGCAGAAACAACAAGGAAAATGTCATCATCAATACAGCAACCAGCGCTTTGTAAACTCGTATTCGTCTAATCTTCATGTCACTTATCCTCCAGTTTATCGTCATTCAGAAAAGTATGGTTCTTAGCTCCACTGTGCAAGAACTTCCTACGAACTGCACCGATTACATAGAAACTACCCGTAACTACAACAATATCATCCTTTGAAGCATAACTAAGCGCAATATCCATGCCCTCATCTATGTGTGCTGGAATAACTTTCCACCCACGTGCCTTGACCTCGGCAGCGACATCAGAGGGAGACAGTGATCTCGGAGAAGACGCCGAAGTTGCAATAACCATCCCCGGTGTGAGAGTAAAACTGTTCAAGAATCCCTTTACATCTTTATCGCGGTTAAAACCAAATACAAATATAACATTCGAATCATGCCAGATATCAGATAACATCCTGTTCAGAACTTCAGCTCCTAAGGGCGAATGTGCGCCATCGAGAATCACAACCGGGTTTTTCTTGATAATCTCGCCCCTACCGGGCCAGTTGATATTTTGCAATCCTGAAAAAACATCATCTGAGGAAATGTCAGCATGTCCATCTGCCACAAGTCTGTCTGCAGCAAGAATAGCTAATGCGGCGTTTTCAGCCTGATGTCTGCCTAACAATGGGGTTCTGATATTATTGTATGCTCTTAACGGCGTTTTGAGATCAAATACTGTACCCTCTACAGATACATTCCTGGTAGTTAATTCTGCATCTTTTCCTAACCTCCAGGCATCACTGCCGGTAATTGATGCTCGATTCTCGATTTCGCATACTGCATCATCAGTTTGTGGACCTATTACCGCCGGAATGCCCTTTTTAATAATATGTGATTTATCGTTGGCAATTTTGGCTATGGTATCGCCTAATACCTTTGTATGATCCAAGCCTATCCGAGTAATAATTGAGAGAACAGGTTGAACAACATTCGTAGCATCAAGTTTTCCTCCCATTCCTGCCTCGATCAATGCAAAATCCACCTTTTCCAGTTGGAATGCTTTGAACGCCAGGGCAATGAGTAATTCAAATACAGTCCTGTAATTATTTGTAGCCTTTCTATGTTCTACTGCTACTCGTATTAGTTCATATATCCTTGCGAATCTATCTCTTGAAATGTCGCGACCTGCCAGCCTGATCCTCTCGCGTACTTCAACAAGATGCGGTGAATAAGTTGAACCGGTTAAATACCCGGCTTGCCGAAGGATTGCTTCAAGGTGAGCTATGGTTGAGCCTTTTCCCCGTGTTCCTGTGGCATGTATTGTAGGGCATGCGAGATGTGGATCTCCTATTCGTGACAGAAATTTACCGTATGCATCCAGGTCTCTGTCAACGGTTTTAATTAAAGCAGGGTCTAACCTCTCAAAATCTAATCTTCCATAAATATGCTCAAGGCTACGCCTGTAGGCATCATTATGCACGGCGCCAGCGTCAAACTGGTATATGTCAATATTGTTTTGAGGCAAATCGATACTTTTATCAGGACAGTTGGGTGGACTGGGCATGGTTCTTTTCAAATCAAATGAGAATATCCTTACCGGGACAAGCCGGGACTATAGTTTTCAGGGAGACAAGATAAAGTGGATTTCAATCTTCGCGCTTCTTTGGCATGTTTGATAAACAATTCTGAGAGCATGGAATATTATCTTTTGGAAGAAGACACAGGAATGATGTAGAAACATTCAGCGTTTATATTATCAATAACATCAAGTATAAGCAGCAACATCAAAGATAGGGCTGACAATATAAATCATCGGCTCTTTGGAAAGATCCAGAACTGTTTTGCTGCCGACGTGTTCACTGCCTGCATCCTTGACTATTTCTATCTCTGGTCGGATCGGATATTGTTTGTGAGTACGGATAACTTTTGCGATTGATCCATCATTTAATTTCACCAGGCTGCCAACAGGGAAAATACTTATTACATCGATAAGGATTTTTATCGTCTGTGCCGAAAAATCTTTATTTCTTCTCTCAATAATGCTTTGAATAGCTTTATAGGCGATAAAATTATCTCTGTAATGTCGATGATTAGTTAATGCAACGAATGTATCTGCCAGACCGATAATTTGTGCATAAGCATGAATATCATTACCTGCAACACCGAAAGGATAACCACTGCCATCCCAACGTTCATGCTCCTGTGCAACCACATCGGGGAGGAATGGATACTCATCTTTCATTGCCTCAAGGATTGCTTTTCCGTGTATTGGATGCTGTTTAATAATTTTTACTTCCTGTTCCTCCAAAACGGTTTTTTTTGAGGTAATTTCTGGTGGAACTCGTACCATACCAGCTTCATGCACCATCGCCGACAATCCAACTTCACAGATTTTGTCGTGTGAATAGTCCATTCCGATTGCAACCTTTAAAGCAATGATAGCTACATTCACAGAATGCTGTGACATTGTGGAAACGGAATCGTGCAATGAGAGGCTGATTGTAAACAGGTAATCACTTTCAATCAGAGAATCAGCAAACAATTTTACTACCTGTGAAACAGAATCCAGATCAAATGGTTCTCCTGCGCTCACCATCTTCAGGAAATCATCCACTGCTCCAATAGCTTCATTATACAAACCATTGTTCTCATTTATCTTTGCATCAGAGGATATTATTGTTGCGCTGGGTTTTGATTCTTCGGGAAGAGAAATATCATTTTCTGGGGGAGCTGTATCTTTTGTAGATTTCAGCTCTCTTGAAGGGAAAGAGAACCCGGTGCCAGCGTTATCCGTACCAGGATGATCTGATAACGTTCGCTGCGCTCCCGGTTGCTTGACATCTTTGACGGATTTTAAGACGTCGCGCATCCTTACCATTGAAATGCTCCTCCGGCTGTTTCACTGTTAACTATAGATTTAATTAAATCTGAATCAATTTCAGCAACCTTGCTCCCAGCACCGATTGCTAATGCAAGATCACATAAATTATTTATTTTTCTTGGCGTACCGCCAGTATAAGAAAAAATATCTGCGATTGCATTTTCTGTAAAAACAGTTTCTCGCAAATTACCTGCAAGAGCAAGGCGATACTCAATATATTCCGATGTTTCCTCAAAACTGAGGGCAACAAGATGATATTTTACTGCAATTCTCTGAACAAACTGAGGCAATTGCCTCATTCTATCACGCAACTCGGGTTGTCCGGATATAACCAATGTCAGCATGAAACGATCATTCAATTGAAAATTCAACAATAACCTTAATTCTTCCAATGTCATTGGATCTTCAATTATTTGTGCTTCATCAACAAAAAGGACAGTATGTTTGCCTTCCCTCACATAATTAAAAAGTTGATCGTTAATCAATCTAAGAATTTCAGTTTTTTTGTCAGGCGGCTTGTCTGTCCCAAACTGATACAAAATTTCTTGAAGCATCTCATCTGCACCCCAGCGAGGATTGGTTAATAATACTACCGGGAACAGATGCTGATCAAGTTCATTAATAACAGTACGAATTAATGTGGTTTTTCCGCAGCCATATTCACCGGTCAGCAAAGCAGCTCCTTTTGCCTCATGAACTGCATAAAGTATCCGCATCAACGCTTCACGGTGTTGTTTCGATTGAAAAAAGAACCTTGGATCAGGCGTATTTTCAAAAGGTTTTTCTTTAATCTCCCAATAGTCGAGGTACACCAAATGCTCCGAATACACAAAAGATAGAATTGTTTAGCCCGGTGATTTCGATCATAGGCTCACTTATAACGCTTAGTCATTATTAAAATAATGAAGAATTTCGGAATATAAGTACTTCTTTACATACCTGCAAGCTTTGGGGTTTTTGGGATTCTCCTGATAGTTGACATAAGGGTATTTAAATTAACCGTTTCGTTTTTATAGATTTAAGGAGATTTCAAATTGCATGATATATGACTGATAATGATATATCCCATAATCCAAGATATTTCAGTTTAGATCTATTCTGCTGAAAAACAAATTGCAATACAACAATTTCAATTGATTTATGTTTTTATTTTTGTAAATCAAACACTATTTAAAGAGATCAATTAATCCGTTGTTTTCCAGTGACTAAAGCGAAACTTCAATAATATTATCAAGACCGCTGATTTTGAATATCTCTGATACAAACCCGCTTGGATGAACAATAATGATAGATCCCTTGTTTTTCTTCATACGTCTATCAGCCGCAAGGATAATTCCCAAACCGGCACTATTGATATATTTCACTTCAGACATATTGAGAGATACCTCTCCGTCGAGTTCATCAAGGTAATCTTTGAGAATATCCAATGATTCTGAATCTATGCGACCTGATAGAAGATGTTCGTTCTCTCCGGTCAGTTTGATTGATAATATTTCAGTTTTTTCCAAATTGATCCTTCTCAGATAAATAAAAGCGGGTTAAAACCCGCTTAAATAAAGAACTCCGAATTGTGATTTATTCCTGAATTAAAATGACATTCTTAATCTGTTCTGGAATTGTCGAATCGACAGCAGGGCATCAGTGCCACCAAGTGTTTTCATAGGTTCAAAGGTGCGATCCAAATTGGAATCAAGAATGTTTGTATCCACACACAGTGCTGCAGCATTATAAGTCGCAGTGCCGCTGCGCATGTCCTTAAATCTTGAATCTTCAACTATGTATTTTGTTGCAATGGATTCATCATGGAGGGCATGAATCATTATGTTTTGAATGAATAGCGCGAATTCCGCCCTTGTGATTTTTTCGTTTGGATAAAATTTCCGGTCAGGACTAAGTTCCATCACTTCATACTCGAGGATATCACGAATCCATGAATTAGCCCAGTGATTTTCAAGATCAACCGGGTCTTTGGCTTCCTCTTTATCTTCCTTGAATTGAGTCGGGTCGTCCGGTGCTGTAAATCCGGTATCGTATTCCTTCGCGCCCGTTTTCTTAAGAACCTCAGCGAGTTTTAATTCCTCCATGAACAACACAGCAAGATCTGCTCGGGTTATTTCATCCATCAGGGCTATTTTCATTCCTACTCTTGTTCCGGGTGCCGCACGCTGTATCTTCTGAACTAATGCATATTCAAAATCTGCTCGTTCAGACCAATCATCTTTAAACTCAATAGCTTTCGAGAATAACGTTCCGGCTTTATTGAATTCAAAGTTATTCTTCTTGGCGACTCCCCACCAGAAATAAGCTTCGCTCAATTCCGGATCCATTTTTGTCGCTTTCTCAAAATCACGATCAGCTTTTTTCAGCCAGTCATCACCCTTTCGCTCCTGCAAATAGACTCTTCCACGCACTACATATGCCCAGGGATTCTTCTTTTCGCTTAAACTGATTCCCTTTTCTGCCATGCTGCGCGCTTCTTTAAAATTACTCCTGGCGGCTTCCACCAGGGCTAAGCCACAATAGGCTTCTGCATATTTCGGATCGAGACCTTTTGCACGTTCAAATGACTGTGCAGCTCCTTCAACATCTCCCCGGTCCAGAAGTTTTAATCCCTGGCTGACATGATATTCCGGTTCGTCAAGCAAGGACTCGCTTGTCAGTTTCTTCGGCCCACATCCAATAATTAAGAATATCGAGAACATAATCAGGACTGCTAAAGAAAGAATTTTGTATTTCATGATGATCTCCTTATCAATCGACGATCAGGATAACTCTGCACTCCTGAAGGAATTTTAGATTTTCAGTAACCTTGTTGAGTGTCAAAGCATTTTGATTTGAAACGATGATATCTGTGCGATTGGGTCCGCTGGCTTTCATTGCCTTTATAAACATTGGATTGGGTGATATACGCTCATCAGCTCGAGCTTTGGCAGGATCTTTCGCATAACTAACCATACCGTGTTTGATCGCCCACTCACGGTCTATATACCTGCTCCCAAAAATCTCATCACCGCTCTCTGAGTAGATATTTGGCGCAATCGCCGGTCGAACCCCGAGTCCACGTGCATCTACAATCAATCCGGAATAGACCTCGGTACTGCTGGGTGTTCCGGATATGGGAGTTGGTGGTATGCCGATTGGCTGAGGAATTGCAATATCAAATATTTTTCCCGGTCCCTGTAGAGCCATTTCAACAGTAACCTCAATATCACCATTACTCATATATACCGGGTCTCCGACTCTACGGAAATTACGGACGACTCCTTCTACCTGGGTTCTGACTACGTCGGAACTCAGCATGAAGTTTTCCATTGTGGTTTCCGAGTTCAGCCGCATTCCCTTGACTGTCGCAAGAATCTGGCGTAAAGCATCCATCTCCGCAGCGCGAATTTGCCCCGGACGTCCTCCGACTCCCCCGGTAATCGCGATTCCGGTAGCTCGGACAACTTGTGCCGACCAGTCTATCGATCCGGCATCCCCATAACTTTCCACCACATTCTGTGCGTAAACTCCTGAAGTCAGGCATAATGCCGCAACAAGTATTACTGCACAGGTCAGAATGTTTTTCATCCTGGTCCTCCTATCTTCTCAGTTTTCATCTCACCTTTCTTACTGATATGGCTCGATCCAACCGAGATAAGATTATTAAATTTACAATTTTGATAAAAGATAGGAATCAAATCCTTCCACCTCCAAGCGAAAAGAGATAATTTGTTCTTTTCTCATCACACTTTTACTCTTTCAAAGTGTAAGTGCAAAATGGCAGCCAATTCTGAAAACAATGCATAAGTATGGAATTGAAACAGAGACATACTGCATTAATATTAGGCTCAAATGGAGTGCAAATCGGCAAAGTTTTATCGATGCAGCAGCAGGTTATTTGCAGGTAAATCTAAAATGCCAAAACATAAAGATTACAGGATATAAGGATATCAGAGATATACAGTATGGCTATTTCCAGCTTACGCGGATCAAGAGAATAATAATCACAAAATTCGGAGGTCGAATTATTTCCTCCCGATTTTTAGTATGTTCCATTTCACGAAGCATGCAATCGATTTTGGATTTTATATGTATGTTAATCCAAACACCTGTGAAATTGTTTAAACAGGGGTATTCTGTCATTCTCGGGCTTGACCCGGGAATCAACCATTTGCATTGAGCCTGAGCATGGATTCCCAGGTCAAGCCCGAGAATGACAACCCATTGAACCAGATGAATCAATCTACAAGATGAGAGGGATGTATATACTACCATTGTCTCAATTAAAAGGAAATTCCCACCGAGTAAACTGGTTCATAACAAATAAACCAATTATTATCGCAAAGATGATTCCGGAAAATACCAGGCTGATTATCGCCAGGAGGTAATTGGAAAGTCCCTTCCAAGCAGAAAAACCTTGTACTTCGCCGATACACTTTGATGTGATAATTAAAGGAAGGATCAACATTGTAATAATCATAATTGGAAACGCAATTATAACCATTACTATAGTTAACATTGTCATCCCCGGATTTAAGGAATCAGCATTATTCAGATGTCTTCCCAATAGTCCCTTATCCTCGAAGCCTGAAGCAAACACATCAAAGCCAAAGATCGAAAGTAAAATGATCCAAAGTATTAAAGACATAAATATGAATGGTATATAACCGTAAGAAAGCGCCAAACGGATTTGTTTTGCATCTGCGCCGCCTTTTAATAATTTCCCTGTCCATTTAACAAATACACCAAATAGATATAATGTAAATAATCCAAGTAGAGGTGAGCCGAGAATAGCTACTATAACAAACCATCCCGGCGATAAGTTATCTCCCCAGTGCTCATCCTCCGCGGAGTAAAAAAAAAGGACGATACCGTTGAGAATCGCCAGTATTAATATTTGTTTGGAAAAATTTGTCTCTTGTACCGAGCGAATAGTCGAGCGGGGATGGAACAGGACCGAAATCCAGGGCATCTCTTTAAGTTCTTTAATCATAAAAGTCAATCCGACAACAATTATCTCACAAGGATTGCCCTTTTATGAAGTGTTTTTCCGTCAGCATTAATTTCCAGATAATAGCTGCCGCTTCCTGAATGATGTGCATCCCAGATTAAATTGTGTTCACCTGCAATTTCTGATTTGGAAAGCAGTGTCTCAATTTTGCGACCCAGAAGATCATATATATTGATACTTACGAAGGCAGGATTTTCCAATTTATAATGAATTTTCAGTGTTGAATTGAAAGGATTCGGGTAAATATCGAAAAGAGTATAATCAACAGGTTGCACAAAATCACCTTCCGGTATTGAGAGTGTGCGACGACCGTATTTTATGGTTGAGTGGACTACAACGGAATCGTAAATACTGGGGTAAGTAAAACCAGTTACATATAGACTTCCATCGTCATCCAGATCAATACCCTGAACGAAATCGATACCATGCCCGGGACCATTATATAGAACAGCCATTTCCTCGTTGCCGACCCGGTCATATTCCAAAGAGATATAATTCTGATGCCAGAGACTCGAACCGGTTTGTCCTGCGATATAAACCGTTCCGTTTTCTTTTACAATCATATCGACCGGCACATCATTATCGCTACCTAAATCCCCATCAAAAGTTGAAGCCCATCGAAATTGACCATCTGTGCTATAATGGGCAGTCACAATATCCCATGAATTTTCATTTTCGTCCCATCCTTTGCCGGTCACAAACACGTTCCCATGTTCATCAATCCCCATATCAACGGCATAGTGATCAGTTCCATCCCCACTATCAGGATAACTCATTGTCCACAAATGATCGCCTGATGAGTCCAGCTTAGCTACACTCATGGTACTCCAGGGATAATCATCACTAATAAATCCTGATATATATGCATTTCCGATTGAATCTACTGCAAGAGTTATATTATCATTATCAAATGTAATAAAATCGTAAAAATGCGAAGCCCATAGAAGTTCTCCAGATGGGTTATATTTTAAAGTCAAATAATCATCAACAGAGAACATGGTAACACTAACACCAGTTATTACAATATTGCCTCTTGGATCAAAAGCAATATCTGTAGCAATATCATTTTGACCTGATTCACCATCATATTCAACTACCCATTCTTCCTCACCATCTGATGAATATTTCACTGTCAGGTAATTACTAAAATTCTCGCCTTCAACAATAGTTCCACCGCCGGTCACATATACGCAACTATCTGCTGATGCCAATATTGCTCTCGGCTCATTAATATTTCCAATTGCTCCTTCGAGTCTGTTTTCCCAGATCAACTCTCCCTGGGAAGAATATTTTAGAGTGAGAAAATCTTTGGTCGAATGGTAATCAGGTCTTCGGTCGCTTGACCCGGCAAGATAGATATTTCCTGCTTCATCAATGTCCATAGCTTTGAACTCATCCCAACCACCTGCCGGAGCATCATAAATGGCAGACCATATCCTGCGACCCGATGTTGAGTACGCAATTAATGAAAAATCAGCATCATCTTCGCTCTTCTTGCTCAAACCGGCGACATAAACTCTATTGTCTGAAGCAGTTTTTATTTGGTATGCAAAATCTGATGAGTCCGGACTCGCCCAATGGTCTTCCCAATGCTCAAGGAGAGAATCAAGCTCTGAGCCAACCACAGGCTTTGAAGGATTATCGTATTTTTCTGCCAGTACCACGGCGGAGAGAGATTGAACACAAATAAATGTGATCACCAATAACGTTTGAAATATTTTTTCCCTGGAACTAAACATCAATCTCCCTCCCATTAATAATATCTATATCGTGCTTCATATCAAGGTAGCTAAAGGGTGAAGAGAATAAAAGCAATTTTGGAGTCGCTGACGTTAAATAAATTATCACACTCATTCAGGGAAGTCTGAAATTGATTGAACTTTAACCGGTGAGTGAGGGATATTTACATCAAATAGACAAAATGACTCTGGAGACACTTCAGGAATATACGTAATATTAATAATCGCTTATGGTCGATTTAAACCGGAAATTGAAGAATCCCGAGAGTTCAGCTTCAATAATAGCTAAAGTGATTGAGCAATGATGCCGATACTGAATACAGAGCATGGAAATAACCCATGTGAATCCTACCCATGGAGGCTTACCAAAAGCTCTAAATACCTTTCTGCTTAGCGGCGAAAGAAACCCTTGCTGTCAATTGTAGCCCGGTCTTAGTGACCGGGCTCTTGACTCTATAACGTTTTTAAAAAAATCCCGGGTTGAAGTAACCCAGGACAATTGTCTCTATTCCACCAGACTGAACATATCCTTGGGAGCGTCGCAAACCGGGCAAGCCCAGTCATCCGGTAATTCTTCCCATTTTGCTGACTCGCTCTCCTCATCGTATGTATAACCACATACGCTGCATTGATATTTAGCCATCTTAATCTCCTAAAAATCCATATTTGCCGGTTCGTAGTATTCCTTTGGATGTTTACAGCAAGGACATTTCTCCGGGGGTTCAGTACCATCATGAACATAACCGCAAACACTGCATTTCCATGTAATAGGTTCGTCGCGTTTGAATACCGCTCCATTCTCAACCATCTCGAGAAGTTCCTTGTACCTATCCCTATGGTGTGCCTCTACTTTCGCTATCTGTTTGAATAATATAGCTGCCGTTGTGTTTCCTTCTTCTTCCGCTTCCCTGGCGAATGTTGGATACATTTCTGTCGTTTCGTAATCTTCGCCATCTATCGCTTCTTTCAAATTTGCGATAGTATCACCGATTCCACCAAGCATGGCGAATTCATCTTTCGCATGGCGCATTTCATTGTCAGCAGTTTCTTCAAAGATTTTGGCGATATAATGATAGCCTTCTTTCTTTGCTATCTTGGCAAAATACGTGTATTTGTTTCTTGCCTGGGATTCACCGGCAAATGCAGCCTTCAGGTTTTCTTCTGTCTTACTCATCTTCTCCCTCACATTTGATAAAATAGTAAATGAAACTTATGACTTTCTTTTCCCTCTTCCCATTATAAATATTACAATTTCTGATAAAAATATTCCATTGTAGATAATATTGAAATGAGAGGACTTGATTCAACAAGAAAATTTTACATTAGAATTTTCCTGGGAATGATCTTGCGGTTTGCGGCAAACGTAAAACGGGCGAGGTGGCATCAACCCCGCCCGTTCTTGGAGACCACTTTCGTTCAGGGAGGTAAACGAAAGCGGGAAGATTAAGATTTAATCGTTAAGATGTATTCGGAATCCTGTCAAAAAATAGGATTGCCTAATTATTGTACGTTTGGTTCCGCTGATGAGTTCCAGCTCTAATTATTCAAAGAGAGATATTAATTCAGAAAATCTAAAACCTGCTTCATAATGTAACGAGTTTTTGAGTACATCCAGTTGATCTGTATCACAAAATACTCAACGGCATCTCATTTAAAATCAATTCTTACTCAGCAGTTCCGCCGCCCCGCTATCGAGCAGAACTGAAGCTGCACGCATCCCCATTTCCATTGCTCCTTCTCCAGGAGTTGCTAACAACTGTGTTTCAACAGAAAATTTCCCGTCAGACGTTAAGACTTTGCCGGTAAATTGCATTTTATCTTTACAATTGTAATCGGCTTTACCTGCAATAGCTGTGCTGCAGCCTGCATTTAATCCAGCGAGAAATGAACGCTCCGCTTGCAGCTCAATGAATGTTTCAAGATCACCCTTGCAGTTAAGCATTTCGTGGAGCTGTCTGTCTGATTCACGACACTCGATTGCAACAATCCCTTGACCCGGAGCCGGAAGCATTAATTCTAACCCAAGAATTTCCGAGATTTCATCGGTCAAACCAAGTCGGTCAATTCCAGCTTTCGCAAGAATGGTAGCATCATATACTCCCTCATCTACCTTTGAAATTCTTGTGGCAATATTTCCTCTTATTGGTTTAACAATCAGATCATCGCGATATGCGAGGAGTTGTGCCTGTCGTCTCGGACTGGACGTACCAATGACTGATGCTGCGGGTAGATTAGGTAAGCTGAGATTATTTTTTGAAATCAAGACGTCTTCTGCAGAATCTCTCGGCAGAACAGCGGCAATAACAAGGGCTTCCGGCAATTGATGCGGCATATCCTTAGCTGAATGCACAGCCACATCTATTCGATTCTCCCGAAGCGCATTTTCAAGTTCTTTGACGAATATTCCGGTGCCACCCGAATTTATCAGCGATGCAGATGGATTCTTATCACCATGAGTTTTAATAATTATTATTTGAACATCAATATCAGGGTAGGATTCCTGGATGAGGTTTTCAACTTGCTGCGCTTGCCATAGGGCAAGCGGGCTGCCACGTGTCCCTATTCTTATAGTTTTAATCATGTTTACCACTCTGGATGATATTGTCTTCACTCCTTATTACACTATCAGATTATCAAACCATTTCTTCCATAAATCCTCTGGGGGATTAGCAAAATTCCATTCTGCCAATTCATCGGCGGTCAATTCCATGAATTTCCCGAACAGCTTTTCGCGCTGATCTGTTTTATCAATGTGTGCTACTGAAAATGCCCGCAGTTTCGCCGCCCATTTTGCCTTTAATTCCCATTCACCATCCTCAACCCATTCGGAGATCTTTTTCTTCATCTCACGCGCAAAAAACGGTGCGTTACCCTCAGTAGATACCGAGATTAACAATGAATCTTTTCTCACTGTGGCAGGAAAATAAACTGTACTCAATTCCGGTTTATCAACGACATTTATCGGGATACCTGAATTTTTAGCTTCCGTACTTACCTTTTGATTCACTTTGTCATCGTCAGTGGCTACGATCACCAGTGAGTATCCATCTGTATCACCATTTCTGAATTTTCTCTTACACCAATCGATATCTTTTTCAATTATAAATGTTTCCAATCCAGGATGACATCGGGGTGAAATAACCATCAATTCTGCGCCGGCGGCATTCAGGTCTTTGACCTTCCTGTAAGCTACTTTCCCACCTCCGATCACGAGTGTATTAATATTATCAGTACGAAAAACTAATGGCAAAAACATGTTTATCTTCTAATGAATAATTATTTGAGCTTTATGGTCGTGGTGAAGATAAGTGAATTGGAGTTGTAAAGTAAATCAATTTCGATGAGAGGAATTTGAGCTGTTTATTGCGGTAAATATAAGAGTTTTACGATCTGGATTGTGATGTGACTGGAATTTATGCTACTACTCTACGCATTCTTTTGACAGGAATATTTAGCTGCTCTCTATATTTCTGTACTGTCCGTCTCGCTATGGGGAAACCCACCACCTTCAAGATATCAGCAATTTGCTGATCGCTCATAGGCTTGGATTTGTTTTCGTTTTCAACAACTTCTTTGAGTTTTGCTTTAATTGTGCGCGTGGCGACTTCTTCCCCATTTGCATTTGCCATCTTATCATTAAAGTAGTATTTCAATTCATAAACACCGTAAGGTGTCTGAACGTATTTGTCGCGGGTGACACGGCTTATTGTGGAGATGTCCATATTTATCATTTCAGCTATATCATTGAGTATCAGAGGTTTGATATCAGTTTCCCTCCCTGATTCGAACCACTCAAGTTGCCTTTCAACTATTGCGCGCATTGTACGCATCATCGTTGTTCTTCTTTGGACTATAGCGTTGACAAACCATCTTGCACTTTCTGCTTTTTGAATTGCAAAATCTCGAGCACTTTTATCTGTACCTTTTTTTGACAATATCAACTTTTTCAGTTCTTCGTTAATATAAAAGCTCGGAATATTTCCATCATTTAATGTGACAATAAACTCACCACCGATTTCTTCAACCACAAGATCAGGAATCACATAATTCATTTTTTCATCAATCACACCCTCTCCGGGACGAGGATCTAAGCGACTGATAATATCGAAAGATTGCTGCACATCAAGAAGAGTAACGCTAAGCCCGGAAGCAATAGTTTCGAATCGCCTGCTTTTGAAATCCTCATAATAATTCCTGATAACCTTATAAGCGACAGTGTCAGTTTCTTTCGAAGCCTCAAGCTGCAGAAGCAAGCACTCACGCAGATCCCTGGCTGCAATCCCGGCAGGTTCATACCTTTGAATTCTGTGGAGGACTTCCTCAACTTCTGCCTCAGTAACTTCAGCCATATCGGCAATTTGTTTTATAGAAGCATCCAGGTATCCACGAGTATCAAGACTACCGATAATGTAATCTCCGATGTGTCTTTGCCTGTCGGTTATTCTCTCGACTCGAAGTTGGTTTGTTAATAGATCGGCAAGTGTAGAGATGTCAGCCTGTGGTATCTCCACAGGTTCAGTAATAATACTTTTAGCTTTATATTCATAATGGTTATCGTTGTCTTCTTTCTCGAAATACGTCTCCCAGTCAATTTCGCTTTCTTCTTTTTCGGCTTCTTTAGCCTCAACGTTTTCCGCATCACGTTTCGCCTCATCTACTGCAGCACTCTCAAGAGTGTTTTCCTCCGGTTCTTCCTGTTCCAGGGAAACTTCATTCAGCTCTTCCAACAGAGGATTCTGTTCGAATTCCTGCTGAAAACGAGCTTCAAGCAATAATTGCGGCAATTGGATCAACTCTGACCGCAATATTTGCTGAGGTTGTAATACCTGTTCCTGTCGAAGACGAAATTCTTGACGTAATAACATTTTAGATCATTTTCTCATCTGCTTAAACTGAATGAATCCCCGAGATATAGTTCTCGTGCTTCAGAGTCCTTTGCAACGAATTCACTTGTACCCGACTTTAAGATACGACCTTCATAAAGAAGATACGCACGATTAGTTATGGCAAGTGTCTCGTGTACGTTATGATCCGTAATCAGGACTCCTATGCCTCTATCCTTTAAGCCCTCCACAATTTTCTGAATATCCTGAACTGCAATGGGATCGATTCCGGCAAACGGTTCGTCAAAAAGGAGGAATTTCGGATCTGTAACCAGGCATCTTGCGATTTCAGTTCGACGACGTTCTCCACCGGATAAATTATATGCTTTACTCTTCCTCAAATGCGATATAGACAACTCCTCAAGCAGGGAATCACATTTTTCTCGTCGTTGCGATCTCGAAAGATGCATTGTTTCAAGAATTGCCATAAGATTCTGTTCGACCGTCAATTTACGAAAAATAGATGACTCCTGGGGGAGATAAGAAATTCCAAGTCTCGCCCTCTGATACATCTTCCTGCTGGTAATGTTTTTCCCATTGAGCAGCACTGTCCCCGCTTTAGGTTTTACCATTCCGACTATCATATAGAATGTTGTCGTTTTACCCGCGCCATTAGGACCAAGTAATCCAACTATTTCATTCTGAGAGACTTCAATATTAACTTCATTAACGACGGTGCGTTTGCCGTAAGCTTTGACAAGACCAATTCCCTGGAGACGTGCAACACTTTTATCATTCATCTTCACGAACTTTCTTTGCTAATTGAGTTGGGAAATATGTTCCGCGAGTTCCGCCAATTACTTCAATATCATTTAGTTCACCATCCTTGAATGAGAGTGTTATCTGATCTCCGCTTACCTTATTCGAACCTTCATCCTTTCCATCTTCAAACAAATGATATATTGCAATCGTCTGAGTCTGGCTCTGCATTCTTATAACATGACCATCGTCAAAATCCATGATTATTCGCTGTCCGGTCATCTTGTTTCGTGGAACATTCTCATCCACAACTTCAGCTGTATCTGCAATAGTGTAAGCTATCGCATTTCCTATAACTTCTACAGAATCAAGAACATCATCCACGAGATATATCCAAATTGAATCTCCACTCACCTCATCTCTATCTTGCCATACAACCGGGTTGCCGAGCAATAATGCCTTGGAATCATCAGAATAGTAGAATAACAGTTCAGAAGTTCCCCTGACTTTTCCCCATGTTATGGTAACATCTTCATGTACTTCAGCTATGCCGGCTTCTCCTTCATAAAGCATCATTTTTCCAGTGATTCGCGCTTTCTCCTCATCTAAACTGTCAAGCTGTACCAGGACCGGGTTAACCGGGACTTTCGCACGCTCACGGAGCCTTTCATAAGTGCCTTCATCTCCAGTCAATATCACATCATGCTTTAAATCTTCTATTACCATATCCCTGTTTATATGTACTATTTCAAGATGCTCTTCATATTCACCTCTCCATGATGATAAAATAGTCGAATCCCTGGTAACCTTTACATTTCCCTGCGCTATTGTCTTCCTGGATTTCTCAAAATAGGTGACTCTGTCAGCTTCAAGTCTGCGTTCTGTGTCAATCATCAGTACATTTTTGATTAGTTCCAGTTTCCCAATGTTTTTTCTATATTTAGCTTTGTCACACCAAACTGTCATCGAATCCTGAATTATTTTAACATCCCTGTTCAGTACTGATAATTGCCCAATCCTGTCATCCCGCTGACTTAATTCCGCAGCTCTTAACAGACGAACAGCACCCTGTGTATCACGACCCTGTCCCTGGAAATCGCCATAATCCGGATTACGTTCATTTTTGATTTTTTTAGTAGCTGCAGCCTTCTTGGTACCACGATTAGTCAGCTTGCCTCTCTTTGCTATTGGTGAAGAAAAAGCAGCAGCAACCGCAATTAAAATAATAATTAGAACATGGATATTTTTGCTTGCGCGCTTCATTTATCTATTCCAGCATTCGTAGTGTCACCTGGTTCTGATTCCTTTTCATCAGGGATATCAGATGAGCCGGGTATAACCGGATAAGTCGCGGACGGTGTCGAGGTTGACGTTTCGTTATCATTTTCAGATGATTGGTTCTCTCGATGCGAAATACCTATTGGATCAAAAAGTCGTTTATATTTAAGATCATCGGTTGAAACCATGCTGCTGCCAACCAGGGTATCAAATTCAGTAATCAGCGTAGTGGTTGTATCGCTTCTGACCATATGATCACGCTCTGTCCATGTCAACTTTTCTGTGTAAATTGTCATCCCACTATCGGTTTCGACTACAACGTTTCCTATGCCAATCAATTCTTTTCCATCACGCAGAACTTCACCCTCATCAGCAGTAAGGGTGCTGGTGATCCTGCCGGATTTATAAAAATCGACATGAATACCACCCTTTAGTTCTGCCCTGCTGGTATTATCGTATCTGTATATCTTCGGAGCGGTCAGCACGAATGTTGTCTCACCCTCGGCAGTGTGAATTATTTGTGCAATATCAAATTCCTCTGATGCCAGGGATTTACGAACTTCCCTGTCAGCCAACAGCGACTTCTCATCTAATTCAGTGCAGCCGTAAAAAAAAGCTGTCTGGCAGATAAAGACAGATAATAATATATTTTGATGACTTTTCATTTGAAATAGCGTATAAAAGCAAACCCGAATATCGCTGGATCCTGGCATTGTCTTGTAAATTTTGATTTCCGGATTCAGCGCAATCCGGGCTGTTTTGATTAAGCCGGCATTCTAATAATATAGACAAGCTTTACAATGATTTTGTTTCAAATTTATTGAAATTTCCCATGCACGATCAGTCTGAAATAAATTCGGGACAAATCATCTGCCTCCATCTTCATCATTCTCTATCATTTCAATTACTTCGTCCCATTTCCCTTTAGCACGCACCACTGCCTCAATTACTTCACGAACAACACCACGTCCGCCTTTACTTTCTGTAACAGCGTCAACTTGTCTAATCACATCAGGATGAGCATCTGCTGGAGCTACTGAAAATCCAACTCGTCTTAATACAGGCAAATCGAAAAGATCATCACCAATGTAAATAATCTCCTGCTCCGGGATACCGGTTTCTTCCACCATTTCTTCATAGAACCCAAGTTTTCTGAAATGCCCGCCCTTGATTCTCGTGATATTGAAAGCTTCGAGGCGGCGTTTAACCATTTCCGCTACATTCCCGGTCAAAACACCCAGCTCAATTCCCGCGAACTTTGCAAGTACGAACCCGAAGCCATCCCGCATGGAAAAAGCTTTCATTGCCATACCATTGCTGTCATAATACGCTAATCCATCAGTTAAGACGCCATCAACATCAACAATAATCATTTCGATCTTTGCCAGTCTATCCTGCAACGATGAATCAGAAAGGTTTAATGCCACTTGTACTCCGTTTGGCTTGCTTTTTGCTATCAAGGTACGCTACTATATTATCAATCGTCAAGAGATAAACCCTTTGAAATATGCAGAAACATTGCAGTTCAGGGATTTGCATATCCAGGCAACAGGCTGGACAATTTTTAATATCAAGCCGCAAATTAGATAATTAAAAGACGAATGTGATATATACTGCCATTATGGCGGTAAACCAAATTCATCAGCTACAAGGATATTTCATAAATCATGAATAAGAACCCGACTTCCAACTCACCGCCTTCTGCGGAACAGATACAACAAGACGTACAGAAATTCCTCAGAGAAAAATATGGCGCCGATATGGTGCATGCAGAAGTGGACTCTCTTGGTACTAAAGAAACCTCTACTACTCCAAAAGAAGAGGAAGAACTCGAAATACAGTTCGACATGAAACCAATCGAGCTTGAAAAATACCTTCAAGAATATGTTGTTCAACAGGATGAAGCAGTTGAAATCCTTGCCACAAAAGTTTCCACACATTTCAACCGGTTGCGCTGGGAACGCGATCAGGGTAAAAACCTGCCAAAAATTCCCGGTCAGATAAAACCGAATATATTAATGATTGGACCAACCGGCGTCGGAAAAACTTACATAATCAAGTTGATTGCCGACCGTCTTGGCGTTCCCTTTGTGAAGGGAGACGCTACAAAATTCAGTGAGACCGGGTATGTCGGCGGTGATGTCGAGGACTTGGTTCGTGACCTCGTGAAAGTTGCTGATGGAAACATTAAACTTGCTGAAACCGGCATCATATATATTGACGAGATCGACAAAATCGCCGCCAGCCAGGGATTGATCGGACCGGACGTTTCCAGGACCGGAGTTCAACGTAACTTGTTAAAACTGATGGAGGAGACTGAAGTTGACCTGCGTGTCCCCCATGATCTTGCAAGTCAAATGGAAGCAGTTATCGAGACACAGCGTAAAGGCAAAGCCCCAAGAAAAAGGGTGAACACTCGAAATATTCTCTTCATTGTATCCGGTGCATTCAACGAGCTGGAAAAAATAGTCGAAAGACGGATGAACCGCCAACCCATCGGATTCAGGGATGAAGAGTCAAAAACTGAGTACAGTGCAGGTGAAATACTGAAACATACTTCCACCCAGGATTTGATCGAGTATGGCTTTGAATCTGAATTCATTGGTCGTCTCCCGGTTATCGCCAAGCTGAATGAGCTGGATGCAGATGGACTGCACCAGGTTTTAACCAACAAATACAACGCAGTCACGCAGGGAAAAATTCGTGATTTTGCCGCATACGGAATTGACCTTGAGTTCAGCAAAGACACGTTGAAATTACTTGCAGAACAGGCGTATGAAGAAAAAACCGGGGCACGTGGTCTTACGCGGGTATTTGAAAGAGCCCTGATACCATTTGAGAAATGTCTTCCCTCGACCAGGATCAATAAGCTCCGTTTTACCGTGGAAATGACAAAAAATCCGCGTGAAATGTGCGATGATCTTGTTATGGGAATTACAATTAAAGAAGAGGTGTCATCCTTTAAGAAGAAAACAGGAATCACACTATCAATATCACCTGCCGCCAGGAACTGGCTGCGGGATAATGTAGAAGACGGTAAAACTCCCGGCGATATTTTGAAAGAAAAGCTGGAGAGCTATGAATATGGCTTTTCACTGTTGAAAAGAGAATCGTTACAGGTAACAGTAAAAATGCTTGAAAACCCAAAAGAATACCTGGAAAATCTAATAAAAAAATCTTATAAAAAATAATTGTTCACCTCCAAAGGTATATTCATTTGCTTCATAAATAGATAGCTCTTTCTTTTAGTCACATCTATTCGGTTTAGCATCAATGAGTCTTTGGATTGAACTGGGCTTGCTTAAGCAGGCTGAGTAAAAATATCTCTTCGTAAGCCCCGGTGAAATATCCTGGTTTGAGTACTCTCTATCACTAAGGCGCGCACTGAGGTACACCCCACCTCTTATTGTTATCAATTATTTAATGAAAAGTAATTTCCGCGTTTCTTTCCAGCCGGTTTGGGATGTTGTTCTTAAAAGGTATATACCTGTTGAGCCTTTTGCAATCCAGAACATTCTATGATATCCAGGTGGTAGTTCATCATCTTTTAAAACTGCAACACGTCGTC
>JAVCCM010000118.1 GCA_030765455.1 Candidatus Electryonea clarkiae | reverse complement strand
TTCCGTTTTCAAAATGGGAACAGATATTTAAAGATCCCATGACCACCGCAGCAGCCATCGACCGCTTAGTCCATCACAGCGTGATCCTGGAACTGAATGTGAATAGCTACCGGTTAGAAAAATCGAAAGGGAAGAAACAGGCAAACACCACTTAACAAATGTTCAGTTCTCCCCATGGGGAGAACTGCCTTAAACAAACAAAACAAAAACAGGAACTCTAATTGTCGTTGGAAGGAAATTATAGTTGACGTTAGACAGAAGTGTCATGCGTTGGAACTATTACAGAGATTGTGCCAGTAATACAAGTAGACAATAATGTGATTGGCGATGGAGTTCCTGGTGCTATCTGTAAAAGGTTAAATAAAGCATATAGAGACGAGATTAATAGAAATGAAAATTATAAGCGATGAAGCATTTGTATTACACATGAAAGCATTTCCTGATAATACCTTCTTGAAACACATTCAAATTTAACACAATGTGTCCAACAGGGTATGGAGTATCACAGTATTTGCTTCATTCGCAAACGCAGGTCTCGGGTCAATTCCAACTGGCGATTTCTGTTTAATAGATCGCAACAACAGGGAGTTCAAAGACTACGGTTGAAGTATGCGCTTCGTCGTCATCTAATTCAGATTTATAAGCTAAAGCTCCGCCAAAATAATTAGCCAGTTTATGCGCAATTAGTAATCCGAATCCTATACCGATCTCGCCGTTTGTTCCCCTGCGGCGAAATTGCTCCCGTTCGGCGGAATGAAGCAAATCATTTGCCCAGGAGTCTGGAATGCCAATGCCATTATCCTGGACAGATAAAGAGACAATCGCATCAGCCTTTTCGACTTCTACTGATATCCGAGTTCCTTTTTCACTGAACTTGATGGCATTATCGAGAATAGCGGAGATTATTCCCTGTCGCACCACAAATTCATCAGCATAAACACAATGAGATTCCTCTGGAAGAATTACATCGATTGTGATGCTTTTTCTTTGTGCTCGTAAATTGTAAACCTGTAGTACAGAACGAGTGGCTGCGACAAAGCAGAACTGTCCGGGTTTGAAGCCGGCTGGATTTAGCAACTGGCGGTTAATCAATCTGACTCTGGATATTTCTTTCTCGAGAAGTGTGATTGCTGGTTCAATCTTGTTCCATAGATCTGGAGCGCTGTACTTGTCAGGATTAGTTTTGATCAGATCGCCATTCAGGTTGATGACGGATATATGGTTCATCAGGTCGTGGATAAAAACTCGAAACATGTTTGACAACGTATCGGAATCGGCTAATGTTTTCCGTTGGTTGTCATCTCGTAATTTTTCTTGTATAGTTTCGTCCATAATCAATTTGAGTCGTTTAGAACCATGTTGACAAACTTATCCATCAAGTTTGGAAAGTCTATACCGGTTTCAGATGCAGCCATCGGAACAAGGGAAAGAGCTGTCATTCCCGGAATGGTATTCACTTCGAGGAAATAAAGCATATTATCGGGCGACAGACGCCAATCCACCCGCGCTATATGACGGCAGCCTAAAGCCGCAAATACTTTAGCAGACATTTCCCGTACATTTACAGCAATTTCATCATCAATCGGCGCAGGACACAGGTATTCGGTTTCGCCCGCGGTATATTTTCGAGTATAGTCGTAGAAAGTAGTTTTGGGTACAATCTCAACAACCGGAAGGGATTTATTTTCAAGTACCGTCACGGTTAATTCCCTGCCCGGAATGTATTGTTCTACAAGTGGAACTTCACCATCATTCCAGATGTTCTCAAGACCATTTATCAGTTCCTGCTCATTTTGAACAATAAAAACATTCACCGCTGAACCGCTGTTAGATGGTTTAACGACAACAGGATAATGGTATTTTTCTTGACAGATTTTTAAGGCATTATTCAGCTCAGATTCTGCTGGTACAATGAAACCATCGGCACAGGCGATTCCGGATCGCACAGCAGTTTCTTTGGTGAGGGGTTTGTTCATACATACCTGGCTTGACAACATCCCGCTTCCGAGGTACGGTAATCCAAGTAGTTCGAGCAAAGCTTGAATTCTGCCGTCTTCGCCCCAACTGCCATGTAGGATAGGAAACACCATGTCAATATCAAGCATTGAGATGGTGGTATTCAGCATTGCCCACCCTTTACGAGTCATATGCGCGGATTTTACTTCATCAGGCGGGGTTGGACCGATTGTACCTTTTAATATAGGTTCATCAGCTCTGAAGATTTGTTCAGGTAAAGCAGTATCAATCTTGACAACCTTATGTCCGGCTTCTGCCAGACCAAGTGAAACAGCATCGCCACTGGCGAGGGATACTCGCCGTTCAAGGTTATCTCCACCACATAACACAAGAATTGAAGCCATTATTTTCCAGAAAAAGTTATCATCATTTTTTAATATCCCCGAAGGGGGTAGATTTGAATAGCCATGCGTGATAACCCATGGTGATAATGATCCCTTCCCATCAACCCTGAAGGGGTTTGACTATGCGAGCGTGAAGGAAAAAGGAAAATGTTATTCCTAATAAACGCAACATAATATCAGTATTATAGTATAAGTTATTGTCCAACCCCGTCAGGGTTGGCTCGTTTTAATCTCAGTTCCACAGGTTAACACCTGTGGCTATTCATATTTTTCCCTTTCAGGGAAATAGATTAGAAATATACTGTTACGCTTTTTGCGGGTAGGGACGCCTGCCCGCCTGATTGTTTGAACTATCACAGATAAACAAAAACATATACTTACAAATCAGCACCGATGGAAACATAAAATTTTGGTTTTGAGTAATCAACCCAATCATTCTCCCAAGCCATATCCCATTTAAGCAGGAATATACCGAGGTTCAACCGCCATCCCCAGCCGAATCCCTGGGCTATATCAGCAAAACGCCTTGGTCCCATTGATGATGGATCTTCAAAGCCATGAAATTTTTCATCCGAATTCCAGGCCGCGCCGATGTCATGAAAAAGCACACCACGAATATTGGATATGTAAATTGGAAGGGGCCAACCAAACAGAACCTGACGTATCAGTGGAAAGCGAAATTCATTGTTGATCAGGACATAAGTATCACCACTTTTTTCATAGTAATCGGTTCCGCGTAGAGGCGTGGCGAAGCCTGAAAAATATACTTCTTCAATTTCATCTCTCAGTACTCCGCCGGCAAACCTGCGGTTTATCCAGTTGTTGACCCCACCGAGGAAAAACGTTTGTGACTGTTTCCCCCAGCTCGTTGCACCGGCAAATCTGACAGCATGAACATAATCCATACCAAAATGATGGTATTTCCGTCCGTCAAAAGAGAGTGTTTTAAAATCTAATCCCCAAAGGTCATCGGATTTTACAGGATCTGTTTCACCTAATTCAGGACTGTAAGAGAATCCGACTCGCCATCTCTGACCATTCATTGGTCCGGTGTAACCCATTATTGTATTATCAGATACGAAAGCAAGGCTTGGAAGCAGGAAATGACGTCTTTGAATCCTGTAATATTGTAAGTTATCAAAACTCCACTTTTCCCTGTCTATATTTATAAACGCACCTGAAAAATCTATTCGTTTATGTTTTGAAATCGGGTAAGCAAAATCTACTGAAGACCCATAATTCCGATCTCGAATTTCACCGTAATTGAAGAAATAAACCCTATGAAATATTCCTCCTCCGAAATCTGCACGGTAGGGAAGATGATAATAGTAAAAACTGAAATTGCTGTTTTCAAAATTGTAGTAGAGATCGGTAGTAACATATATCAGATGGTTTCCAAGAATGTCGCTGAACAACATCTGACCCATTCCCTGTAGTCCGAAAAATGTACTGTACCCGGCAGTGGCGTTAACGATATCGGGTGAAAACTTCAATTTATACTTACTCTGAACAAAATTACCGTCCTCATCGACGAGGGGACCGTTATCTTTTTTCTCTTTCCTTTTCCTCTTTTCGTCATCCTGTTCATCATCCAGGTATTTCGGTCTGAAGACGTAATTTGAATAGGGATTATGAAGAGGTTGATCTACATCCCCCGGTTGGTCATCGGGAACAAATCGCACTCCTCCAGAGGGAGGTATATGAACACTCAAGGTGTCATTATCAGGTGTTGAATCAGATGTATCGGTAATTTCTGCTATATTATTAATTTCTATATTGTCTGAAATTTCTGATAGCAGTGTGTTCAGGTCAATATCAGCCGGTACAACATCTTCAGAGTGAGGTGCAGAGGCATTTTGTTCTTCTGTACCTAACACGGTCGAAATATCTGTCTTTACCGGTTCACTGCTATAAACCGGTTTCTCCACATGGAATTGTTCTAATTTTGATTTGATTAATGATATTTCAGTATTGACGAGAGCTCCGGCTCCAATCATTTCTTCTGTTTTTTTATTAAGCGATTTCTGGAATGCTGTGCGAGTAGGTGATTTGCGACGATCAGGATCAAAAGGATTTTTATACATGTAGATATCATATCCCGCTTTGTAAAACGTAGCAAAAACCAGTGTCCCTTCTTTAGACCAACTCGGTTGCGTGACGCCCGAAAGGAGGTTTGTAATTGCCCAGCTATCACCTGTAGCCAGCGATTTAAGATATAAATTATCAACACCATTTCTGTCAGAGACAAAACTGATTGTGTCTGCCTTTGGTGTCCATGAGGGTGTGCGGTCAATATGTGGATCATTTGTGATACGAGTTGTTTTATAGGTGTTTATATTTATAGTGTAAATATCATTTCGTAAATAATCATGGTTCCACATTTCGAAACCTTCAGGCGGGGCATTCAAATAATCGCCGCGATCAGATACGAAAATAATTTCCGAACCGTCCGGATTCCAGGCGGGATCATAATCACTGAATATGTCATCAGTAACTCTTGATAATGATCCGTCTTCAATTTCCAGGATATATATATCGCTTTGTCCTCTTTTGAAGCCGGCAAATGCTATTTTTGTCATATCCGGTGACCAGACTGGACTGAATATACCATCAAGACCAAGAACAAATTTTTGTGTCACTTCTCCGCTTTCGACATCAAGCGTATAGAGGATATCCTCCGGTCCTGATTCGGCAACAAAAACTATTTCCCTGCTGTCCGGCGACCAACTGACCCAGGGACGCATCCATAAAAGTTTTTCAAACAGGTATATATTTTGTCCTTTGACCAGTTTCTTTTCAATCTTCCCTGTGATGGTTGAAAAGAGATAGAGGTTGAAATAATCATCTTTATCGGTCAATACAACAACTTTGTCGCCATCAGGCGACAGGGCTGGAGAGGTGTTAACGAAATTGTGCCATTTCTCATGATCAGTTAATTGCTCGGCAAAATCTGTGGGGATCTCATAATCGGCAGCAGATGGCCAGATTTCACGTTTTACATGACGATGCCAGCGTTTGTTCAGCTCTTCAAGATCAATTCCAAGAGCTTTTAGTACGGCGCGGTTCAGGTCACGATGGGAACGGATTCGACGGAGTATCTCGCCCACTTTTTCCGATCCGTATCTTTGATCGATATAATACAATACTGATTGACCGCCTTTATAAATGAAATATCCTCCCAATCGATCAATGGGCATCAGGTAGTCATTAATAACTGCATCCCGCATATATAAATCTGCTTCATTTGCCCAGCCGAAATTGGACTCATATTCAGCTAATCCCTCAATAAACCAAAGAGGCAGTGGCATTCGGCTTAATCCAGCAACAATGCTTTGAACGCCCTCGCCGTAAAGCATCCGGAGCATAACAGCATGTGTTAATTCATGGTGAATTACATGACGGAATATTTCATAGGAACCTTCATAAGGAATTACTACACGGTTCTTCAGGAATTCAGTAAAACCGCCTGTTGATTCGCCGATAAAACCACCGACATTGGTTTGCTGAAAAGCATTGTGACTTGGATAAACAATAAAGGTAATACGGGATTTTAAGCTATAATTCCATGACTTCTGAATTGATTGCAACGCTTCTTCCGCAGCCCAGGCTGTGAATTCTGCAATTTTGTATTCATCCTTAGGATGGTAAATGTCAAAATGTTGTGTGTGCAGATAATACCAGTCGTGTTTTTCATAGTTAACTTTGTTTTGTCCATAATACTGTGCATGGCTTATAACAGGTTGAAAAGCAATTACCACGGAAAGAAGCACCGCAAAAGAAAACAAGACAGCCCTGATCCGGCATAATACTTCCTTGAAACCTGGTGTAAGGTTTTTTTGTGAGAAACGGGATGGTATAAAACAATCTGTTTGTATTGAATTACTAATCAATTGAATACCTGGTTATGAGACTTATAGTATAATTTTACTTCTAATTGCTTTGATTCGAAAGTATAGCTATTAATATACAATTATACGCACAGGGTTGCATGAAGTTCAAAACAAAATATAATTGGACAGGTTTTTAGGAGGGAGCCTCAGCAATACGTCAGCAATACGGGGACAGTATATCTATTTCTGGTTTCTCTTCTTCCTTCCTGGTCTTTTCTTCTTCAGATTTCGTTTCAGCTTCTTTTCCAGTTTTTCTAAGAAATCCGTACTTCCAAGGGGACGTCCGGTGCGGCTGTGTAGTTGAATTTGGTCAAGCTCCTGTTCGGTCGGTTTGTCGTTAAGGTATGAATTCCAGTCATCTACCAGCTCAAGCATTGGTTTCACCTTTGCCAGGGCATCGTCTTGACCATTCAGGTGAGCTTTCGCGCTGCTCCAACGCCATTGTTTCGCTTTTTTCACCAGTCCGGCGCGAACAGGGTTCAGTTCCACATACCTGACCGCAGCCAGAAGATAACGTTCATCCATGGGAAATGAGGCGAAACGTTCCTGCCAAAGATGACCACGCCATTTTTCACGGAAATTTATGTGACGGGTATAACGTCTGTGCGCCTCGCCAATCGAAAGACGCAAGCCGTCAACGGTCGCAGGGACTGCAACAAGGTGAATATGATTGGGCATAAGACAGTACGCCCAGATCTCAACTTTATGTTTTGCGCACCACTCTTCAATCAAGTCAATGTAAAGCTGGTAATCGTCGTCATCAAAAAACACCTGCATCCGGCGGTTGCCACGTTGGATTATATGATGAGGTAAATGTGGAACAACTATTCGTGCGATTCTTGCCATAAATAAATATACACTATTCAGCAACAAAAATCAAGAAATAGATATACTGTCCCCTGAAATCCCTATTCAGCAACAAAAATCAAGAAATAGATATACTGTCCCCTGAAATACCACGTCTTCCCCAACCATACCCCACAAGTCACTTGCGAAACAGTTACTGCGCAAAAAGAAAGTAGAGCATGTAGCAATGATCACAATAATCAGTAGACCATGGTTTCTTAAAGCGTACAATTTTAACATCATAACCTCCTCGTTTTGTGGATTACGTTTTTACTGAATTTTATCTTCAGTACGCATTTTCAACTTCCCTCCCCTTTTTGCTATCTCTCTGCCCTCCCCTCTGTGCCATAGTAATGTTGGACAGTTATTGACTAAATTACATGGATTTATCTTTCTATTTAATATAATATAGTCTTTGTGCTCTACTTTGTTCGTTATATTGTACATTTAGTAAATATATGCCACTTGATGGGTATTTCGTAAATCTATTTACATCTAATAAAATATTATGATCACCTGCCATATAATTTGCGGACTTATTGAATATATATTGTCCAAGTATGTTCGTTATTGAGAACGCAACCTTGCCGTTGATAGGTATAGAGAAATGTATGAGTGTATTACAATTGAAAGGGTTTGGAAAAGTGGAAGAGACAGAGAATTCTATATTATTGTTATAATTTGAAGAACCATTAACATTATTGATTGCTAGCCTGCAGTCAAATATCTGAAATCCTTGACGAGAATTAGCCATATATGCATATCCATCTACAAAAGCTACGTCATAAGTATAATCATATCCATAATAATATCCCACTTGTATAGGTTCTTGCTCAGTAATATCAAGAATACTAAAACCATGTAATCCATCAGCAATATATGCCATACCGTTGTTAACAGTAAGGTTTTCCGATCTGTGATTCCGATCAAAAGACCACAAAGAAGTTAAACTATCTGAATCGCTAATGTTAATTTTCTGTATCACACCATCCCAATTCATAACATAAGCGTAATCGCCCGAAATTGATACTTCCTTGGCGCCATCAGGTTCAACATTATAAAAACCAACTTCATCAGGTTCAGTGGGATCACTAATATCTATTATACTTAAACCACCGTTTTCAAGTCCATATCCTACTACATACGCAAAACCATTGGCAACTTTTACGTTTGTAGCTGACCGTTGGTTATCATAAATCGCAACTTCTCTCGGTGAGACAGGATTACTAATATCTGCAATGTGAAGACCCTCATTAAGGCTTGCGATATAAATATAATCTCCCGATATTGTTGCTCCCCAAGCCCATTCCATTGGATTATAAACCCCTGCTTCAAAGGGATCGGAAGGATCACTTACATTAATGATTCGAATTCCATTTTCTTCAGCCGAGATATAAACATAGTCACCAGATATTGTAATATACCTTGTATCCAACGTAGGCAAATTAAAATAGTAATATCCGGCTATAACAGGATTTGTTGGAAGATCAATGTCAATTATCCATAATATATTTCCTCTGTTCTCAATAACATATGCGAATCCTTCTGAGATGCATAATCTGCCCGCATCTCTGGGGGAGTCGAAGAATCCAATTTCAGTAGGGTTTAAAACGTCGCTTATATCAATTTCGCGTAGTCCGGAATATCCAGCGGTGACATGTGCAATATCACCTGTCACAGCAATGGTATTTACTGACCAAGTATGATCTCGCATGTCAATGATTCCGGATTCAACCGGATCAAGAGGATCGCTTATATTCAAAATGTAAAAAACCTGTCTCTCATATTCCTCAGGACCTACCATTTCACTTATACCTGTTCCAACAAAAGCATATTCACCACTGATATATATCTGCCTTACATATCCTTCAGGATTAAAAGATGATACTTCAACGGGGTCGCTTACCTCACTAATATCAATAATCCGTAGTCCTGCTTCATCACAGGCTAAATACACATAATTGCCATTGACAGAAATGTTTATCGCATCCCCAGGTGTTTCAAGGTGTGCAACTTCTTCAGGATCAGTGGGATCGGATATATCCACCAAACGAAGACCCTCGTGATTACAAGCAAGGCAGGCGATACTATCAGATATTACAACACCTACCAGACCATATTCCTGAGGCGAATCATATACTCCCACTCTGGTTGGATTTTCAGGATCGCTAATATCAACAATATCAAGGTCTCTGCCGTCTACCAAATAAGCTAAATTAACCTGAACTGCCAAATCATAGAGTGTGTGACCTGTCGTTGAATAAAACCCTGTTTCTTCTGGGGAATATGGATCACTGGCATCCACAATAGAAAGTCCGCTAAGACGTAATTCATCTTCAATTGAATACATTACAAATACAAAACTGTCCTGAACCGCAACAGCTTGAGCAAGAGCATAATTACGAATAATATGTGAAATCTCTTCAGGATTATCAGGATTGCTGACATCTACAATGCGAAGCCCGGTTTCATCTGTCGCAACAAAAGCGAAATCCCCGTTTATAACAACATTTCTTGCATAACTCCAATCATGATGAACTTGTGCAACGAGTGAAACGTTGAGGCTATCCTGAGCGTAGAGAACTCCCAAAGAGAAAAAGAGGAAGATTGGCAAGATTATCTGTAAAAAGTGTCTCACAAAGACTCCGGAAAAGCAATGAAACTTTAGCCTGAAAACGAACTACAAATCAAAATGGTAAAAGTGAGTATTTCCGGTTAAAAAGCAAGTGAAAAAGGTTTATGAGAAAGTGATTTTATTTTAAAATAAAATCATAAATTCAGAATGTCAACTCAGATCGGAGCCTAATAATAATTTCAAAAGATATTTGTTTTTACTGCTGATAATGATTCGTTTTGTGAGTAAGTAATATTGTTAGTCTTTGAATTTTATGTGGTACATGAACATTTCTAAAGATGTTGTTCAACCCACGATGTATTTCTTTCCATAAAATCCAACAAATCTGCATTTAAACCATCTTGACGATATGGATTTACTCTTTATATAATTTCACATACTGACCGGTGAAGCCACCCCTGACGTCCGTCAATCAGGCGGATCTCGCGATAACCCTCAAGCTCTTTCAACACTGTGACTTTAGTCCCCTCATGCAAATGGAACACTTCACTTGATCCGGGATCAGGAGCGCTGTGTACTACTACCTTATCGGTTAGAATGACTGCGCCGGGAGGACTGTTCTCCTTGGAGATTCTTAGAAACAGTAATAATAACAGAAAGATAAACATGGAACTTGAAATAATTGTGGCAATACGTAATGGTTTTTGAAGTTTAAAGCGTCTTGAAAAGAGAGAAGCTCCGTAAAAAATCACAGCAATCGTGGCAAAAGACCAGGCTATCCAGGCAAGAGAAGAGGGTGCAATCATATCCCGTAGAGCATCTATCCAATCCCAGACGGGAAGGCGAGGAGGCTGCTCAATCCGATCTACTGTTCTGTTGTTGGCGAAAATAAGGTTGTTACGTACATCCCGGTTATGAGGCATCACTTTCAGGGCACGCTCATAATTAAGAATGGCAAGACCTAAATGCCCTGCTTTGAAATGAGCATTGCCGAGATTAAATAACACTGCCCCGCTGGTGTATCCGCTCTCTAATATTTTGGAATAGGCTTCAATGGCAGCAGAATAATTACCTTCTCGATAAGCAGTATCGCCCTCGCGGGCGATATCTTCAATCGTACCTCCAACTGCAGAGGTTAAGTAAACCAGGGCAAGAATGAGATTTACAAAAATGATTATTTTGAAACTGGAATATCTTCTTTTTGAGTAGATCATACGACTTTTCGTTTAGTTTTCGCTATCGTATTGAATTCAACAATTTCACTCTAACTTATCCCCATCCGATACTGAAAAGGGCAAAATTAATATCTTAACGTAATATGAATAATATTACAGCGTTGAACGATAATAATTACATATAAGCCGGGAATCAAACAAACTTATCCACAACTTATTCACAATCATAGAATCCGGTTATAATTAGCAATTATTAAGAATTGATTTCAAATAATATGGCTCTCAAATATCGACGTACCGTTCACTCAAGATAGTGATTGACATTATGAATCCAGGTGCGGGATTCTTCAATCAATCTTGTCAACGAAATGTTGTCAAGGCCATCCGGAGTAAATCTTGCCGAATTACATTTATCTATTATTGACGCGACTTTTATTCTCAGATTTTCCGGAACATGACGATGCTGTAGAACAAGGTCGATTCTATTCCTGTCAACTGTTGAAGATACATTGCCTGTACGGTCTGAGAAATAATTAATTAAGCCTCTCGCTAACGCTGTATAGCCTTGATCTATTTTGCCTGCATCCTGCAGTTCCTTGGCTTCTTTCAGCGCTTTATATGCATGTTTTGCAGCCATGCGGCTTTTTCTGGCTGCAGTATCGCTTTGAAATTTGTTGCGCCTTTTACGGGCAAATAATGCAGTAACTGCAAAAATCAAAGGTATGATATATGCTAATGGATAAGTTGCCCGTCGATATACAGGTTTCTCTGCCCGATGCAATCCTTGAGTAGCGTCATGGATCCATCGGATGTCAGTCGCTAAAGACTGTACTTCCTCAGGACTGCCGCCTGGAATAACCGCGCCTGATGCTGTCCAGCCCTCTACAGGGTTCACCTGCAACAACAGTTCATTCGTGCTGCTCGTTACATATTTCCCTTTGACCGGATCAAAGAAACTGAATTTAATTGGTGTAATTCTTTGCAGTCCTGCTCTTCTTGGTATTAACAGGTATGTGAAGGTCTTTTTACCATGCAGTTTACCACCGAGAGGCTCAGCATGTTCTTTAATTTCAGGATCGTACCTCTCAATATCAGGCGGTATGCTTATGCTTTGTTCAGGAAGAAATCCAATGTTACCATTTCCTGATATCGTTACCTTGAGTGTAACCGATTCATTAGTGTTTACCGTATCTCTGTCCAACCTGGCGTTAATTTTATATTCTCCAACTGCACCATCAAATCCAGCCGGTCTTCCAAGGTCGGGGAGAGGTTTAACTTTTACAATTTTTGGCTTTGAAGAGACTTGCTTTTGCACCCGGGAAGTGCCGAAGGGATCATCAAAGAAGTTGTCAAACAGACTCCTTGAACGTCTGCTTTTTCTCTTCTCCTGGATCTCGAGTGTCAAATCCATTGGACCAATCGACAATTCACCGTGGCGGGTGGGATAGAGCAATAGCTTGTGAATGACGGCTGACCGGTATTCTCTCCCGTTAACCATCCGGTTAATAACCTGAGGTGGATTCGGGACTTTGAGATTTTCAGACCAGAAGCCCTCTGTCGTAGATAGAGACTTAACATCAAATGTTCTGACGTCTTGCCTGAAAAACAATGTATATGTTACGGTTACAGGTTGCTGAATATAGGCATGTTTTGGTTCAACCTCTATCTCAAGAAACAGGGGTTGATTCGATTTGGGATCCCCCTTGATTCGAATATTCGTACTGCTCGGAACTCCTGGTGAGGCGGAAGGATTTTTACCCGGCGGGACATTCCCTGCAGCCGGCCTGACTCGCACTTTTACAGACGGTCCCTGCTGTATCTTACGTTTTACTGTGGTTTTCGGTGGCGGTATCGTGAAATCTCCGGCTTCCCTGGCAACCAGTCGCCAGCTGATAACCTTTGAAGAATTAACCTGACCGTTGACGTATTGATAATTGATAGACGAGTTGGGTCCGGATATTATATTAAATGCGGATGGAAAATTTACATCAGGTGTAGGCAGTGTAGTCCTCGAACCACTTACTTCCACCTGATAATAGAATGAGCCACCTACAGTTGTTTCTGCCGGATCAGCTTTCGCTGTTATTTTGATATCCTGTGCGGCAAAACAAAAAGTAAGACTTGAAAGAATAAACCCTGTTACTAATAATAGAGAGAAATACTTGTTACTGTTTTTTACACTTAGTCCAGAATGGCATTCTATCAAGTGTTCAAGTAAGAATTGACGCGGAGAAAAATATATATTATGGAAAAGTTTTCTCATTGTTCTGGCTTAGAATATTACCAATCTTTCTTAGCTTTTTTTCTTTCAGCAGGGATTTGCTGTCGAATTACCTCTTTAAGCAATTCTTTTTCATCCCTCTCTAATTTATCAAGAAATCGTTCAGCAAGCTCCTTGTCCATATCTTCCTGCTCCTGGGGTTGAGGCTGTTGTTCCTCTTGATTCTCCTCTGGGGGCTGTTGCTGATCCTGTTGTTTATTATCTTGCTGATCTTCATTTTTCTCATTCTGATCATTATTGTCTTGTTGTTGTTCCTGTTGCTTTTGCTTTTGTTGCTGTTGCATCATCCGTAATGCCAGCTCCAAATTAGTCTTGGCGTCCATATCGTTAGGATCAAGCTTCAATGATTCGATGAATGATTGGACTGCCTGATCGTACTGTTGTCCCTGGGCGAACGCTGTTCCGCGATTATAGGCAGCGCGTGATTTTAGTTCCTTTGATGATTCCTCAGGCAAGCTGCGATAGAGAGAATCAGCACGCAGGGCATCATTTTTCCGGGCATAAATCCCGCCAAGATTATAGAGTAATTCAGGTCTTGTGGAATCCATCTCTGCCCTGGCTTCAAGATATTTCACAAATGCCGAATCAAGCTGTCCTTCAATTACCTGTTTATTGCCCTCTTTAACTAATCCATGGGGTGTTTTAGCCTGGGTGGGAAATCCTGAGCACAGAATTATCAATAACAGACTGCTTATTATTATCTTGTTGCTTTTTTTGGGTTTTGTGCCCATTGGGAGTATAAATTCAATCATCAGCAGAATGAACGCGATTAATATGAAAATCTGGAAACGGTCTTCAAATCCGGAAATTTGTCTCTCTGTCATTTCTTGCCTGTCAAGTTTGAATATTTTCCTGTAAACCGCTTTGAAAGCGTTACCACCTTGCCCGGCTCTATAATAAACTCCACCGCTGTTGGCGGCAATTTGCTGAAGCATGGATTCATTTAATCTGCTGGTTACTACATGACCTTCATCGTCAAGTTTCCAGCCTGAAGGCTGTCCGGATTCATCATATTCCGGAATGGGATCACCTTTATCTAATGCCATACCAATACTATAGATTGGAATACCGATTTTTCCAGCCTCAGAAGCTATCGATTCAACTCCTCCTTCATGATCCTCGCCATCGGAAACGAGGATAATTGCACGACCTCGGTCTTCAGCTTCGGGGAAAGAGGTAAAGGCAGTTTCCAGGGCTTCCGCAATGGCAGTTCCGGGCGATGGAATCAGGTCTGTCTCCAACAATCCAAGAAACATTGAAGCCGCTGAATAGTCCATCGTTAATGGACATAAAGTGTAAGCAGCGCCTGCAAAAGGTATTATCCCGATACGATCACCCTTGAGACCTTCAAGGAATCTGTTCAGTTCATAACGTGTTTTTGCCAGGCGGCTGGGACGAATATCCTGGGTGTCCATCGATTTGCTGACATCGACCAGCAGAAATATATCGATTCCTTCCCTGGTCACATTTTCATAACGGGTTCCGATTTGAGGGTTCGCCAATCCGATAATCAATACAGTTAACCCTGATAATACAAGGATTTTTTTTGTTCGGCGCAGCTTGTCATTCCTCCCTGGAGAGAGATGCTGCCACAATGAAGCGGAGGCAAAGCGTTCCCTGCCCTCACGCCATCTTTTGCGGAAGAGAAGTTCGTATAAAAACAATGCTGCCGGAAGCAGCAAAGCAAACAACCAAAGAGGTTCAGCCCAACGTAACATTTGTCAAGTCTAAAAAATGTGAAAGTGATAAGACAAGCTATTAATAGTTGTCAGAAATATTTATAATCTTTTTCCCGGTTGGTCGGATCTAGATTTTTCTGCCTGCCCCGGGACGAGACTAAATAAGCCCATTCTCAGCTTTGATCAACGAATAGCGCAAGATGATGCGTGCCTCGTGAACAAGGCCTCAGTCAATACTACTTTTATTATTGGAATATGTTCCGATTTCCAGCTACCTGGATACCTCCGAGATTCGTGCCAGGTGATGGTCATCGTGTTCGGCAATAAAATACATCAGACCTGGAACAGTCATCTGTTTATTCAACCTGGGATGTAAAGAAGAATGCCGGATAGTTTCATCATCGAGTGATTCAAGCGAAACGACCAGTTCGCTACGAACCTTATGGAAGTCAGAAATGATATTATTAATATCCTGCTTATTATAATCTGCCTTTTTGGTTTTCTTGTTTTCCATGTCGGCAGCCATGAGAACTTCTTTCTTTTTCTTGAAATCCTCTATGCGTGTTGACCATAAAATTTCAACTGCTAATAGATGTCCGGCATTTTCCTGGATTGACCAGGAATTATTGCCGGGTTTCTCTTTGAGAATATCAGGAGATAAAGATGCAACCAGGTTTTCCAGTCTAACAGGCGTCCCACGCAACCGTTCAAGCAGGCTCGGAAACAAACCCGAGGGGATATTCAGATCAAAATCTCTTTCAATCCATAGCATTTCTATGCCTTATTATTTGAGCAAGAATATTGAAAAATATTCAATCAACAATTATCTGTTCATGATTATAAGTTTATGACCTTTAAATGGATCAATTCTGTCAAGGTGTACCCTAAGTTTTCCACCCACAAATTCAAACGTGTAATCTGAATCTTTTTCTAATTTTTTCCCTTGCTCGGAATAGATTTCTATTTTTCCTTTGCCCTCATTTGCTGTCTCATCAATCATACTTGTTTCACGGGTATCGATATGTTTTTTGAAGTCGAATTGTTTAAAAGCTTGTTCCGTGTCAAAACTCGGTTTTTTGAAGAATAGAAATCCGCTTTTGTAAATATCTTTGCTTCGTAAAATATCCTCTGATATTATTACATAATGGATAGAATTGCCCGCAAGATTTAATGCTGTAACTTTTTTCTTGGTTTGAACGTTCTCTCTCTCCAGGTCTTTATTCAATACTTCCAGTGAATCTATGGCTCCAAGTTTGGATTGAATCTCAGCATCGAGAACGACAATTCTCTGTGTCAGGGAATCGCTTAATACTTCCTGCTCTTGAATAATCGTCATCATCGAATCTGCTCTTGCCTGGAAAATCAGGCGTCGAGCTGCATCAAGTTTTCTGCGGTGATCAGTTGGTGATATAGTTGCTTTGCCCTGATGGACAGACGTATAAAGCTCTTCGTTATCATAATAGAAATAGATTAAGAAGCCCACCTGCAGCTCATCCCAAAGACCTGCCTTACGAAGGATTTTTGTCTTTTGATCCTCAGGCACATCTTCACGTGAATCGAGGTATTTTAACGCAAGCTGGAAATGAGTATCACCACTTTTTACTTCATTGGGTGTTTCAAAATAGGTGCTTAATTTCTTGACTTCTTCCTGGAGATCAACTATTTGTTTGCTTTGAGAATATATTTCATCAATTAGAGGCAGAAAACCGGCTTCCTGCTCGTTTTTCATTCTGAGATACGTCCAGAATGATAGGCGTTCAAAGGAATCCATTTTCTCCTGATCTTCAAGAGAAATCGATTCACTGCTTTTCCCCTTTTCCTCGAGCATCTCGTTCCAATTGCCGACAAGGGTAAAAAGCTCCTTTTCAGCAGAAGTCATTTTCTTTTTCAGGTCATCAACCTGGGCTGTGTATTCAGCCCATTTTTGCATCGTATCGTCAGCAGAATCCTTCTTTTCGAGTTTTGAGCAGCCTGCTTGAAAAATGAAACTTACAAGTATAACTGCTGTTACTAATTTGGCAAAATCCCTCACCACTTTCATCCTGCCTCCCTGGTAAATCAAAAACTGCGATAATTGAATATTAAATATTGCACAGCCGCAATATAAAACTCAATTATAAGCAAAATCAGCCCGAAATCCAATTGATTCAATAAAATTCTTAATTATTAATTCTTAATTTTAGTAGGATTAAGAGGCCATATTTCTAAATCTTGTCATTACCAGCAATCTTTCGATTAATATAAGTATAAGCGCCAATCCCGCCCAAAGGTAAAATTCTTCCTCGTAACTCCGCATATGTTCAATGTCTATGAACGTCTTTTCCATTTCATCGATTCGAACGTAAATCTCACGGAGCGCTTCAGTTGAGGTCGCGCGAAAATATTTGCCACCGGTCATCTTGGCTATTTGACGCAGGAGGTCTTCATCAATCTCAACTTTTACCTGACGGTACTTAATTCCAAATGGTGTTTGGACGGGAGCGCGTGCAACACCACGAGTACCCACACCAATGGTATAGACTTTTACCCCGACTTCCGATGCTGCTCTTGCAGCGGTCAACGGATCAGGTTGATCAACGTTATTTACACCATCGGTCAGGAGAATAAAGACTTTGCTCTTGGCGTCACTATGCCTTAGGCGATTCGCGCCAACTGCGATAGCTTTACCTATAGCTGTACCATCGACCACTGATCCAGCTTCAATCTTATCCATTAATTCTGATAAAACATCATAGTCAAGAGTCAACGGGCACCATGTGTAAGCTTCTCCTGCAAACATCACAAGTCCGATCCTGTCATTCCGTCTTCCCGCGATAAACTCTTTTGCTACTTTTTTTGCGGCTGTAATCCTGTTGGAAGGCTTCAAATCTTCTGCGAGCATGCTTGTAGAGATGTCAAGAGCAATGACAAGATCGATTCCCTCGGTTTTAATTTTTTCTTCATCAAGCGCTGTTTGTGGTCTCGCAAAAGCTACTACGAGGAATCCAAGCGCACTTAATCGTAAAAAAACAGGCAGATGGCGGAGAAGTCGTCTTACTCGACTCATGAGAGGTTTAATCTGCGAAGCGGTCGGAAAAATTACCGTGGGAGCTGGTTTGCGTGTTTCACGCCACCAGTAATAAACCACAGCAATCGGGATGCTGACCAGCAACAGGAAGAACCAGGGATCCGCCCAGGTCATGTCAGTTTTCCTCCTGTTTTACTTTCCGGTCTATTCATTGATTCTTGAGTGGAGGGCTTCGCAGTACCAGTTTGAATTTGATTTATTTTCTTCCGGGTAGTACCTGTTTTGGTTCTTGATTGGGGTGATTTCTCGGATTTGAGATTAACATCATTCTTTTCATGAATTTCTTTTTTATTTGGGATTTTTGAATTTGTTTGAACCGGTTCCGGCTTATACGATGCAACAAAACGTTCAGCTACCCTGTACATGTCCACCAGTCTCTGATCTTCAAGCGCAACTTTTGCAAATTTAACCATGTCACTTGCAGATAATAATTCAAGAAATTCCTTGACGCTTCCCTTTATTGTTTTATCGTGAATCCAACCACGGACTTCCCATGTAGTCATTTCCAAAACAGGAGCTTCATGAACCCTTTCAAGGAGGCGCTTCAGTATTTCAGATAATGCGCTGACATACCCTTTTATATCTCCTCTTTTGAGCGGATTGTCCTTTTTTAATCCACGAAGTGCAGCCAGGGCTTCGTCATAGGGTGGCAGTTTGGGTTTATCGAATTTCCAGTCCTCACTGGATCTTTTTCTCTTCAATATCAACCATCTGATGAGGAAAAAAAGCGCTGCAGCTATTGCGGCTGCAATTATCCAGGGCAAAGCTGTCTTTACAAAATCGGCAAATGTAAAAGGTAATTCCGCCTGTGCTTTTAGAGGGCGAAGGTCGGAATTAGTAGAGTCCTGTATAACACTGATGATTTGCACTTCTTTTGCAGGAATAACTGTTGATTTATCTGAAATGAAAACCTCAAGGGATCCCGTCGAAAAACTACCTGTATCATAAGCTGCGACAGTCCAGCTCAATTGTGCTCCACCTGCTTCTTCAGCAGCAGATTGGCTAAGCGTATCCGCCGAAAGCACTATAAAATCACCAAGTTTATTCAATACCGTGGGCCATTTTATTTGGTCAGGCGGTGTTTTCGGTATGGTGAGGGATACTGTTATCAAGTCACCGACTGTAGCTTCTTCAGGGTTTATTTCCAATATCGGTTCTGATGCAAAAACAGGAAATCCGCATAGAAAGAAGTATAGCAGACCACCGAGCAGGAGAAATATCGGAAAGGAAACCTTATCTTTAGAAGTGCGTCCTGTAATTAGGTTATTATGGCTATAAATATTTAGAATCATATCTTGATTACACAGTTTGCCAAAAAATTACGTCAGTAATTTCAAAATACCTGGATCGAGTTATCGCCGCTTTTCACGCTGTTTGAAGAACAAAATCAGCGGTTTTAAGTATGGTTGTTCCGGTTCGTTCAGATCGATTTCAACACGATCAATATTGTTTTTTCCGCAGAATGAGGAGATTTGCTCGATTTCCCGGGTTCTACCTCTTTTATATGCTTGTCTAAGAATTCCACTGCTGCTGTCAACCCAGGTAACCTCGCCGGTTTCAGGGTCTTCTGCGGCAAACCAACCGACATTGGGAATTTGTTTTTCTCTTGGATCAATTATGTGTAAGGCGACAAAATCGTGTTTACGAGCTGTAATTTTTGCTGAATCAAACCATTTATTTCCGTTTTGAAAATCGCTGATCAGAAAAACAATAGACTTTTTGGGCTGAACACGCAAAAGAGCTTCCAATCCGATTGACAGATCAGTCCCTCTGCTCTCAGGTTCATAAGCAAGCAGGTCACGTATCATTCTTAATCCATGAGTCGTGCCTTTTTTCGGGGGAACATACAACTCAAGTTTATCACTGAAAAGTATTAATCCCACCTTGTCCTGATTGCGAATTGCGCTGAATCCCAGGACGGCAGCCAATTCTGCCATGAGGTCACGCTTGAGTAATGCAACACTGCCGAACTGTCCAGAAGCGGAGACATCCACAAGCAGCATCACAACCAGTTCTCGTTCTTCCTCGAATAATTTAATGAAAGGACGACCTTCCCGCGCGGTAACGTTCCAGTCGATAGTACGAACATCATCACCGGGAACATATTCCCGCACTTCAGAGAATTCAATCCCGCGACCCTTGAATGCGCTGTGATATTCACCGCTGAACAATTCCCGTACTGCGCCGCGAGTGCGAATCTCAATAGTTCTAACTTTTTTGACTAATTCTCGAGTGGTCATGAATTTTTTTTATAAGTGTATAATTTGACTGTTAACTCTTAAATATATAAATGTTTGTAGGGGCAGGATTTGTCCGCCCGTTCTATAGTATTCAATTATATTTGCATAGATATTATTATCTTATCAAACCTGCGGGCGGATAAATCCTGCCCCTACAAATAAAACAAACTATGCATCTTCATTTATTTTAGCTTTCAGGATAAAAATCAATTATTTATCTATGGAACTTCTATACCGTGCATTATCTCAGTCACCAGGTCATCACTTGTCATCTCCTCAGCTTCCGCTTCGAAAGAAGGAATGATGCGATGGCGAAGTACGTCATGACCGATGGCGCGAATATCTTCCGGAATTACAAATGCTCTGCCCTGCAGAAAAGCCCATGCCCTCGCGGCTTTAATCAGGTATAAAGTCGCGCGGGGACTTGAACCATAGCTGATCCAGGGTTTCAATTTGTCTAATTTGTAATTGCCCGGTTCCCGTGTAGCAAAGACAATATCCAGGATGTAATTCTCGATTTTCTCATCGACATAAATAAGATCCATTGTCTTCCGGGCATCCATAATTGCCTTTGCTTTAATCACCGGCTTGATTTTTTCCTGGTTTGCAACACCGTGGATCCGCATTATTCTTCGTTCTTCTTCCCGGGTTGGATAGATGATTTTCAACTTCAGCATAAAACGGTCCATCTGTGCTTCCGGCAGGGGATAGGTGCCTTGCTGTTCAATGGGATTCTGAGTAGCCAGAACCAGGAAAGGATTTGGTAAGGGGTGAGTTTCTCCACCTAATGTTACCTGTCTTTCCTGCATAGCTTCTAGCAGGGCGCTTTGTACCTTCGCCGGAGCGCGGTTGATCTCGTCAGCCAGGATGAAGTTAGCGAAGATGGGACCTTTTTTTGTATCAAAGGTGCCGTCCCGTTGATTATAGATCAATGTACCCAGCAAGTCGGCAGGTAGAAGATCAGGTGTGAACTGTATCCGGTGAAAATCGACATGTATTGCTGAGGCAAGGCTATGAACGGTCAAAGTCTTTGCCAACCCAGGGACTCCCTCGAGGAGAACATGACCATCTGCAATTAGCCCAACCAGTAACCTGTCGATCATGTATGATTGACCGACTAATATTTTACCTACCTCTTCAGTGAGCGCACGAATCGGGGCGCTGAATTTTTGTACTTTTTCCGTGACAGCAGAAATATCCTGGTTCAATCTTCAACTCCTTTTCTACAAAAATATTTAATATGTAAGATGTGCTGGAATTTACCGAATCACACTCCTAAAGAAAAGATAAGTTCCGTATAAAGAGCAAATCTGATTCGTAGAGATTTCGTCTTGACATCGAATTAATAATCGCCTACTTTATCACATGATCTAATCAAACGATTTGATCAAATGATTAAATCGTTGTCCGGTTCAACATAATTTGTTCTAAATAATTCAAATATTTTATACATAAACATTATCAATCATGCAAGATAAGTCAAAAGAACACTTCGATTCAGAACACGGGGAGTCTCTTGATCAAATAATCCTCAGGATGAGACGCCTGTTATCGGACTTGCCCGAGGAGCTTCGTCTCCCTGATCCTGAGAGCCCGCGTGGAAAAATTCTCACATCAGCACGAAGAGCATTTGCTGAAAATGGATTCAAGGGCACCAGCACTCGTGTCATTGCCGATGAAGCAAAAGTGAACCTTGCCATGATCCATTACTATTTTGGTAATAAAGCCAGGTTGTATAAAAGGGTACTGACTTATGCAATAATAGGCTTGTTTACCGAGATCAGCAAGGATTTAATCAATTATCCTATGGAGGAAAGATTGATTGCATTGCCATTCACATTAATGAAATCCTTACGCGATGATCAAGACAAAACTAAGCTGCTCAGACGCGAATTCGCCGATGGTGGTGTGAATTTCAAAGAAATTGTGATAGAGATGGGTGATTTTGGACCAAAAGGATTCAGGAGAATCATTCACGATACGTATATGACAGGAAAATCTACCTCGAAACTTAAAGATTTACCAATGGACTCGGTGTTGCGATTATTGATTACCTTAGGATATAGCATGCTGTTTATGGCGCCAATTTATGAAGCGGTACTCGGGACATCGCTTGATGATGAAGATGTCTGGAAAGAACAAATCACAGTTAATGAGCAGATTTTGAAATATGGACTGATGAAGAAGAGGTCAGAAGATGATTAAAACGATCCGGTATTTATTAGCTGCAGCGATACTTTTGGTTATTTATGGATGTGCTGAAAACGGGGACGATGTTTACCCTTCCGGTACACTCGAAGCTATCGAAGTCGATGTTTCTTCGACAATTCCCGGACGGATTATGGAGGTCGGGTATCGTCAGGGCGATCAGGTTAAAAAGGGGGATACACTGGTTGTGCTCGATACCGAGTTAATCAGCTTACAACGTATCCAGGCAGCGACCGGATTGCAGAGCATAGATGCCCAGGAACTCGTTGTATTGGATCAACGCGAGAAAGCGATTTTAGGTCTGAAGCTTGCTGAATCGACTTACGGTAGAATCCATAGGCTTTTGGAAGAGGGTGGAGTTACTCAACAAAAATTGGAAGAGGTTCAAACACAACGCGACCTGGCTGAAAAAAACATAACTGAGATTGATCATCGCGTTGATGCCATGAATGTCGAAAGGAAAAAACTCAGGGCTGCTCTCGCTGTTTTTAACAAACAATTGAAAGAAGGAATTATCCTCGCGCCATCTAATGGAACAGTACTGTTAAGAGGAGTGGAGCCGGGTGAGATTGCAACCCCCGGGGCATCACTTGTTCGAATCGCCGATTTAAGTTTCCTTGAGTTAAGAATATTCTTGGATGAAAAGGACCTCGACCGGGTAAAAATCGGTCAGGTCGTATCAGTATTAGTTGACGCGCTGGAGGGTAAAGAATTGAATGGAAAAGTTACATGGATCAGTCCTGAGGCAGAGTTTACACCCAAAAACGTGCAGACGCGAGACGCAAGAACTCAACTGGTATATGCAGTAAAGATCAGGATTGAGAATCCTGATGGAATTCTTCATATAGGGATGCCGGCGGAAGTGAAATTATAACCGGCTTTTATCTCATTTGTACTACTTCATTGATTTATCTGATCCATTAGTATTAATGAAGCAACGTCCGCAAAAAGACCCGAAGGGTCGAAAGCATGTAGCCCTCGGCGTAAGCCGGGGGAGACAGGCTGTCAATGTATAATGAAGCCCCGCAGGGGCGAAAGAGATTCGTAGTATCTGATTATATTAAAATAATACTTTGACTGAATTTTTAATTTGAGGATTATTATCTTCTTGATTTAACGTTATTTCTTTCGCCCCTGCAGGGCTTATTCGATTCTGGCTTCACCTCCCGGGGCTTACGCCACCGGGCTACACGATTTCGCTCCGCTGGAGCTTTCGCACTGCAAGCACAAGCATGTCTTGCGCATAACATACTGCTGGAGTTTTCGAACTGAAAGCGCAAGCATGGCTCGCGGAATCCATATTCAGCCTTCACTTTAGGTGAGTTGAATCAGTAGTCTATTCCGGAATATAAAACTATGAATACCGAAATCCTGCTGAAAATAGAAAACCTTGCAAAGAAATTTGGTGAGACATCCGCTTTGAAGGATTTATCGCTTGAAGTTTCGCCGGGAAAGATTGTTGGTTTGATTGGTCCCGATGGGGCGGGGAAGACTACTGCCATGCGGATTGCCTGTGGTTTGATGCTGCCGGATGCCGGGAAAGTTTTTTTGAGTGGAGTGGACGTTCAGGCACAACCACGTAAAGCAAAAAATCACCTCGGGTACATGCCCCAGCGATTCAGTCTTTACCAGGACCTGACCGTAAGTGAAAACATTCGTTTTTTTGCTGATCTTTATCATGTTCCTAAAAAAGAACGGCTGGAGCGTGAAGAACGGTTGATGAAATTCAGCCGGTTATCACCATTCCGCAAACGTCGCGCAGGAGACCTTTCAGGAGGAATGAAGCAGAAACTTGCGCTTTCGTGCACACTGATCCATACTCCTGAGGTGCTGATCCTCGATGAACCTACAACCGGGGTAGATCCGGTAAGCCGTCAGGAATTCTGGGCTATTCTCAAAACACTTCAATCTGAAGGAATTGCACAACTCATCAGTACACCGTATATGGATGAAGCGTTGCTTTGTGATCGGATATTGTTAGTCCATCATGGAAAAGTAATTTCGCAGGGAACTCCGGACGAAGTCCTCAAAAATTATAATCGGCGTCTGCTAAATGTCCTGTCAACAGATGCTGCAAGCGTTCGAAATGCGCTTTCAAAAAAGAATTTCGATGAAATCTCAGTCCTTCGATACGGTGACAGTCTGCATATTGTTTATGATACTGATGAACAGTTACAAGTTATAAAAAGTGTTCTAAGTAAACTCAATATGGAACCAACTGAAATCCAACCATCTATCGAAGATGTATTCGTGGAATTATTGTCCTCCACTGAAAGCAGGGCAGCATGATTTCAGCAGACATCGATACCGTACCCAAAACCGCATTGGATAATACAGATTCGTCAGCTCCAACCGATTTCGCAGTGCTGGCAAATAAATTGACCCGTCGATTCGGGAATTTTACTGCTGTTGATCATATTGATCTTGCAGTGAAACCGGGTGAAATATTCGGTTTCCTGGGAGCGAATGGAGCAGGGAAGACGACTGCTATCAGGATGTTTTGCGGGCTGTTGAAACCAAGCGGGGGAGAAGCATGGGTTCATGGATTATCAATAAAGAAAAAAGCGGAAGTTATCAAACGTAAAATAGGATACATGAGCCAAAAGTTCAGTTTATATAATGATTTGACTATTTATGAGAACCTGGAATTTTATGGTGGTATTTACGGTTTGAAAAAATCAGAGATTAAAGAACGAAGCAAAGAACTGCTTGATAATATGGGTTTGCAGGAGTATAGAAATAAACTGACATCTGCACTTCCACTGGGTTTTAAACAACGGTTAGCGCTGGGAAGCGCAATGTTCCATCGTCCTTCAATCCTGTTTCTTGATGAGCCCACCAGTGGAGTCGATCCTGTGGCCAGAAGAATTTTCTGGGAAATGATATATGAGCTTTCTGAAAACGGAACTACCGTTTTTGTTACGACTCATTATATGGATGAGGCAGAATATTGTGACAGGGTTTCAATCATGGTGAAGGGGCGGATAGCCGCAATGGATTCACCGGCTGAACTGAAGAAAAAATGGAATGGCGCGAACATGCAGGAGGTATTTCTGAAGGTAGTCGAAACATGAAAAGGATTATCGCTCTTGCCCGGAAAGAATTCCTGCATATAATACGGGACACAAGGACTCTTGTTATTGTTTTCCTCTGGCCCCTGATAATGCTGTTTCTGTTTGGATATGCAATTAATTTTGAACTAACTGACTTGCCGGTTGGAATACTCGACTATGATCATTCAGCTTCATCCCGAGAGCTTATCAGGGAAGCAACGTCAAGCGGTTTTATTGTTGCCTCAGAGTATCTCGAATCACGCGATGAGATAAATTCCGGGTTTCGTAAGGGGAAATTCAAAGCTGTTTTTGTTATACCGAGGGGATATGAACTTGACCTGCTAAAAGAACCTGTAACAAAAGTGCAGATTATTATTGATGGAGCAGATGGAGCTACTGCAGCGACTGTTGATAATTACCTGAAAGCAGTAATGGCAAGGCTAAATCTCAAACTCATCGAGGAGGCTATTGGGAAAGCCGAACCTCCCATCGAAGCGCGGATTAGATTCCTGTTCAATCCCCAGTTGGTAAGCGCAAATTTTATTGTGCCCGGGATTATTGCTCTGGTACTCGTTATGATCTGTGCGCTGCTTACTAGTATTGCCATAGCGCGCGAGATAGAGACTGGCACAATGGAACAGATTCTTGCTACACCAATTCTACCGTCACAGATTATCCTGGGTAAGGTTCTGCCATACCTTTTTGTAGCCGCTGTCAATGCCGCTATAATACTCCTGGTCGGACATCTTGTATTTAAAGTACCTATGAATGGATCATGGCTCGCATTGGCGGGATACTGCACGCTCTATCTCTTGATATCGCTTGGTCTGGGGTTAATGGTTTCTTCAATTTCGAAGACACAACAGGTCGCAATGATGATGGCGTTAATGGCAACACTTCTACCGACTTTGCTATTGTCCGGTTTTATATTTCCGAGGGAGAGTATGCCTTTGGTATTACAATATTTGAGCTATATCGTACCTGCAACGTATTTTGTAGAAGTTATTCGTGGAGTAATGCTGATAGGGAGAAATTACTTCCCCTTCGAGGCAGGAATTATGTTTGGAATGGCTGTTTTGCTGCTTGCGATATCAGCCAGGATGTTCAAGGTAAGATTGAGTGATGATTAGATAAAATACCTCACTTTCTATGAAAGTGAGCTGTGCTGAAAATGAGTTCGATGCGGGTGAGTTTCGATGATAGCGAGTCGAATAAGAAAAACCACAAAGTACTCGAAGAATTCGCTAAGAACACAGAGAAAATCTTTGTGACCTTTGTGCATACTTTGTGTTCTCTGTGGTTAAGAAGGATTTTGGCGTTCTTGAAGACTTTACCGCGTCGAAAGACCTTAAATTGATATAATAAATAGATTTTCAACATGTTCAGACCAATATTTTACTTGGTAAAAAAAGAATTCCGCCAGATTTTTCGCGATCATATCATGCTGCGGATTATCCTGTTTGTGCCAATCGTACAACTGTTCATTTTCGGTTATGCGGTTAACATGGACCTGGAAGAAGTACGACTGTCGGTTCTCGATCACGACAAAACGGCATTAAGCAGGAATCTCATTGAATCCTACTTCGCTTCCGGCTTGTTTATTCCAGCGCCATTTGCATCAAATCCCGGAGACCTCGATAAACTGATTTTCCAGGGTGATGCCGATATGACTTTATGGATTCCCAGGAATTACTCGGCTGATATCACTGCGGGTCGTCCGGTACAGTTATCGATTGCAATTAATGGATCAAACGCCAGCCTCGCGGGGCGTGCGGGAGGGTATGCCGGTGCAGTAATCAGGCAGGAGACGGAAAAAATCCTGGAAGATATCAAACTGAAAAATCCCATCCTCGCCGGCAGATTCCGTCGAGTAGAACCTGTCACCAGGTTCTATTACAACCCTGAATTGAAAAGCCGGGTTTACATGGTTCCGGCGATAGTCGTGCTGATAGTGACTATAATCTCAGGCTTGCTGACCGGAATGGCGGTAGTGCGTGAAAAAGAGATTGGAACTTTAGAACAGCTTATGGTCAGCCCGATAACACCGGCGCAGTTGATTGCAGGAAAAACAATTCCGTTTGCGATTATCAGTTTCGTGGATATCGCTGTCGCCGCAGTAATTGCAGTTTTATGGTTCAAAATCCCACTGGAAGGTTCGATCCTGCTATTAGCCGGGTGTATGTTGATCTACCTTTTAGTCACCCTCGGCGGCGGTCTCCTCGCCTCGACAGTATCCAAAACCCAGCAACAGGCGCTATTCACAGTCTGGTTTTTCTTAGTTTTCGGAATCCTGATGAGCGGTTTCTTTTTCCCCATCCAAAACATGCCCCAATGGGCGCAGCTTCTAACCTACCTGAATCCACTACGCTATGTAATGGAAATAGTCCGTGGAATTTTCCTGAAAGGATCTACAGCACAGGACCTATTGCCTCAGATTATTCCATTATTAATCCTTGGAGTGTTTACGTTTACTGCGGCAGTATTACGGTTTAATAAAAGGCTGACATAATTCGCGTACGTATTTCTCGAATTTGATCCGCGCGATACAACTGAAAATATAACAACCATATCCTCCTTGTCCATTGCAGATAATTGACTTTGGGAACCAGGATCCCTGGAGGTATTTCTTCAAAGCATTCTTTGTGTAAAACGATGATCCTTCTAATAGCCCGGTGGGTAGGATAATCAGCTTGAATAGTCACTGATGTTCCTGGAATATTCTTGCTAATTCATTGGGTTTTTGTAGGCGGAGTTAGCCGGGCAGAGTGTCTCAAAGCTCTCAGATATTTGCCAATCTGTGTTTCCGTATCACCACCAGTGCGTTCCCATTTATAAATCAATCCCGGCAAGCCCGTTCTAATCCATTCGCCAAAATCTGAGATTTTGTCCGGGAGAGGTAATGCCTCCTCATAGCCTTCATTATCACGGATTAATAATGTTGGGGGTTGTGCGTTTGCAGTCCTTGAAATCTGTAATACTGTTGGTGAACCCGCATAGAGAGTCCGTATCGATTCTTCAGACTTACTGCTGTCAATAAGGATAGCATAGAGTTCGTATTCCAGTCCAAGTTTTTTCTTCAACACTATATGAAAATTATCATTGTAAACAAGATTCAGACCAAATATTTTTGCAGGAACATCCAGTACTTTTGAGTAAACACTTGAAGCAAATAAATGATTTCTCACTACCATGGGAATTGCACTCATCGAAAACAAAATTGAGATGAAAAATGTAAATATCAAGAGGTGGATTCTATTCGTTTTCCTGAGTCCACCAAGACGTGAAATACCGTAAGCAACGGTCGGTAATGCAATCACTAAAGCTATGAGAGCATGACGAGGATTGGCTGCAGACATGACAGGACCGGCAAGGCTGGCGAATATCAAAATCAGAAAAAATATTAACCAATCGGACTTTTGCCGGTTATGCCCTAAACCCCATAAGAAAAAAGCAATAAAGGAGATATGAGTGATTATGAAGATAATCAGTAAAGATGAAGCTACAAATTTAGAGAGCGGCACATATTGAAGAGAAAAAAGTGATCGCAGAGAAATGTAATCAACTGTGCCAAGCAATAAAACTCTTTCGACAGTACGTTTTGCTGTTCCAACCGGATCCTTTAAAATAGATTTAAAAGCTAAATAGTTAGTTGCATTGGTAACTGAGATGGAATCAGACTTTGATACTTCGACAATAGCCTTGTTAATATCCTTCTTTGAACCCTTATTCATTATAGCTGAGCCATAACCACCTCTCACATACGGATTGGTATCTGGTATCATGTAATATGTCATTTGAGTGGAAAGAAGAACAAACCTCCCTTCCTTTTTTGACGAATAGATCACCCAGGGGGACCAGAGCAATAAACAAGTTGCAAATATTATGAAACTGTGGATCAGCTTTGAGTACTTGCCCTTCAGTTTAATCAGCACGTACACTAAGATTACTGGTAACATGAGAATTATAGTCGCACTGGTTAAACCTGCAAAGCCAAGCATCATTCCGGTAATGATTGAATATTGGATTTTCTGTTTACTGTTGGCAGTATCCGTCTCCATCATTAAAATTAGAAAATAGACTGATGTAACAAAGAAAAATATAAATGTCGTTTCTGACCACAGGGCAATAGAAAATGCGACGAATGAAGGATAAAAAAGATGAATGACAGCAGCAAGAAAACCAAGATTACGGTTTAGCACCCTGGAACAAAGTTTAAAAACCATTACCGTTGTTAATGCAGCAATAATAATTGTTACTATCCTGCATACAATTATTTTTGAACCGAAGATCGCAATTGCAGTTCCCTGGAGCATGGGATGCAGTGGTTGCCAATGTCCCTGGCTGTAAAAGAATTCTATTATTGATTCGGACCGGAAACCTTTCAAAATATCAGCAAATGCCAGTGCTCGGTAAAAGCTAGCCATCTCGTCATTATTTATCCTGATATTTTCTCCCCCCATCATGAAGAGAAATCCCAGCCTGACGAGCAGAGAAACAATAAATAACTCAAGAAACAGGTACTTATCTCTGCGGCTAAAATATCTTGTCACAGTATTAGAAATGTAACCGGATATGTTCATCTTGGCATTCTCATTTGTTTTTTTTTCAAAATTGATATCACACTACTGGGAAATTCAGCACTTCCAGAAAGCCCTGAACAGATAATTGACTGATCAGGGCTTTCTGGTTCACATCTTCAAAACACATTATTTAAAACAATATTTTCGTAATCCGCAAATCTCACTCTTCAGTTATTGTTCCATCTGAATAAGTCATGGAATGTACCCATTCATAAGACCCACGGTTTTCCATTACGGTCCAGAAGAAATATTTGCCATTTGCCCGATCACCGGCATCATTTAAAGTGATGTTTCCGGTAACGCCTGGAATATCTGAAAGAGCTTGCACTAATGCGTCTTTCAGTACACTCAGGTCAGCATCTTCACCCGCTGATTGAAGAGCATTGGCAGATGCGACAAACGCATCGTAATGCAGCATTGCATAGACTCCGGGTGTTGAACCAGTCACAGCCTGGATACGGTCATACAGAGCCTGATAGTTAGTCGTTGATTCCACACCAAAGACAGGAGAAGTGAACTCAACTAAAGCAGCAAAGTCAGCACCGGCTTCATAACTAGTGTCAAATAATGCCGTATTGTTCACATATCCATCGCAACCAAACCATTTCACTTTCCCAAGTGTTGTATCAGAAGAAGCTATTTCCAATACGATGCTGCCTGTATCATAGCTGATCATCTGGATTGCGGCTGTAGCAGGATCACCGGTTGTAAGGAAATCATTGATGGATACACTAAGGCTATCCAATACTTCAGTGATTTCGGAAGAACGGCCTCCATAAAATGCAAAGGTATCAATTATAGTACCACCCTGTGCCTCAAATTCTGAGCGCATCAGTTCGGCAACTGAATGTCCCCAATAGTTATCGTAATGTAGAATAGCAAGGTTGGAAATACCCTTGGACATCATAGCCTTAACCATAGCTTCAGCCATTTTGGAATCGTCGGTCACAAGCCTGTAGATATTATCATCTGCAACAGCAAGATCTATCAAGCTGCTGCTGGGACTGATTAAAATGCTCTGGGACAAATCAACATCATCTTTTAACTTTGAAACTTCGTCACTTGTCATGGGACCAACAACAAATCTGAAATCCTGGTCCAGGTAAGCATTAAGCAATGTTGATGCAACATCAGGATCGGTCTTTGTGTCAGAATATGTCAAATCTACTTCAAAGTTCAGACCTCTTGCATCAAAGTCGGCGTTGACATCTTCTACAGCCAGGTTTAATGCTGCTATATACGCATCAGCCTGATCACTGAAGAAGCCGGTTTGGGCAACGAGTGCAGCGATGCTGATTTCGGTTATTGTTGGTACAGTTGTTGTCCCGCTATCATCATCTTCTGAACAAGCTGAGAACAGACATAATGAAGCAACGAGCAAAAACACGAGTATCGCAAATTTATTATTCATGTTATAACCTCAGGTTGTGGCTAATTCATTTCTTCGCGCCAGTTGGCTTCCTTTACATTGTCACTAGAGGGAAGGGGATTTTCTCTTCTTGCTCCTGGGTAGGGTCCAGCATCATGATCACCCATTTCTCCTTGATCCAACCATGCAGGGATCCAGTTACAACGTCTTGTATATTCGAAATAGACAAATGTGCCAAGCATGTCATTTGTCAACTCCCCATTAGGTCCTGTTACATATCGCAGGGAATAGACGATATGTCCGCGATCCCAACCGGAATCCAAAGCGGTAGCTGTAAAATGATCCAATGCAGGATCATACATAGCCGCTAAAGTTCCTTCAAAAATGAATGCACCCATCTGATACCACATGTGGCCTGTATAAGAGGTTACATGCCTTCTGATACGGTCGTGGTTCATGCATAATTCCCAGCGGTCAATGTCCACTACCACAACGTCGTAATAACCACGATTGGGATTTACATCTAACTCTGACTCACCTCCGTAACCGGGACCAACAACATGGCTGCTAAGCGCCTGTTCAGCC
>JAVCCM010000079.1 GCA_030765455.1 Candidatus Electryonea clarkiae | reverse complement strand
TAGTGTGTCGCTGGGTGGAAAATGGAAGGATTTGCACTCCTGGATCAACACTGTCGCCGCCACCTTCCGGATTATCATCTTCATGATAAGGACCGCTTGGATCTCCCCAATAGTTATTACGAGCATCAATAGCACCATTGTTATGTTGTCCTGCCGCTAACTCTTCATTATTAATAAAATCGTTATTGTATAGCTCAAAGGTTGTATTGTTGCCAGAATAGACCGCACCGGTGTAACCATCATAGAACTCATCGGCGGGATGGTTATTTACAATAAGATTATCATGCCCTACAACGAACGGAATTGTCCCTTCGAGTCCCATTAGCGCTGAGCCGAAAGGAGATCTATTGTGTGAAAAGATATTGTGATGAAAATACAGACTATCATTGGTATATATTGCTCCTCCACCGGTAGCAGATACATTTGCGTTGAAATTGTTATTGCTGATTTCAACTGATCCGGAAGGAGACACAACATATATTCCACCGCCTTTACCACGCCATCTCATGTCACCCGGATCTAAATAGCTGGATGAGTTATTTTCAAATAGATTTCCCCTTATAATAATTGAATCACCATGAACTGATAAACCACCAGCCATCCTTCCAGAGTGATTGCCACGAAAAATGTTGTTTTCTACTAACAAAGACGATACATGTACCGCGTCCAATGCGCCTCCATAAGCGACAGCAGTGTTGCCAATAAACATATTGTTTACAATATTGGCGGATGATCTGAGTACCTGGAGTCCTCCTGCAAGACCGCCGGAAAAATTTTGAATAAACTCATTGTATTCTATATCAAAATTCGAATTAATTATCGCGATCCCACCTGCTGCAATATTTCCGTCTTCGGCGATTCTATTATACTCAATTCGATTATTCCTAATCCATCCTGAGCAATTGTCTATTCTCGCAGCGGCTCTTTTTAGGGCATAATTATAACTAAAAATATTGTTCGATAAAAAGAGGTCTGAGTGTACTGCATAAAGAGCCCCACCCTCAAAATCATTAAAATTGTTTATAAACCGGCAGTGATCGAGTAGGAGAGTAGTATTTTCCGCCCTGACGGCATTACCAGTATCATTTTGCGCGGCTGTACCATTAATAAAAGTTAGACCTATTATTTTCAGGGTATCGTCACCGGTGGATTCGATAGAAACAGGTCTGAATAAACTGTCACCGGAAAGTATGGTTGAACTGATGCTTGATGTATCATCGTCAAGCAAAAATCCGCTGGCGAGAGTGATGTGGTGCCCATCAATAAAAAGTACTTCTACGTATGTATCTTCAGCGATGAGAACAGTATCCCCGGCAATCGAAGCATTTATTGCAGACTGAATGGTCTCATAAAGATCAGGCACGCGTAAAATATCAGAATAAACCGGTGTATCGCAGGTTAAAATTAAAACGAATATTGAGATAAATCTTACAATCTCAATCAAGTATGTTCTTGATCTCATAGAAGAATCTCTCAAACACTATTTTTTGCTGATAATTAAATGAATGTTCCGAGTATTATATAATACAGCTAATATTGTAGAAAACACAACTAATCCAACTCATTAACTTAAAGAAATGATTAAATATTGCACCGAAAATAACCCACACCGGGAGTTAATAATCAGTGTTCTTTCAACCTGCCACAATAAAAAAATCTCTTGTTAAATGTTTTAATATTATCTGGAAAAGGGTTGCTGTAATGGCGGATAGGATTTACAATACAGGTTGATATATTCTATTCAATACGGAATGGTCTTTCGTGGACCTGGATTTCCTGGAATCAAGATTCCAGGCTACGAAATTGTGGTAATAGTCGTCATGCAAATTGAAGGGTAACAATCGATGGTATCAAGAATAATCCGGTTGATAACTACAATGGCTGTAGTTTTTTTCTGCGGATGTAGCGGGGAGAAGAACGTCAATATTCAATCTCGTGATCTCGCTGATATAAAAGAGAGCGGCAAATTGGTTGCGTTAACAGGATACAGCGCTACCAGTTACTTCATCTACCGGGGGCAGCCGATGGGTTTCGAGTATGAACTGCTGCAACGGCTTGGAAAACATCTCGGAGTGGAAGTAGAAATCAAGGTCACCCGTGATATGGACAAGGTTTTCGATATGCTCAATAATGGCGAGGGTGATATTATAGCAAGTGGCATGGCAAGAACAAAAGACCGCATGGAAAAGGCAGATTTTACACTTCCATACATCATGGTTAAACAGGTTCTCGTGCAGCGCAAGCCCGATAACTGGCGTAAGATGAAACTGCATGAAATTGAAAAATCCTTTATTCGAAACCCGGTCTATCTTGTTGGTGAACAGGTGCATGTAAGGAAGGAGTCTTCATACTACAAGAGGCTCAAGAATCTTGAAGAAGAGATCGGCGGTGATATTGGAATTGTGGAGACACCGGGAAACCTGTCAACCGAGGAGCTTATCAGGATGGTGGCGGATGGTGAGATCGATTTTACCGTAGCCGACGAAAATATCGCCATGATCAACCAGTCATATTATAGCAATATCGATGTCGCTACAGAAATCAGTTTACAGCAGCGTATTTCCTGGGTGGTCAGAAATACAAGTCCACAGTTAAAAATGGGGGTGAATTTCTGGATTGAAACTTTCATGGACAGCACTGATTATTATGTTATCTACAATAAATATTTCAAGAACAGGGGTGCCTTCAGGAAAAGAGTAAAAAGTGAATATTTCTCAGGCAGGGAAGGCGGCGGAATCTCGCAATATGATACCACGATTCAAACACAGGCGAAAAGGTTGAACTGGGACTGGAGATTATTAGCGTCGCAGATCTACCAGGAATCGCAATTCGACCCAGAGATAAAATCATGGGCGGGCGCGGTCGGATTGATGCAGCTTATGCCTCCCACAGCAAAACAATTCGGCGCTACAAAATTGAATGATCCTTTCCAAAGTATTGAAGTAGGAGTGAATTATTTGAAATGGCTTGATGGTTACTGGGCTGAAGAAATTCCGGATACCTCTGAACGGTTATTCTTCGTTCTTAGCTCTTATAATGCAGGATACAACCACATTGCTGATGCACGAAGACTGGTGGATAAGTATGGCGGAGATTCGAATACCTGGCATGAAAACGTAGATCAATATCTACTGAGGTTGATGAATGACGAATTTTTTAATGATGAAGTAGTAAAGTTCGGATACTGCCGTGGACGGGAACCGGTGAATTATGTTGAAGAGATACTTGCAAGGTATGGTCATTATAAGAAACTGGTGCAGTGACGGCTTTGTTTTGAGAGCGGTTATATAATTTCTTGAAAGCTTTGCCTCTTTAATATATGACATGTATTGAACAATCTATGATTCAGCGACGCTGTAAAGAAAAACCACAAAGTACCCAAGGAATTCGCAAAGAGCACTGAGCTTGTCTTTGTGATCTTAGTGCATACTTTGTGTTCTCTGCGGTTTGTTGTTTTCTTTTTGGTTGATCGACTCGAAGTTTCTGATAATATTACTTCATCATTAACAGATGATTAACCATATTATATATGAATAGTCATGATAAAATATTTTCAAAAACCAGTATATATTTCTGATTCTAAGCTATTAGTGTAAAAAGTAATCCCCCTGCCAACTTGGTAGGGGGATCATCATTTTGAAAAAAAAACTACCTGCTCTTCAAACAAAGAATTTTTAAATTACGAATTCCTTTTCTTCAATAATTTTTGTGCGCCCGAAAAAATACCTGCCGCAACTGTAACCTTGATGATATCTCCAACCACAAAAGGAAGCACACCCATCAAAAAGGCTGTCTTTGGATTGTGAATATAGAAAATGGTCATATGTGCGAATCCCAGGAAGAGTATAATAAGGGAAGCGGCAAAGAATTTTGTCCACAATACCGGGAGATTATCTTTCCTCTTAACAATACGTCCCATTACATAGGCAGCCACAATAAAACCGATAAGGTAGCCGCCGGTAGGACCGGCAATAGCAGCGAGACCCATAGCGCCGCCGGCAAAAATCGGCAGACCGCTTAAGCCCCAGAGAAGATAAAGACCCTGGCTTGCCGCACCGCGTGATGAGCCCAGGAAAGCGCCGGCAAGGAGGACAACAAGAACCTGTGCGGTAATTGGAACAGGTGTAAATGGAAGCGGAATACGTATCGTTGCCGCGAGAGCAGTTGCAAATGTAAATGCAAGAATCAGCAATAATGATAGCAGCGAATACCTGACATCTGAAACAATACTATTGACTAAAGGAATCTGCTTGACTTTCGTGTAAACCTTACTCATGCCCACCTCGTTTTTCTATTGTTGTACAAAATAACTTGAAATACGATAACTAACCAGTAACAATAATTCATTTTTACTTGTATTGCAAGAGTTCTGCTTCATGCTGTTCAGTGGAATCTATTATTATCGGGGTATGATAGATTTTTTGGTAGGTCCATGAAATATAGTTGACGTAAGCTCCTGTTTGATGGTCAAATAGGGTTTTTATGCCATATTCCGGATTATGGGAGAATGTGATCCAATTGGTGTCGATATTCCTGAGTATTGGATGGGTATGGCCTAAATTATAGAAAAGACATAAGATAAACTCTGTTTGATGAACAAACTGGAGCACCTGCGCGGGTAACCATCATTCCTAATACGACTCTTTCGTGCAACCAATTTTTTATTGACTAATATTTTAAATTGCATTAAATTATATTTATGATTATAAAAAAAATAGCAATTGGAGGTGCAAATGCCCGATGAGCCTGTTGGATGTGCAAAACCGACCGGAACAGTAATTGGAGGTACCACTGAACCGGAAGGTAAAACAACAAAAGATTCTAATATGGGAGAAGAGATTATGGTTACCGTAAGAGTTGGCGGTAAAGCGCCGGATTTTGAAGCCCCCGCATATCATAATGGCAAATTTATTAATGTCAAATTATCGGATTATGCGGACAAATGGATTTTGCTCTGCTTCTATCCGGGTGATTTCACTTTTGTCTGACCAACTGAATTATCGGCGGTCGCCGGTAAATTTGATGAACTTCAAAAACTTGGTGTTGAAGTATTGTCTGTCTCAACTGACAGCGCCTTTGTTCATAAAATATGGGAAGAGGAAGAACTCTCCAAAATGACCAGGAACGGCATTCCATGGCCTATGGTATCTGATGGAGCCGGTAATCTTGGTAAAGTCTATGGTGTTTATGACGAAGCCAATGGCATCAATATTCGAGGACGATTTTTAATTGACCCTGACGGTGTTGTTCAGGCTATGGAAGTGATGACACCACCTGTTGGTCGAAAAATCGAAGAAACAATACGTCAGGTACACGCTTTTCAACATGTAAGAAAGACAAAAGGTGCCGAGGCTTGCCCGGCTGGGTGGGAACCTGGAAAACCGACGCTAAAACCGGGACCAGGTTTAGTTGGAAAAGTATGGAAAGAGTGGCAGCCTGAATAGAATAAAACAATTCGTTGTTTTAGCTCAGCTAATAACGTCCCAAAAAGGGGCGTTATTAGTTTATGGTGACAGTATCAATTCCCGCCAGTTTCTTCACATGACGACCTGTTAAAAATAATGTCTCCTTTTTTCTCACGAAGGCACCCACACGACAATGATCATCAGGGTCGAGTAAAGAGGAAATATCGAGACTGTTGGCGACAAATAGATATACTATCCCCAGAATTCATGCTGCTGCTATAAAGGAAATAATCCGGATTTTCCATATCCGGCAAGATCACTGTAAATACAGTATTTTTTTCTTAATACGTTCACCTGATGAAGTTGTCAGGCTCAGAAAATATATTCCCGACGGTTCATTCGGCTGCCAGGAAAATAACTGGTACCCCACTTGAGAATGACCGGAAAAGATTGTCTTAACCTTTCGACC
>JAVCCM010000111.1 GCA_030765455.1 Candidatus Electryonea clarkiae | reverse complement strand
TTTTTACGCCTGTGCGAAGCATAACACCTTAAAATCGTTCAATCTATAAATAATGGCTTCAAAGAACAATTTACGACTATAAACTACAGTGCAATGAGAAAAGGTTTGAGCAACAGCCCCTGAAAGTGTGGGCTAAGATCATTAGTCCCTTCGGGACAGACTGTACAGTTACATCTAATTTATCGGTACAGGCAATTATTTCTGTTCATTGCGAATTACTACCGGGTTTCTTGCCGTTCCCTGGAGCGAATCATGGAATTTATCATCCAGCTTATTATACTTATGATGATGGATCCCAGTACTGCCCAACCGAGGCTTACTATAAAAAAACCATCCACAATCCCCGCCACCAGGTATAGAAGAAGTGCATTTATCAATAGAAGAAACAAGCCAAAGCTGAGAATAGTAAGTGGAAGTGTCAACAAGATCAGCAATGGGCGTAAAATTACATTTACAAGCCCCAGCAGCAATGCCGCCAACCCTGCTTCAACAGGCCCGCTGACCACAATCCCCGGCAGGAGATAAGCAGTAACCAGGACCGCAATAGTCATAACAAACCATTTAATAAGTAATCGACGCATAATATTCAGATCCAAAATTTCATAATAATATAGAAACCTCAATGAAATTATGAAAGCAGCAAATTATCCAGAAGGCAGTGTCATTCGTGATATACACGAAGGTCTTCCACCATTCTGCCATATTTCGGACAATTGTAGCCCATGAAGATTTCTTCGTTGAGGTCATATGTCAATCTTTTGTCGCTTCCCCCCGGCATTTTTGAGGTGGAAACCGCTACTATACTGTCAGGCAAATAAAAAGTGAAATTCCATTGTTTCTCAATCCGTTCGTAAGGGATCAAATAATTGAATTTTTCCAGGGTTTCAAATGTCAAAAGGCCTGGCTCCTTATTGGATATAAATCTTAATGATGCATCGTAGATTTCATCCATAAACCCGGCAGTTTCATCCACGCAGACATCAATCAATAATTTCTTCTGCCCTGACAATAAATTGAACATCAGCAAAACAAGAATAATACAGACATAAAAAGTCCAGAAGCTCACAGCTTTTAACGGTTTTAACATTAAGATTTATCTTGTTTAATCAGAAATAAATAGAAATTAGTGCTCTGATTCATTTGATTCATGTGGTTGTCATTCTCGGGTTTGGCTCTGTTTTTGGTAAGATCGACTTTTTACAGGCTTTCAAGCAAGTTAATATTGAAGTTTTTCCAAGAACCTATTCAAGGCAACACGATGACTCGACAACTCTTCCTTATTCCCATAATACTGATAATCTATTCCAACGGTTTCTGCCAGGATGGAAAGTCAAAAAATATTGCTGTACTCGATATTGAGATTACGAGTGGTATATCCGACAGCTATCAACGCCCGCTGACCGACCGTCTCCGCCAGGAAATCCTGAGTACAGGCGCTTTTACTGTGGTTGAAAGAAACGTCATGGTTGAAATATTGGAGGAACAGGGCTTTCAGCTTGCAGGATGTACGACAAATGATTGCGCCGTTGAAGCCGGAAAACTACTTGGAGTAGAATGCATCATTGCAGGTTCCATCGGAAAAGTAGGCTATACCCATACAATAAATCTGCGCATGATAAGTGTCGAATCAAGCGAAATATTGAAATCGAAGTCATTCGATTGTATCTGCGCGATAGGGTATGGAAAACGCAACAGGGCAAGAGTCGCAATCGAATACTTCGGGGGTGGTGGCGGAAAAGACAAAGTCCTTGTTGGAACAATTGATAAACGATTCTTCAGTATCTTTAATGTTCATTTCTCGCCTCAAATCGGAGCCGGATATAACTTCGAGGGACAAGCGGCTAACCTGCGTTATGTCATTTTCGGATGGGAAGTTGACCTCTCCGACAATTTGATACTCCGCCTCAGCAGTGACCACGACCGAAACATGGACTTGAATCATACAACAGATAACTGGATTATCCAGTTATGACTTGAAATTTTAGACTAAATTATTGCGTTATGTCCTTGAATAAAGATAAATTATGACTTCTGATTCTTTTAGTCGCGGATTCAATAATCAAGACTGAACTTGTTTTACTCAGGTATTATAGTTAATGCCAAAATATTAACATATTATTTGTAATAGAAAAAACGTGAACCATCCGATTCTTCACTGAGAAGGAGTATTTGGTTTCAGGAGGAAACATATATGAAAGCTATATTAATAATTACTACAGTTCTCTTCATTGTAGTTTTCCCATATCACCAGTCGAGTGCTCAGATCGAGTTTACTCGCCATGAGCTGGAGGTCACAAACGGAGACGTAATTGGTGGATCGATAAAATTTGTCGGCGATCTGGATAACGACGGTGATATGGATATTTTACTGAATTATAATTTCGGTTTGACTTGGTATGAGAATGATGGAGATTTGGAGTTTATCGAGCATGAGCTGCCGGATGCTGACGAGATGAGTGTGCTTAATGTTGACATTTCAGATATTGATAGTGATGGTGACCTGGATATTATTAAAGTTTGTAGCCATGGCACTGATTTAAAATTAAGCTGGTTAGAGAATGACGAAGACCAGACATTTTCTGAAAATGTTATTTCACGCATTGAAAACAGGGAACCAAGAGATGTTGTTGTCTTTGATATTGATCAGGATGATAATCTGGATATTATTACCGGAGATGAAAATTACGGTTACTTAATGCTCTGGCTAAATGATGGAGAATTAAACTTTGAATTGTCAAGTTTTAATCGGGGAGCTACTAAATTCTTGATCCCGTTCGATCTCGATGAAGACGATGATATTGATGTTGTTGCGTTTCACCATCAGGGAAATTTTGGATGGTGGGAAAACAATGGGAACGAAGAATTTGAATATTTTGAACTGTATGATGAGTTTGATGGTAGATCTTCACTGTCATTCATCATGGAAGATATGGATAATGATAGTGATAATGATTTTATATATAGTGACGCGTATATAAATCCAATTGTTATAGAAAACCTGGGTAATCAGGAATTTGCACATCATATAATAGATGATGGAGAATATACGAACTGGTATGTGGTGACGGGTGATCTTGACGCTGATAGTGATGTCGATGTTATTGGTGTTTATTCTAATGACGGCATATTAGCATGGTGGGAAAATGAAGGTGATTTTGAATTTATTGTTCATGACCTTGATGAACTGGGTGATGCAAGTGAAATTTTCGTAGCGGATTTGGATCTTGATAGAGATCTTGATATAATTTTTGCTTCATATGGTGACAACGATGGCTTGTATTGGCTTGAGAATGACCTCGACCCATCGGCACCGGAAAGTTTTGACAGGATCTCACCACTGAATTTTTCCACTGTAGCTGTTAACGAAGTCCCGGTAACCTGGGAAACCGCGGTGGATGACGATGAAAACGACGTAGTGGAATACCACCTGTCCTGGTCTCTCGATCCTGATTTCGCGGAAGAGAATATCTGGCAAACCGTCACCAACGACACCACGTTTACGATTTCAGAGCTTGGTGACCTGGATGAACTCCCCGAGGACAGCACCATCTACTGGAAGGTTTACGCCACCGACAATTTTGATTTTGTCACCTGGGCGAATGACGATTCCTCCGCTTGGGCATTCACTATCGATCTAACCCCAAAACCATACGACCTGGTTGCTGATCTGGATGATGAGGATCAAACTGTTACCCTTACCTGGGAAGCCGGTCCATACCCGGTTGAACTGGAAGAACTCATTTACGATGACAACAGTCAGACCGGATTTACCCGCACACCGGACACGATTTTAGCAACCCGTATGAGTCCTGAACAGCCCTGCCGGTTGCATGAACTCTCTTTCTTCGTTTCAACAGACGGAGAAGGTGGAGAATTTAACGCGGCAATATTCGAATGGGATGGTGATGAACCTGCCGTAGATCCTTTATTCGAGCAGGAAATATCCGGATTACCGGTCACCGGGGGTGAGTGGATCACTTTGGATGTTTACCGTTACCGGTTAAACTTTGACAGTGACTTTGTCATCGGATTCGGTTCAATCGATGCCGTCACCAACATCGGTATTGATGAAGAGGTTGATAACGGCCATTCCTGGGAATTGAGCGATGGGAACTGGGATACATGGGACGGGACCTACTTCATCCGCGCACTGGTACAATACACCGACAACCGTTACGCGGTTCTTGAAGGTGACCTTGATGATTTTATCCGTTTTCATATCTACCGTGATGGTGAAGAAATCGAACGTACAACCGGAACCACACACACAGATCAACTCGAAGGTTACGGCAGTTATGAATATACAGTCAGCGCGTTGTACGACGAAGGGATGAGCGACCTCGCCGGACCTGTTATTGTTAATTATACGAGTGTTGCAGACAATTCAAAATCCGCCATACCAAATAAATTCGCAATCACAAAGGTCTTCCCAAATCCATTCAATCCTTCAACAACCGTAACTGTCGGGATGCCTCAATCAGCATCTCTACAAGTAATAGTTTTCAACTTGATTGGGCAAGAGGTAGCAACTCTTGCAAGTAGTTACTTTGCCGCCGGGTATCACAGCTTCGTTTTTAACAGTGTTGATCTGACAAGTGGAATCTATATCATACGAGCAAATATACAAGGCGAGTATTCAGATACCAGAAAGATAGTCTTGATGAAATAAGGATATATCTCCAAACAGGCAAAAAATTACCAGAGCAAATCAACCTGCAAAGCTCGGTGATCGCTGCTTCGGAGATGGGGAATTACTTTAGCATTTGCGGCATCGGTGAAACCATTATACAAAACCTCGTCGATCCTGAGAAACGGATACTTGAGATGCCAGGTTCCGCCTATCAGATGACCACCTTTATACCATGCGTCTGTCATATTTTTGCGCAGTTCGCGGATGCTCCGGTCAGTGGGAGTAGCGTTAAAATCACCAATCACAATGTTTGGAACTGATGAAGTATCAGCTATTTCGGAGACGAGGTTCGCTTGTATAGTACGCAGATTCCAGGCTTGCAGGAATCCCGCAAATCCCCGTTTACGGCTGTTTGATTCGAAATGAACCAGGACAAGACGTATCTGGCGCTCTCCCCAGAGAATATCCGCTGCCATGAACCGCCGCTTTTTATTATTAAAAGATTCAGCTTCAATAGTCTGAATATTAATCAGCTTTCCCTTATGCATCAAAATCAATCCACCGCCGGCGTCATCACGTAATTTTAAAAAATGTGTCTGGAATCCGAGTCTCTCCGCATCCCGCATTAGAGAATCAATATTATATACATAGACTTCCTGCAGGCAGGCGATATCGACAAGTTCCGAATCAAGATGCTCAACAAGACCGGCTGGATACCTCATTCCCACATTATAGGTCAGGACTCTCAACCGCTGATCGGGGGAAATATCCACTTTTTCAGGCGGTAAAAGTGGAATGAACATTATCGCTTCGCCTATTAGAATGGCAGCCAAACCCAGCAAGACAACAAATCCAGCAATATGTCTCGATGCTTTGTAAAAAAATCCCAACAGGAGAATAAAGGGTATCAATCCAATACGAAATAACTGGTTCCCTATCAACCACTCAAGGGACATCAATGGATATCCAGGCAAATATCTAAGTAAAACTGTAAGAATAGCGACTGCGAGGAGAAGTCCGGTTCCGACACGCTTTTCAATACCCCATCGTTTAGGGGACCGTTTGTGTTTTTTCCTGGATTTATGCCCTGAGTGTGATTTCCTGTGCGAGCTGCCGGCTCGAATAAGAGACGGATCCTCTATAACCGTTTTATACTTATTACTATGCGATCCATCATTATTTTCACCGTTTTCAGGCATTACCTGATCACCATATTGACAAGTTTACCCGGAACAATGATAGTTTTTAAAAGTTTCCCTTGTTCAAGATATGGTATAATTTTATCCGAGTTTTTTGCGATCTCTTCCAACTTTGCATTATCAGTATCAGATGGGACTTCTATCCTGTCACGAAGTTTTCCATTCACCTGTATTACAAGTGTAATAGTATTCGTTTTCAATGCTTTGGGATCATATCCGGGTAAGGATTGATCAAATACAGATGGTGTGCCTCCAAGCAATACCCATGCTTCCTCAGAAAAATGAGGTGCGACAGGAGCCATGATTCTGATAAAAGCACGCAACAGTCTCCTGGCAGCGTTGGGATCGATATCTTCTTTCTCGCCAACCCAAAGGTAAAAACTGTTTATAAATTCCATCATCCTGCTGATAGCAGTATTGAAACTAAAATCTTCCAAATCCTCGATAACCGACTTTATTGTGTAATGAAAGGTTCTATACAGGCTCTCAGTGTAGTCCGCTTCAACAGGATCACCGCCTGCGAACTCCTGGTCTTCAAATCTTTTTACCAGGCGCCAGACCCGGTTTACAAAACGGTCGATCCCGTATATACCATCATCTGACCAATCGGCTCCTTCACGGTAATCTCCCATGAACATCATATACATTCGGAAAATATCTGATCCATGCCTTCCAACAAATATATCAGGATTAACTACATTGCCGGAGGATTTGGACATCTTGAAACCACCCATTTTTACCAAACCCTGATGTATCAATCTTTGTGCAGGTTCAGCAACCGGGCTGTACCCGATTTCATGCAGGAAGCGGGTGATGAATCTGAAATAGATCAGGTGACCGGTGGAATGATCTGACCCGCCAACGTAGGTGTTAACCGGCAGCCAGCTCTTCATCCTGTCCATGTCAAATGGTTTGTCGTTTTTGTCTGCCGATAGATATCTCAGATGATAAAAAGATGAGCAGACATAGGTGTCCATCGTGTCAGGGTCACGTTTTCCAGCTCCGCCGCATTTGGGACATGTAGTGTTGATCCAATCCTCTAATGCACCAAGCGGAGAAGTGCCTCTCGGGCGGAAATCCTTCACTTCATCAGGGAGGATCAGCGGCAGTTGATCTTCAGGAACCGGCACAGCACCACATGTATCGCAATGAATAATTGGAATAGGCGCGCCCCAGTATCTTTGCCTGGAAATCGACCAGTCCCGGAGGCGAAAGGTAATAGACGGTCCTCCAAGCCCTTTTTGCTCTAACTTCTTTGAGACAACTTTTCCGCCATTTTCGCTTGGTAAACCGTTGAAATCATTAGAATGTATCATCATCCCGGGTTCTTCATACGCCTTACGCATATCTTCAGCTTCGAGCATATCGGATACAGGACGAATTACCACCTGGATCGGGAGAGAATATTTCACGGCGAACTCAAAATCACGCTGATCATGAGCGGGGACAGCCATCACGCTTCCGGTGCCGTAACTGCCGAGTACATAGTCTGCTATCCAGATCGGGACCAATTCATCTGTGAAAGGATGACGTACATAGGCGCCGGTGAAAACGCCCGTTTTTTCACGTGTGAGAGAGGTCCTGTCAATCTCGGATGCCCTGGCGGCAAGTTGAATATATTCTTCCACTACTTCTCTTTCAGAATCCGTAGTGATCCTGGAAACCAGGTCATTCTCAGGCGCAAGCACAATGTAGGTCACACCGTAAATTGTGTCGGGACGGGTTGTGAAAACCTCGATATATTCTTCCGGTACGGTATCAAGATGGAATCTAATATTCGTTCCTTCGCTTCTGCCGATCCAGTTCTGCTGGCGTTTTACGGTGCTTTTGGGCCAGTCCAACCCTTCCAATCCTTCAAGAAGTTCGTTTGCGTACTTTGTGATACGGAAATACCATTGATTCATTTTCCGCTGAATCACATCCTTACCGCAGCGTTCGCAATTTCCCTCACCGGTCACTTGTTCGTTTGCCAGTACAGTTTGGCAGGAAGTACACCAGTTGACCAATCCTTCTTTCTGGTATGCCAGGTTGTTTTCATGGAGCTTCAGGAAAAGCCATTGAGTCCACCGGTAATAATCGGGACTGCTGGTAACCACTTTATAGTCCCAGTCATACATAGCGCCGATTGCTTCAAGCTGTTCCATTATAAATTCTATTGAAGATTCTGTTACCAGGCGCGGGTGCGTGCCTACCTTGATTGCATAATTCTCTGCGGGAAGCCCGAAAGAATCGAATCCCATCGGCTCAAATACTTTGAAACCCTGCATTCGCTTGAAACGCGCATAGGTATCTGTGGGGCCATAATTCCACCAATGTCCGATATGAAGTTTGCTACTGGAAGGGTAGCTGAACATCACAAGAATATATTGATTCTTCCCGGAAGTATCATCAAGGTCAACACTGTTCGTCCTGTGTTCACGCCAGTATTTCTGCCATTTCGTTTCTATTTCAGAAAATGGGTATTTGTCTGTAATCATTCTCAAGCTCTTTACGATGAAGAATTTATTTTTCGATGTAAGGTCAATTCGACGTGTCAATTCTGCAAAGGCAAGAATCCAAGTATAACAACATATTAAAATCCTCTGGATTCCCGGATCAAGTCCGAGAATGACATTTTCGGACAACCTGATTCGCAGGAATGACACAAATTAAACGGTTACAAAGTCAGTAGTTCTAAGATTAATCTACTTCCGAAAAGCAACTTAGTCGGAAGATTAGTTCATCTTTAAAGTTTATAAAAGTACTGTTTTGGCAAGAAACGAGCAAGAGCAATTTTTCCTATGTTCCTGTATCGGTAGTGATAGAAGTTTTCCTGGTAGGTATCGAATCGAAAACTCCTGAATCCTGATAAGGACAGGGCATTCATATCTTATTATGGAAAATCTCCGAAGGCGTAAACATGAATACTTAACCTATTGTAAAATTTTTGGTTACTTCTTTCTTTTCAGAATTAGCGTTTCATGCATATTCGGGTAAGGGGCATCAACTTCGAAACCATTCTTCTCGCCCCATTCATACACCTTCTTTTTCCATTTCGGTCGATCTGTATCGTCAGCAAGAACAATCGCATTTTCACTTAATCGATCAGCGAGAAGATCAAGAGCCGGGTTACGGTTACCCGCATCCAAACTGTCTTTGGGACCATCAACCAGCAGAAGATCAATCTTTTTAATGTCTTCGAGCACTTTGGGATCATACCAGTTGAATTTCCTGCCATCTATTTCCACCGGTACGAGTGGAGCATAACGAACTTCGATATTTTCACCCAATCCATGAGTTTCAAGCATATTTCGCGTATCCTGTGTCCAGTGCTCGTCATCATCAATGGCGATAACTCTTCCTTTTCCGTTGCGCTGGCACATATATCCTGAAATAATTGTCGAAGTTCCGCTTCCCAACTCGACAATTGTTTCCGGTTTATGAAGCTGTAACAGGTGCATATATAATGCTGCTGTATCGGGTGCAACAGCGAAACGTCCAAGCTGAAACAATGGAATTTTTGGCTGTAATGCCGTATAGAAACCTACAACATTAAGAATCTGCTCAAAATTCATTGTGTCGGTGTGTTTTTGATTTACCGAACGCAACAACAGCTCTACAAGGAGATAGAGGAACACAAAAATCATCACGGCGATCATTAATAGAAAACCGGCGAAACCGAATTTATTGAACGCTACCCACGTGATTGCTGTCCATAAGACTAAACATATAATCATGATTGCCAACCATTTGGCTTTCACAAATCGATAAGGTATCATATCTCACTTTCTCTGTTCTCTGTAATAACTCAAAGAGTTATACAATACAATTGTTCAAACTAAAATGAATTACAACTCCGGATGTTTTATCCTGGTCTGTCAAGTTGAAGTAAACATAATTTGGATAACATATTCCGCAGAGAATTTATTATTTCTTTTCCATGCCTTCAGCAAATTCATTAAGAAATGTAATTACAACCCTCCGGTTCAGGGCGCGAGCCGCTGGCGTACTGTTTCCAAGCGTGGCATCCACGGGCTTGGTGTCGGCATACCCGGCAATTCTGAACCGGTCACGATCCAAATCATTTTCCTCAAAAAACCGGACAACAGCGGCAGCCCTGGCGCCGCTTAACTCCCAATTGCTCGGGAATCTTGCAGTACTTATCGGAATATTGTCGGTATGCCCCTCGATTGACATATTGTAGGGAGTCCTGGTAATTTCTGAAGCCACCATAGTAAGGAATGAATGCGTCTTTGGATAGAGCGTTGCTTCACCTGAAGGGAAAAAAGACTCACCTCGCAATAACAATTGTACCCCGTGCTTGTCCCTTGCGACCTGCACCACTTCCTGCAGGTTCAACTCCTCAACCGATTGTTTTAAAGTCTCTTCAATTTCACGCAAAGTGGGTACATATTCGACCTCGCTGCCCATTGCATTGCGCATGGACTGAGTAATCAATTGTAATTTCGACGAATCAATTGTGGAGACCGAGACAAGGAGGACGAAAAAAACGAGCAATAATGTCATCATATCACCATAAGATACCATCCAGGAATCATCTTCTCTTTCAGAAGCGCCGGATTGATCACGATTCTTATAGTACTCCCAAAATGCGGATTGCCGCTTATGATTTTTTTCTTGTGTCTTCATACTGCCCGGTTATAATCTGCAAGCCTTTTGGCGCGTTTACGTTTTCCAGGTGGAAGGTAACTGTTCAAATAGTCTTCAACTTTCCTGGGATGCCATTCCTCGCCGATCATTCTAATTGAATCACTGATCATTTTCATCTGGTATATTTCTTCTTCCGTACGCTTTTCCAGTCTCACCGCAGTCGGGATAAACACCAGGTACGAAAGGAAGAGACCATAAAAAGTTGTCACAATCGCCACCGCCATATCGCCGCCAATATGTGAGAGAGCGTCACCCTCAAAGCTCATTCTCGACAGCATGTTGATCAATCCGATCAAGGTTCCGGTCATACCGAAAGCCGGGCAGAAACGTGCAATCATCCGGACTACACCGCTATCATCCCGCTCTTTGCGAAGTCGGTATTCGATGCGCTGTCCCAGGATATCTTCTATCTCATCGACAGAATAGTCATCTGCAAGCATTTGAACGCCATCTCTTAAAAAGGGGTTACGAATACTGCGAACGGCTTTCTCCAGTTCAAGGGTTCCCTGGGTGGCCAGGGTGGAAAGTGCAACAATCTCTCTTTTTTGCCGAATAACATTGGGTGAACGCCGCGTCATAACTATAAACATACTGCCGAAAACTACACCCAGCGTGTTGCTCTGAAATGCTATCATACTGGCTGAGAGAGCGCCGCCAAGAACTATCATCAATGAAGGCACACTGATAAAAATTCCCCATACAGCCGGGACTGGGAATAACTCAATTTCGTTCACCCCCATATAGATAGCGCCAAATATGAGTGATAATCCTAAGATTACTCCGGCTACACTTGCATTGTTCATTCTGTAATATCTCCCTTGAACATGGTGGCAAAATATCTATAAACCATCCCGCCTGCAACAGTTTTCATGTGGACGATGAAAATTATTTGGCATCAAAAAAATGGAAAATTGAATGTGTATTATCCTTGAAATCATCCCATCTCTTGAGAAATCTTTCCGAATTAGCATCTATTTTCCGGCAACTTCATTTTGTTATATTGATTTTTCTACTTTTCACATAATCAATTACAATATGCATAAAAAGACAATAAATATTATGAGTCCCTGTTTAATTTCTCGGTGGAACCGTCGAGCTACTTTAGCTCTTCTTTTTGTTTTGAGTATATCATTTAGTAATGCTGTCTCTCAAAAACCCGAAGATGAAGAAACACTTGAGGTTATCCTTGAAGCTCAGTCAACGGGATTTTACCGTCCAACACTTGTATTTTTCCCGGCGGATCCTTCGATTAATTATACTGAAATATCAAAAACTGATTCCGGAAATGAAATATACACAACAATGGAATCAGACTCACAAACTGTATCTGAACTAAATTCAGCAGGAATTGAGTTTAATGACCGGTTAAGATTTGCCCTGGAATGGTCTGGATATATCCGCCTTGAGACTGGTAATGGTGATTCTTTGGTCGGTCCTCCGGAACTTCCGGATGCTGCCGGTTTCACGACTGAACTCCACGGCGAATTCCTGAATATTGATGGAAAACTACACGCCAAACTGAGTCTCGCAGCGCCGGATGAAGAACCCTTCTATCAAGGAACGATCCTGTTTGAAAAAAATATTGCCAAAGCTGCCGGAGACGCTGCCGCCGAGGAGATCCTGCGCCAACTAACCGGCATGACGCCACCTTTCAGGAGTAAAATCGTATGTGTCTCCAAGTATAAAGGAGATATAAAAGAACTGATATTGATGGATTATGATGGGGGAAACCGTGAAATGCTGACACGAGATAAATCCATCGCCCTGTCTCCCTCCTGGTCCCCTGACGGCAATCGCATAGTATTCTGTTCATTTCGTGCTTCCGAAGATGCGAACATCCATATTGCTGATTTGAAAGCTGGAAAAATCACAACCCTGGTCTCAAGGCGAGGCACAGATGCAGCGCCAAGCTGGTCACCTTCAGGTGACTTGATCGTATTTGCCGGATCACATGGTTACAGCACGGATTTGTATCTTATCCGATCCGATGGCAGCAAAATGCGAAATCTGACTTTATCTAAACATGCTATTAACACGTCTCCATCATGGTCTCCCACCGGACGTGATATCGTATTTATGTCCGATAGAAGCGGATCACCCCAGATTTACCGGATGGATATCGACGGAACCAATATATTACGGCTGACATATGAAGGGAGTTATAACGCTGATCCCGCATGGTCCGCTGCCGGGGAGTGGATTGTCTATGTCAGGCTTGAGAAGAATGGATTTCAACTCAGGATAATGGATCCCCAGGGCGATGTGGATATACCGCTGACCAACGAGCCGGGCGATCATCTTGAACCATCATGGAGCCCGGATGGAATGCGAATCGCCTATAGCTACCAAGGAAATTTGTGGGTTATGAATGCCGATGGAACCGCACGCAGACAATTATTTGCCAAGGGATTGATGCCTGACTGGTCGCCTATTCCTCCCCTGACAGATAGCGGATTGACTGAATCCGTTGATTTAAAACAGAATCTTGATCAGCAAGGTTCTGAATGAATCTTGATTGATAGTGGAGGCTTGTGCCTGCCGCCTGATGTGATCAAAGTCATAACAATAAAATGAAATATTTTGTAAATTTTAATGAATATCCAAGTATCGAGAGGTATCTTTTAGATTGATGAGACGGAAGTTTGAAAACTCGATCCATTGGCATTTAAAATCAAGCGGATGATAACTATTTGACTATTGCGGCTTAACATATAGAGAAAGAAAGATGTACAAATCAAAAATTATACCAATTTTCCAATTAGAACGCGTGTTGTTTCCGAAGATGATTCTTCCGATGCATATATTTGAAACCCATTATAAAAGAATGATAGCAGATTGTATCAACAATAATGCTCAATTCGGCATTATTACAGATTCTGGCTTTTCTTCCGACCTGGTCGGAACAACAGCCTCGGTTTACCGGGTTGTAAAAAAATATGATGATGGGCGTTACGATATCCTTGCATTAGGGGAAGACAGGTTCTTACTGAGAAATATGCTAACCGATGTGCCTTTCCCAATGGGTGAAGTTGAGTTCATTGACGATTTACCCGGTGAAATTATTTCAAAAGAGAATATATCCGACCTCCTGAACCGTTTTTGGAGATTCATTTCTCAACTCGGACTAAAGAAAGAATTACGCAGCCATCTTGAATCAGTTGTCAGCCAGCTTGAGGTTGAGAGAGAAATATCTTACATCATCGGGCAGACAATCGGTTTGGATAATAGCCGTCAGAGAAAACTCCTTGGCGAAGTCTCAGGAGAAGACAGGGTTTTCAGGTTAACGACCGAGTTGAAACAACTGAAATCTATTAACCGGTTGGCAAGAGATATGTTTGAGAATGATAATTTTGATCCTAATAATAATTAGCTGTTGAAATGTATCAAATACAAGAAGATATATTGTAAACAATTTTATATATGTACGTTTATAGTCTGCCCCGTAGGGACTGTTGACTTTAGCCCACTCTTTCAAGTGGGTATTGGAATATAAATATTTTAAGTCCCGCAGGGACGACCGAAGGCTGAAACTTCTTCTTGCACTGACTCAGCCGTCCCTACGGGACTGGACATTAGGTTTGTTTGCAATCCCACTTGAAAGCGTGGGCTAAAATCATGTCATCCTTACAGGATTTAACTATACAAGTATTTGTATAGTTAAATCCCTCCTCCTAAGATTCAAGAAGAGAAATCGTCAGGAGTTACATTTTGCAGCAAAGTTACACACATGACTGAATCGTTATTACTGACAAATATTTCCTGGATAGCTGCACCTGCACGGTTCGAGCGCGGCAAACCCCTGTACCGTATTAATTATCCGGAGGCTGACTCCATTCTTATAGAAGACGGAATGATATCGTGGATAGGAGATGAGGCTGATTTCCCAGAACAGCCTGATGTGAAACATGTCAATATCGGGGGACTAGGAATTACTCCAGGGTTGATTGATTTTCATGCTCATCCTGTATTTGCCGGCACTCGAGAAAACGAATTTGAAATGCGCACACGGGGAGCTTCATACTCTGAAATCGCCGGAGCCGGAGGAGGAATATTAAATTCTGCAGGAAAACTGCAAAAAACCGACAAAAAAACGCTGATAGAACGTACACTTCCCTACCTTGATCGCGCTCTTGAATATGGAACGACCACACTTGAGGCAAAAAGCGGGTATGGACTGGAAACGAACTCTGAAATAAAGATGCTCCAGGCAATTCAGGGCTTAGACGAAAAACACCCACTTGATCTAATCCCGACTTTCCTGGGCGCTCATGAATTTCCATTGGAATACCGTAACAATCATGATGGTTACATAAATTTATTGATCAATCAAATGATACCGCGTGTAGCAGAAGAAAATCTCGCGGTTGCATGCGATATATTTTGTGAAAAAGGGGTTTATTCTCTTGAGGAATCGCGCACCGTCCTTTCAGCCGCCCAAAAACATGGTTTGGCGATAAAACTTCATGCTGACCAGCTTTCCCCTCTTGGAGGGACCAGGCTGGCTGTCGAGATGGGTGCATTATCAGCTGACCATATAGAATACATTGATGATGAATCCATTGAACTTCTTGCAAACTCGAATACAGCAGCCGGTCTGCTGCCGGTAGCCGCACACTTTCTTCGGATGGAACAAGATCCCCCGGTCCGCAAAATGATCGAAAAGGGTATTGTGTGTGCATTGGCAACAGACTTCAATCCCGGCAGTGCAATGTGCGAATCAATGCAGATGGCAATGCATCTTGGCGTGATACGCTTTCGCATTACCGCAGAAGAAGCCTTATGGATGGCTACTATTGGCTCCGCCCGGGCGCTGGATCTTGATGACCGGGGCTCGATAGAACCGGGAATGCTGGCTGACCTTGTGGTATGGCGATCCGAAAATATCAGTATGATCCCATATCATTTTGGGATTAACCAGGTTGAAAAAGTATTCAAACGAGGTGTTTTGGTTGTAGATAAAGGCAGAAGGATCGGTGCGGTTTCCGGGGCTGCAGAATGATCGTGATCGGCACCTCCGGTTATTATTTCACAGACTGGGTGGGAAGTTTTTACCCTGAAAAGCTTGGTAAAGACAGGTGGCTTCAGCATTACTCGGAGCATTTTAATACTGTAGAAATCAATATGACCTATTACGGTCTCCCCAAAAAAGAGACCGTTATGAAGTGGGTGGATCAGACACCGGACAACTTTACATTTATTACAAAATTAAACAAGGAAAGCACTCATATTCGCAAACAGGGTGGAGAAGAAATCAATGATTTACTGGAATGTATTTCTCCATTGATCGATTCCCGCAAACTGAAGGGTCTTCTTGCTCAGTTCCCGGCATCATTCCATGCTGGGGATGTGGAAAAACAATACCTTTCAGCTCTCATTGAAAAATCAAAGGGAATTAAGATTTTTGCAGAATTCCGGCATAAAAGCTGGGATAATGAAAGCACAGTTGAATTATGCAGAAATCTTGGATATGGGTGGGTGGCGGTAGATCAACCGAACTTATCTGGACTTGCAAATGCACGTCCTGCTGTCGCCGGAAAGTTTGGATATGTACGTTTTCACGGTCGCAACAAGACGACATGGTACAATCCAAAAGCAGGAGACAGGTACGATTGGAGTTATTCTGATAAAGAACTCCATGAATGGACGCCTCGAATAAAGAGTATGGCACAAAGGGCTGAAACTACTTACCTTTTTTTCAACAATTGTCATGCTGGACAAGCCATTAAGAGTGCAATGCGATTAAAGCAGTTACTTAAAAATCAGTTTGAGGTGTTTTAATGCCGAAGAAGACTCCACCAAATAGTGCTAGTTTTTACAGAACTATCGACGGAGCCTGGCAAAAACTTGAAAGCAAAGGGCTTGAGACTGCATATCGCCGTCTTTACCTGAGCCATAGTCTTGTAGGCTTGCTTCATTCCATTTTTGAGGCGGCAAGATTGTCAGAAGTTCAGCATGGATTTGCTTATATCCCCGAAAGGCTTGTGCAGGCAGTGGCTGACTGGCCCTCAGGCTCAACCCCTCACGGTCCCGGTTTATTAACAGTCGTTCCAAATGATGAACGACTATGGCATTTAACCTCCGAACAACCTCGTGGAAACCATGCATTTCTAAATGAATTATGGATCGCATGGACCGGATTGTATGGAACACTTGTACTTGTTGCGAGACGTCAACCTAAACGAAAACGTTTTGGGGTATCCCTTGATGATTTATGGCATGTGGGACTATCGTGGGATCTTGACAATGTAAAAATTGCAGTTGATGCCATCGCAAATCATAAAACCTTCCCTGGTGAGTTGAAACAACAGCTTGATGGAATGAAAAGCAGCTATAATAGAATTGGAAAACTGGATAAAGGCGCTTCTCTTGTTCTCCCACCGGTGCGCTCTGCTGTGGCATTAGCAGACAATCTCGACCCCTGGACACAGAGACGACTGATTGAAGCTCAATGGGTTTCAATTCACAACCGGATTCAGGATGCCGTTGGAGGTGAGTTACGGGCTGAACGGCTCCTGCCTGCTATTAGCAGTGTTTTAAAGAAAACGATTAATTACGATTTTATGGAAATCCATATTTTTACCCGTGTCGGCAAAAGATATGAGGAATTCATCTCCTGGAGACGTAATTATACCGGCTATGGTGACGATAAAATGTCCATTCTTCTCGGCGAAAAGCTTGTTACGGGCATAATGAAAGAGAAGCGCCCACGTATTATTCGCACTGAACGGGTCGATGGTGTAATGAATCCACACTTGATTCAACTTGCCGGATTAAAGGAAGGTATTGTCATTCCCCTTGTATTTAACCGACGTGTGCAGGGCTTATTAATGCTGTTTTATCGTCGATCTTTAATGATTTCCACCCACGAAATTGAAAAGGTAGAATTGATCAGTAAAACGATAGCTCGTTGTATTGAGGCTTCAAACGCTCATACAAAAGTGCATCGAATGGCTACAATTGACGCCCTGACTAATATATCAAATAGACGTTATTTCAACGAACAAATCAAAAAAGAATTTAAGCGCGCCAGACGTTATGGCCATAACCTTACAATGGTAATGATTGATATTGATCACTTTAAACACTACAATGATACTCACGGTCATCTTGTAGGTGACAGGCTTCTCAGGGAATTAGCACAAGTTTTAAAAGCTAATGTACGTGAGGAAGATACGGTTGCACGTTACGGTGGTGAAGAATTCGCACTCATACTCCCTGAAAGTGATGTATCCGCCGGGCTGCTTGTGGCGGAAAAAATCCGGCAGTCTATCATGAATACAAATTTTAACAAGACCGACAGTCAACCCCTGGGACGACTTACTATCAGTCTCGGTGTCGCTGATAATACCGGCAACATAAAAACTCCTCGCGATCTCATTAACAATTCAGATCGTGCTCTCTACCGCGCAAAAGCAAAAGGAAGAAATTGTACCATCGTTTATACTTCTGACCTTGATTCAGCCGCTTAATTATTTTATATTAGCGTTTTAGCTCCCTAACTTGCTGTAAAACCCAAAAAATAAGGCTTTGATAAGATGGCAACTTATAATGTCCTGTATCTCAGTAGTGAAATTACACCATTTGCGAAAGTCGGAGGATTGGCTGATGTCGCTAATTCTCTGCCACGTATTTTGAAAGATAAAGAACATGATATCAGAGTATTATTGCCAAAATATAAATTCATCCGTGACAGAAAATATAATCTGAGAGAAGTTATTCGTCTGCGTGATATCGAAGTTCCAATGGGTGACGAGGTTGTTGTTCTTAATGTAAAATCGGGGTTCATCCCGGAATCTAAAGTGCAAGCTTATTTTGTAGAAAGTAAACCACATTTTGACCGTCCGGAAATCTATAATGATCTGGAAACTGGCAAAGGCTGGCCTGACAACCATTTTCGTTTCGCATTATTCGCTCGCACTGCTTTTGAAATGCTGAAAGTGCTGTACTGGCAGCCGGACTTGATTCACTTCAATGACTGGTCATCAGGTCTTGTTTCGTACTACTTAAAAACAGTTTATAAAGACGATCCTTTTTTCAAAGATATCAAGACCGTTTTTACAATTCATAATATTGCCTATCAGGGTGAATTTGATCCCGAAATTGCATCTGAAATCAGCGCTAATACAATGCCTTTCGATGAGAATCATCCTGCATGGCATAATGGAAAATTCAATTTCCTCCATGCCGGAATCAAGACCGCGGATATGGTTACTACCGTATCGCCAACTTATGCACAAGAGATTCTGACGAAACCCGAAATCGGGTGTGGAATGGGAGAAGCACTCTCGGATCTAGGAGATCGATTCAAGGGTGTATTGAATGGTATTGACAATCAGGAATGGAATCCCGAAACCAACGGTAATCTTCAAGCAAATTACACCGCCGATGAACTTGATGCTAAATCTGAAAACCGCGCTTCATTATGTGAAGAACTTTCTGTTAGCCTTGAACCCAGGACTTTACTGATCGGTATGGTCTCACGGCTTGTCGAACAAAAGGGTTATGAGTTGCTGATTTCAGCGCTTGACAAGATCATGGAAAAAGACGTTGCGATAATTGTTCTTGGAGTCGGGGAGCCGGATTTACAAAAAGCACTGAAGAAGGCGGAAAAAGAATACCCCGGTAGATTTATCTTTAAAGATGAATTTGACACTGCCCTCGCCCATCGCATAGAAGCCGGTGTGGATGCTTACCTTATGCCTTCGAGATATGAGCCATGCGGCATGAACCAGATGTTCAGCCTGCGATATGGTACTCCACCTATTGTTCACGGCACAGGCGGATTAATTGATACAGTTGACAATTTCGATGAAAAGAATACCAATGGTACAGGATTTATTTTTGATGAATTCAATGAAAGTGCGTTAATCGATGCAATTGACAGGGCATTAACAACCTTCTCGGATAAGAAAGCCTGGAAAAAACTGATGCGTAATGGTATGGCAAAAGATTTTTCCTGGATGAAATCCTCTGAAAAGATACTTGACATCTACGCCGATGTTCTAAAGGTAAATCCAGTTACTCTATAACGATAAAACCTCATTCTTTTTCATAAGTAAGTCCCTTTCATTGAAAGGGATTTTTTCGTAAAAAGAGGTGTTATCTTCCAGAATTCAAAACGGAGATTCTTCAATAAAAGTAGTTCATCGTAGAAACTTTAATTACCCGATTAAGCTGGATTATGAAGTGAGTAAAATTCTATAAAGAATATATATATGACAGTTTGGCGTATTTGTCTTCGCTGAAATCTACCATCAAAGGCGGCTCCAGTTTCATCCTGTTGGAATTATAAAGAAGCAAAACCTCGGGGCGATGTAAATCAGATGGATTAACTTTCGCCACAACCCCACGATAGTTAGTAATTTCAGCACTATAGCTCTCGGAGACATTCACGTTGCAGCCGAGTGGGAAAACATTGATAATTGCAACTGATTCCCTCACGATATTTGGATTGAAATAACTGCCTGAAAGTTGAATCAATTCATCTACTGCATCGAGAGGTGCATACAACTTACCGTCAATTCTTCCATTTAGAAGGTTGTCAAAGTAGTTTGCCACCGCGAGAATTTCTGCGAGTCTGAATATTTTTTTAGGAGCTATACGATTTGTAAGAGGTGGATCAGAGCTGCCTTCCAATCCCTGGGGAAATCCACTGCCATCGTGATGCTCATGATGTTGATGCACTGCCATTGCCACTGCCGGATCGATACTCCGGTCACTCATTATTGCATTCATAGCCACATCAGGATGAAGATAATATGACTGTAGTTGCTCCTGTGTAAACTTGCTTTGTACAGTAGTAACAAGCGACTCATCCAGTTGGCTTTTTGCCATATCATGGAGTAATCCTGCCTCACCAAGACGTAACAGCTCGTTCTCGCTGTAATGAAAACGCATACCGAGCATCATGGAAAGTTGAGCCACGTCGAAGGCGTGGTTGAAGCTCGGGTTACTCGAAAGATTTACACTGGGATAATAATAACTGACGGATGAATTCAGGACATCTTTTAACATGGTGTCGGTCGCACGCCGAATCATCATCGTTTTCCCAGATGAACTTTTCGATGATTTCCCTACACTTCGAATGGTATGTTCAGACGGTTTTTTCTCTTCTTCTCTTGACTCGGTGAATTCATCGAATGCGGTAAATACTTCTTTTCGGCTCTTGACCCCAATTATATCGTCCGGTGCTATGAAATCCGTACCCGGCTCCATTACATAAACGAAATTAATTTCGAGTCTGTTCAACTTTGAGATATAAGCGGGCGTCAATCTCACACCGGGTCCAAGCAGCATTCGGAAAAACTGGTCCATCACCGGACGCGCTAAGACCATATCAGTTTTTAGACGTTCAACAGCACACTGGCGCATTAACCAGACTCCAATTGCAATAATGTATTTTTATCATAAGAAAATGAATTTAGCGCATTTTTGAAAGGGAATCACCTCAAAATTGTAAAAAAACCGGAATAATTAACTGTTGGAGGAAGAAAGATATATGCAATTAATACACTACTCGCTCTCCGGTCTTGTTTAAGACATGAGAAGAACTTACACTCTCCCATCAAGTGATATATTTTATTATCTTGTTTCCAATGATGCTTATAGGGATCCAAGCGGAAATAGGTAGCTGTTAAGTTCATTATAAATCCTGTGCAGGCAGGATGACAAGGTTGCTTTTCCCAACTTGACAGCATTGAAAACCGAAGATTCCTGATCTTGAAATCCTTACCGGGCAAAGCCCGGCTTCAACAATATCGGAGCAATAATAATGGCTGAAAAGCCTAAGAAAGGGAGAATATCCATGATAAAACGGTTGGCAATCGGGCTGGCTGTGGGAATGGTGTTTTGCTTCACTGCATTTGCTGCAGAGGAAACACCTGCACCTATACTCAATCCAGATATTCTGAATGTCCAGGAATATAGTCTGGAGAACGGACTTCAGGTATTAATGCTTGAGGATCACAGCGCGCCTGTCATTACTTACATGGTGTATTACCGTGTAGGCAGCCGGAACGAAGAAGTCAGTAAAACCGGCATCGCACATTTTTTCGAACATATGATGTTTAACGGATCGAAGAAGTATGCCAGGGAAGAACATGCTCATATAGTTCAGGCAAATGGCGGATCGCTGAACGCCAATACATGGTATGATCGAACAGCATACTACGAGAATATCGCTGCTGATAAGCTTGAACTCGTAGTCCACCTCGAAGCGGAACGCCAGGCAAATCTCGCTATTGTCGATTCTGTCGCTAACAAGGAACGCGGTGCAGTGACGGAAGAGAGAAGGATGCGTGTTGATAACAGCATTATGGGTGAAGCCTTTGAAGAGGTGTTTACAAATGCTTTCCGTGCACATCCCTATAGCTGGCCTGTCATAGGATGGATGAGCGATATAGAGGGTTGGGAGATAGAGGATCTGCGCAAGTTCCACAAAACCTGGTATGCACCTAACAACGCCACGGTTATCCTTGCCGGTGATTTTGATCCTGAAGAAGCTAAACTTTTGATTGACAAGTATTACAGCAAGATACCATCCCAGCCGGTTCCACCAGATGTAAGAACTGTTGAACCGCCACAAAAGGGCGAACGTCGTATAAAACTGCATCGTATTGCACAGCTTCCATTTCTGCTTACAGCGTATCACGTCCCTGAAGCATCCCATGATGATATGGCAGCACTCGAAGTACTGCAAAAGATTCTGTCTGACGGCAAATCATCCCGTATCTATAAACGGTGTATTTATGACGATCAGGTAGCAGCATTTGCAGGTGGTTTTCTTTTTGACCTGAAAGACCCGGGGATTTTTCTTGCATACATCGGAGTAAATCCAGGTGTCGAAATGGAAGTCGCAGAAAAGGCTCTCTTTGAAGAAATTGAAGGGATACCCGATAATCCGCCAACCGAACGTGAACTGCAAAAAGCCAAGAACCAGCTTGAAGCGGATTATATTTTTGGATTACAAACAGTTAATGGAAAAGCTTCCGCTATAGGCGAATCAGTAATCCTATACGATGGTGATTACAATGCTTTCCTGGAGAAACCTGCGAAATACCGAGCTGTAACTATCGAAGACGTGCAAAGAGTTGCCAAAGCATATTTTCATGATCGAAACCGAACTGTACTTATCGTCGTACCGGAAATACCCGATATGGGTATGATGCAAATGGGAGGGGGCGAATAATGAAAACCAAAGAAAATACAATTCGTATCATGTTATCCTTGGGAATTCTTCTTTTAGCCTGCAATTTTGTTATAGCTGAAGAGGATTTTGACCCGGTTCCGGCTTACACACCATCCGGAAAACTTGATCCTTCACCCATGCAATTGCCGAAATTTATTAAGAAGAATCTGAAAAACGGATTGACTATTTATTATGTCCCCCAGCATGAATTGCCGGTGGTGAGTATCAGGCTTCTTATCCCGACCGGGCAGCTTTATAGTCCGATGGACAAACCCGGTTTGGTCAGCTTCATGGCAGATTTGATCACAGAAGGAACCGAAAATCGCACCTCGACGCAAATGGCTGAAGAAATTGATTTTGTCGGCGGCTCTATCAACAGCGGCTCAGGTTGGAATGCAATTTACATTCAATCGAGTGTACTGACACGTGATATTGATCTGGCGCTCGAGCTGGTCAGTGATTGTGCTATCAAGGCGAATTTTCCTGAAGAGGAGATTGAGCGGTTACGTCCCCAGATCATTGCCGGAATTATGCAGGACAAAGACAGCCCTTCAGCTATTGCCGGTAAACAATATGCAAAATTTGTTTATGGAGATCATCCTTACGGTATGCCGGGTAGTGGTTCTGAGGAAAGCGTGGGAGCTTTCACCCGTGACGAAATTACAGGACAGTATAAAAACCTCGTTGCTCCGAACCAGGCAATCCTCGCGGTATCCGGTGATATCGATTGGAAAAAAGCACACAAACTTGTCAAGAAATATTTTACCGGTTGGAAAAAACGAACCACCAAGCTGGCAGCAATTGGTGATCCTGTAATGGCTCCAGGCGGAGAGATCCTTCTTGTTGACAAAACTGATGCCGTGCAATCTGAAGTCCGTATGGGTTATGTCTGCTCACCATATTATATGGGCAAAGATCAGGCTGCTTTCAGCCTGATGAATTATATTTTCGGTGCGGGTGGATTTTCCAGCAGGATGATGCTTAGAATCCGTAACGACCTCGGACTTGTCTATGACACCCGGAGCAACATTTCTTCCAAACAGAAGAAAGGCGCATACACATTCAGCGCATCAACCGGGACTGAAACAACCGGTCAGGTAATCGAAGAAATCTACGGACTGATGAAAACGGCAATTAAGGATGGCTTCACTGAAAAAGAACTGCAGGACGCAAAGGCTTTCCTTATCGGAAAATACCCGGCAAGGTTCGAGACTCCGCAGCAGCTTGCCACCCAGTTCCAGACAGCGTTGATGTTTGACGTACCGGATCCGCAGAATTATATCGAAACCTATCGACAACGGATGGCGGCAGTCACTCTTGATGAAATCAATGCCATGGCGAAAAAATATCTGCAACCGGAAAATATTCGCATGACAGTTGTAGGTAAAGCGGATGAAGTCACAGACCAGCTTTCACCTTTTGGTAACGTAAAAACTATTACGCTGGATGATTTATAAAGATTCCACAACGTGTATTATTCAATCCCGACCCTGCCATAACCGGGTCGGGATTGATTTTGTTTATTTCCAGATCTTATTAATGCCCATATCAATATGCCTCCCCAAAAAGCATCAATAGCCCAACATTTTGAACTGGCGCTCGTAAAAGGGATTGCCGGTGTGTTCCGTACCCTGCCCCACCGCAAAGCACAGGCGCTTGGCTCTTTCCTCGGCGGATTGCTCCATGATATAACTGGAATCCGAAAGGAAGTCGCGCGGGAACAACTGGCTGCATCATTCCCGGAGAAAGACGACAAATGGGTCAATAAAACTGTCCGCAAAGCTTATTGCCACATGGTGACAGTTGTGGCGGAAACTGCCCGAATCCCGGCAATGAAAGGCGATGAACTTAATAAATGGGTAATTTTTGACGATGTGGAAATCTTGAAAGAAGTCCTGGATAGAGGAAAAGGATGCCTCGTTGCGGCAGCGCATTTGGGATGCTGGGAGTACCAGGGTGCATGGGCGGCGAACAATGGTTTTTCCGCCTCTTATGTCGTAGCTGAACAAACGAATCCAGCTGTTGGTAAATATGTTGATGATATCCGTCGTTCGATTGGGGTAGAGATTGTCCTGCGGTCTGAGGCAACCAGGGGAATCATCAGCGCACTGAAGAATAACCGGCTGATCGCCATGATGATCGATCAGGATGCCCGTTCGCGCGGAGAATTCGTTCCCTTTTTCGGGCGTTTGGCAAGCACTTTTCGAGGAGTCGCGGTGTTTGCCTTGAAGCTGCAAACTCCGGTTGCAGTCTTAACTTCTTATCGTCTTGATGATGGTCGCATCAAGTGTAAATTCGAAATTGTGGATTTCACGCCATCCGGGGATCGTGATAAGGATATTTACGATCTGACCTGCAGGTTGGTAGAAATGATAGAGCAGGAAGTACGAAAACATCCCGACCAATATCTATGGCTCCATAAACGATGGAAAACCAGGCCGGCATACGAATTAGGAATTAGGAATTAGGAATTATACTAAGGGCTTATCCCTGAATAATTTTTCTGTGATTACTACGAATCTTGCATTAACACCCACCGGCAGCTTTTTTCTTTTTCTTCTTTTTTACCTTAGGCATCGTGGGAGTTGTGGTTTCTACTGATGTAGTCGATGGCGCAACTGATATACCGGCGCTATCTCCGAGGAAACGTTGCCGTAATGCCTGGAGGCGTGCTGTATAATGTGTTTTATCTTCCAGACCGTCACCCTCAAGCATCCCGACCCAGGCATTCATTCCACCTTCGAGGATGTATGCTTCATAACCAAGGCTGCGCAATACCACCCATGCCTGGCTCGAACGGTTTCCATTACCACAAACAAGCACTATTTGTCCTGTTGCAGGGATTTCCTCAAGTCCCTCACGAGACAATAAGGTCTGCAATGGAATATTTACTGAATTTGCCATTGGTGAAGTGACATATAATTCCGCCGGTCTTACGTCAGCAATGAATAAACCCGGTTCTTCAACAATAATTTTTTCTGAGAGATCACCAGGGGAAATATAATCCTCCCCTTGAATTATCAGGTCGCCTATTTCTTCTGTAACTTTCAGGGGCATCTGGCTGGTCGGACTGCCCATCAAGGCGAGCACGAAAGCTGTCAGAATCAATAATGCTGCTCCGAGTTTGGGAAATATCTTTGTTTTCATTCTGAATAAACTCCTTAAATTGCTACTTTAATATTTATCTTGCAGCGTACAGTAGAGATTTGATTTAGATCTACATTACGGTTGAACTATAGATTTCTTTTTTCTTTCGACTATAGTAGCTGCGGTAAACGCTCCAACCGCCATTAATACTGCCAGGATCATCGCAACACCGGGCGACACATGCAGCCATTGCCAGACATAGACTTCACCCATCGAACCGGAATTATGGAGTTTGTCGAGAATTGGTGCAAATTCGCTGTACACAAATATTCCAAACAGGATTCCAGCCAGGTAAACCAGTGCATCCAATTTTCCGGTGGAAACCGCAACACATGACGTACCTGGACAATATCCTCCAATAACGAAACCAACCCCGAGAATCAAACCCCCGATTACCTGTGCTCCAAGAAAGGTGAGGTTGATATAGGTAGCACTAAGATCAAGCAATCCCAGGAGAACTAAACCCCAGAAACCAAGCCCCGCAACAACAATTGCAGTGAACATCACTTTGAGTACTGCAAAGTCCTTGAAGTAGAATTGCGCTGCCAGCTTTCGCGCATTACCAAATCCGCCGCGTTCAAGAAAGAATCCAAATCCTATACCTATTATCCATGCTATGAGTAATCCAAAATATGGCGTCCACTCTGCATAATAACTTACCGGGAATTTCATAGCCACTGTCTCCTTACAAACCAGGCGGCGGCGAATCCGCCTGCAAAAACTGCGAACATAAATGCCCAGCTACCAAGAGCCAAAGTCGCACCTCCTGATAGCGCCTGACCTGAAGTGCAACCGCGCGCAAGGCGAGCCGCAAATCCCATCAATGTTCCACCGGCAAAAGCAAAAATGAAGCGTCCTTTGACAGAAATATTCGGTCCTTTTTCCACAGTCTTCCTGACTCGTCCAGCTAACAGACCACTTATTAGACCGCCGGTGAAAACACCTATGACAAGAAAAACAAGTGCGTTGTTAAGTGGATTAGCGCCGTCGGCAAAATACTTTGCCATGTATGGATTACCTTCGACATGTCCGGGTGCTACGGAATGCATAATAGAATAGAGGAGACGTGCAAAAGCGCCTGATCCTCCCAGCCCCTGCCCCAGAAGCATATAGGATAACAGCAGCACCAATCCCAGTCCAAGTCCTGCGTAATAAGGCTGCCAGTAAGGTTGTGCTTTAGTTTTTTCCATGTTGAAATCTCAAGTTAAAAAAATTAATGTATTACGAATACTAATAATTCACTTTCGGCGAAAGTGAACTACTTAAAAATGAACTACTCAGCGAAAGAGAGTTATCTCCGGCATACTGCTGATCTGTCCGGCATAGACGAAAACAATCCTTAATGCGAGACCTCCACCGAGAACCAGTAGAGGACCAAGCCAATGCGGAACATACCGACCAATAGCTTCACGAATTTCCAGCCAGAGAGGTAATAATATTCCCAGTCCGACAATAAAAACCCAGAAAGATGCAGTGTAATTCCCACCAAGGAAAAGTCCGGCGGCTGCCTGTTTTCCTATCGGTCCGGTAGAGAGTTCGATTATAATTAACATCAGGAAGATTAGCTCTATTCCTAACAGCCCGATATCCCATCTTACAAGTAATTTTTTTTCTGCATCATTCGGGCGAGCCAGTAAATTCCAGGCGCTGGCAGCGGATAATCCGCTGACAAGAAACAACGGCCCCAGGAGTGACACGTTCCAAAGTGGTCTTGCCGCATTGACTGCAAGTAAAATCCCGGTATAGATACCGAGCCCTATTCCCAGCACTATATTAGAAGTTGAAACAGCAACGTTGTATCGTTCTGCATAGATCTTGATTTTATCCCACAATGGATTTAGAAAAGAAAACCTCCATCCAAATCTCTCAATACCGCCGGGTAGTGCCAGCGTCAGAATCTGTACAGGATAAACAAGGAGTAATATCCAGGATCCCCATGACATTGGCGATGCCGGGTTAAAAGTCGTATAAAAACGGAAGACATGGATTTTATATGACAGATCAAGAAATAGTAGAAACATCCCGAGCGAGAGCAAAACTGGAGCCGCAACCGCACCGTTTCTTGTAATTGATCTCCCCTCTTTGTCGCTGTAAAATAGCCGCCAGACGCCATTTAGAATCATCAATCCGGCTACCAGTCCCCCGAGGAACAGATATCCCGGAATCTGCCATTCCCAGATTTCAAGATGAGGATCGATTAAAGGATTATTTCTAAAACTGGTTACTTCCGTCATCCTTACTTCTCCATAAAAAAAACATAGCTGTTAAACTGCGTGTCATTCTGAACGAAGTGAAGAATCTCTGTTTTATCTGAAAGAATGTAGATTCATTGCTTGAGATTCTTCACTTCGTTCAGAATGACTATCAACTACAACAAATAAAAAATATTCGGTCCTGTTCCGGCTTCAGGTTTCATTGTTTTTACAATCCTGCCGTTCATCAGCTTGTGTAGTTTGCTTGCGGGGTCATCAAGATTCCCGAAATTGATTGCAGATGTAGGACAAGTCTGCGCACAAGCCGTAGTTTTGCCTAATTTGACCCTGTGGTCGCAAAAAGTGCATTTATCGGCATAACCGATTGGATTTATGAAACGCGCATCATAGGGACAAGCAGCAATGCAAGCTTTACAGCCGGAACACTTATCATGATGCACAAGGACAATTCCTGTATCCTTATCCTTATACGATGCACCGCAAGGACAAACAAAAACACAGGGTGGGTTTTCGCAATGATTACATCTTTCAGTACGGATTTCGCTCCTGAGATCAGGAAATTCACCTTCAACGACTTCAACGATCCAGTCACGTGTGAAACCTTCAGGTACATTGTTTTCCATGTAGCAGGTGATGACGCAGGCATGACAGCCAACGCATCTTTTTGTATCTATGACCATTGCGTAACGAGCCATTATCTATCCTTGTAATCCGTTTTATACAACAAAAGTGACAAAATTGACATTCATCCCGGTACCGCCCATAATTGGGTCAGTTTTATACCGGGTTACCAGGAACGAATCGGATGCGCCTTTTTTATTACTCAACCCTCTTGCAGTATGACCGAAACCATGTGCAATAAAGACGCAATCATTTCTTATCCTCTCTGTTACTTTTACTTTCACCGGCGTCGATACGACTCCGTCCTGATTTTTAAGGATAACTTCTTTGCCATGCATAAGTCCCCATTCCGCCGCGACATGACGATTAACCCAGATTTCGTTCTCGTCCTTGACGCGATTTAAAACGCGGTTATTTGTAGTACGTCCGAAAGTATGATGCGGTTGTCGTCCAAAGAGAAGACGGTAATAACCTTCAGGTGGATTCCCGTGATCTGTCCATTTGGGTAAAGGATCATGTCCATAGGACGCCAGGGAGGTTGAATACAGCTCAATCTTCCCGGTATCTGTCCCAAACTCAGGAATAACGCCATCTTTGAAATACAAAGGCTCATCAGGATAGACTGCTACACCATCTTTTTTCAATTTTTCCCAATCGACTCCAATGGGATCCAACCTCTTGTGGAAGTAATCCTCAATGGTATCCCAGGGGAAGTATTCATCGAGACTAAGTCTTTTCGCTAATTGTTTCGCTACCCACCAGGGCGGACGCGAATCATACATCGGCTCAATTACAGGTTGACGTAATGAGATAAAAGGATCTCTCCAGGTCGGCATGTGCAGATCATCGTACCTTTCAAGGAAAGTGGCATCAGGAAGGATAACATCAGCCCATCCGGCGATTTCTGCCGGGAGCACCTCGGAAACCGCCACAAATTCAAGTTTCTGCAGGGCAGCAATAGTCTGTTCCGGTTTGGGCAGGCTCCATATCAGGTTGGTGCCATAAATAAACCAGCCTTTCAGATCACATGCAGCTTGCGGTGCGGCAAAGGTCGCTTCGCAAAGACCGGAAGCAAGAGTGCTGCTGGCTAATGGGTAATCTTTTAACTGGAGGTCAGCACGTGTTCGAGTGGGCTTGGGATATTTAGGTGAATGTACCTTGGGTACATCCACACTTGAACCGTAAAAATATCCGCCTTTTCTACCCCATGAACCTAATAAAGCTGATAAAATTGCTATTGCCCTGGTGCGTTGAGTATCATCGCCGTACCAGGTAACATGTCTTCCGGGGTGAACCAGTACCGCAGGTTTCTGATGACCCATTTCCCGTGCTGTAGCCCTGATCAACTCCGGCTTGATTCCGGTGATTATCCATGCCTGCTCAGGTGAGTAGTCCTGGACATGTGCCTTTAACTGCTCGAAACCATAAGCATAATTATTGATATATTCTTTATCATAAAGTTCTTCGTTTATTATTACATGAATCCATGCCAGCAAGAGAGCGAGATCAGTACCTGGTTTAATCGGCAGATACCAGTCAGCTTTTCCGGCAGCCGTAGAATATCGCGGATCGACAACAACTATCTTCGCACCATTACCAATAGCCTCTGCGAATTCCTGAACCTGGGTGTTATGCATATTCTCACCGAGATGAGAACCTATAAGGACAAGCATTCGAGTATTAGCAATATCTGTACGTTCTGGGGATCCGATTCCCTCGCCGAAGGTCAACTCAAACCCTACTTCACGAGGACCACGGCATTGTGCATAGGATGGGGCTGCAACGTTATGGGTGCCGTAGGCTTTTAAAAGGTGTTTGATAAAAGAGGCACCATATCCGTGATTGAAAAGAGCAAGACAATCCGGACCATGCTTTTCCTTGATATTCAGCATATTTTCAGTTATATAATCAAGGGCTTCATCCCATGATGCCTCGCGGAATTCGTCTCCGCCGCGTTTATTTACACGCATCAAAGGTGTTTTGATTCGGTCAGGATCATAGGTCAAACCGGTCGCTCCATTGCCACGGGGGCACAGCATACCGTTCGAGAGGGGATGCTTCGGATTACCTTCCAGTTTTATAATTCTTCCGTTTTGAACCTTGGCAATCATTCCACATTTCCAGAAACAGAGTTCGCAGAAGGTTGCAACGGATTTTATTTTATCACTCCCGGTGGTATTTCTGACTGCCGCTTCGAGAATCTTTCCCCCGATACCGGTGGCTACTCCGGCTCCTGCTGCTGCCATTCCGGCAATCTTGATAAAACTTCTTCTTTTTATCCTGACCGACATGCCTCTCCTTTTGATCCTAATGATACAGAATGGTTCAGTTCAAATTATTACATGTTTAGTAAATTATTCACAATATGTTCCCTGATAAAAGCAACAATCTTGGGCGCACTAATGTCAACAATTTTCAAGATTGCATGAGATTGTGATAATTTTACCTTTAGATTCATAAGGAGACAAAAGGGTGCAAAAAATTAGATTATAGTGTCTCGTGCTCCAAAGATATCATCCCGATCGGGGTAATCTGTGGTGTAATGTAATCCCCGGCTTTCCTTCCTCATCATGGCACAATGGACAACCAGTTTGGCGACTTGTGCCATATTTCGAAGCTCTACCAACTCTGGACTGACTACTGTTCTTTGCCAGTAATCTTCAATCTCTCTCGTCAGTAATTCAAGCCTGAGTTCCGCCCGCTTAAGCCTGTGATCGCTGCGTAAAATCCCAACATAGGAACGCATGAGCTGCCTGATTTCCTGACGATCATAAGAGATCAGTATCCATTCTTCAGGATCATAAGTGCCTGAATCATCCCAGTGAGGAATATCAGGCAAACATTCGCCCTTGTTTTCCAGCAATGTTTTTTTGACTGCACTTGCTGCCCGGGAGGCGAACACAACAGCTTCAAGGAGGGAGTTTGAAGCAAGACGATTAGCCCCATGCAAACCAGTCTGGGCGACTTCACCTGCGGCGTATAACCGTTCAATTGTTGTTTGAGCATTCAGATCAGTTATTACTCCACCGCATTGATAATGTGCCGCCGGGCTTACAGGTATAGGATCTTTTGTGATATCAATATTATACTGTTCTAATAAGGTTGAATAGATCATAGGAAATCTGTCACGGACCTTATCGGCAGGCAAATTGGTCACATCAAGCCAGACATGACCCATCCCCCATTTTACCAGCTCGTTGTCTATTGCACGTGCAACTACATCTCTTGGCGCTAATTCTTCAAGTTCATGCACGCCTTTCATAAAACGTTCTTCACGGTGGTTGTATAGAATTGCGCCAAAACCTCGAACGGCTTCGCTGATCAGGAAGAATTGACTTTTGTTGCCGGCTTTGTATAATGCTGTAGGATGAAATTGCATGAACTCAAGGTTAGCAATTCGTGCTCCGGCGCGCCAGGATATTGCCACCCCATCACCGGTAGCGATTGACGGATTAGTAGTATATTTCCATACACACCCCATTCCACCGGATGCAAGAAGTACAGCTCGTGAACGAATCATGTCCACTTTTTTGGTTTCGGGATTAAAAACATAAGCGCCGTAACAGCGTTTCGACGGCTTCCGACTTGAGGCAGAAAGATGACGGTCAGTGATTACATCTACAGCAAGTTTGTTTTCCATTAAATTGATATTCTTATGCTGCCTCACCCGTTCCAACAGGGCTCGTTCTACTTCACGTCCGGTGAAATCGGCGTAATGCACTATTCGTGAAACTCTATGCCCACCTTCTCGGCCTAACTCCAGCTCACCCTTATCTCCTCGAGTGAAACTGGTGCCCCAATCCATAAGTTGTTCGATTTTTGCCGGACCTTCTTCAGCAACGATCTTAACCACTTCGGGATTACATAAACCTGCTCCTGCTGAGGTCGTATCTTCGTAATGTAGCTCAATGGAATCTTCCGGACCAATTGCGGCGGCGATTCCTCCCTGTGCGTAACTCGTAGCCGAGTCCGCTTGACCTTTTTTGGTTACCACAGCAACAGAAAAAGAATCAGCCAATTCCAGAGCGAAAGAAAGCCCCGCTATTCCGGAACCAATCACTAAAACATCGTACGTTTGAGGCTTATCCACAAAACCTTCCAAATTCTCACAATTAAGGATTAAACGGGCAGTAAAATTCTAATCGTGGTGACCTCATGAGATTTACTTTCAACCACGAATAGTTTACCGCGGTGAATTTCCTGCACGATCCTCCTGCCCAGGCTGAGTCCGAGTCCCCAACCACGTTTCTTGGTTGTATATCCGGGACGAAAAATCGTCTCAAAATCACGTTGTGCTATTCCTCTTCCTGAATCTATAACATCAATATAGACATAATTTCTGACTCTACCGCTCTCAATTCTTATCTGCCCCTCTCCTTCCATTGATTGACCGGCATTTCGTATCAAGTTTTCAAGCACCCAGCCTATCAAATCTGTTTGAAGATGAGCTTCACCGGCACTATGATCAGTATAGGATATACTTATAGAACTCCCCATTCTATGCTGCATATATTCAACTGCATTCCTGATAATTTCAGGAACGGGAAAAAGTGCTAATTTCTCGCGAGCGCCGATTTTAGAAAAACGCCGCGCTACTCGTTCCAGTTGTGATACATCCTGTTTCATCTTTTCAGTGACATCACCACCCTTTTCACCCAGTACCTCGAGCCAGCCAAGAAGGGAAGAGATAGGTGTTCCGAGTTGATGCGCGGTTTCTCTTGCCATCCCAACCCAGACGCTTCTTTCTTCTGCCTTACGAATAGTCCGAAAACCGAAGTAGCCGAGAAGCACATATAATGCTACCGCAATAACACTGATTACAGAAAACCATCTAAGTAATGCAACAATAGCCGGGTCGTCAAAGTGAAAGTAGTCTATCTCGCCCGGGACCACTTCTATCGGAACAGGAACATGACCGTGAGCGTCCATCTCCTTTACCATTAAACGCAGGCGTTCATGAGATGCCGATGTGGTATCCTGCGGGTCGATAGAAATATTCTTCCAGAATTTTGGTATGCCGTCTGCATCAGTAAGCACAATAGGAAAATCAATTTCTTTTACGGCGTCATAAGCCAATTCCGGGTTGTCACTGAGGAGGAGATAACGAAAGTATTTTACAGAAAGATTCAAATGATCGCGCGAAGATATGCGTACCTCGGTAATGAGGTAATGAGTAGAAAAAAAGAGGCTCGCAGTCAGGGCTAATGCCCCAAGGAATAGTAATCCCTTGTACAATCCTGCTCGCCTGAGTTGAGCGGGTGGTCCGCTTAACGGTTTGTCTTTTTTCGGAACTGTACCATCCTCCGTCTAAACAAACTCATTATAACAAGTACCTCGCTTTCATCGAAAACGAGGTATTTCAATCGCTTAAATTACGCCTGTTCCTCATGTATCCTGTTACACCCATCCCAATAATAAGCAGCCAGGTAAGGATTGATACTATAATAGAAGGAATCCAATGAGCCGGACGATACCGGAATAAAACTTCAGAACTACCTTCCGGAACGACGATAGCTTTGAAAATTCCATTCGCTCTTAATATATCAACCTTTGCGCCGTTTATTGTGGCTTTCCAACCGGAACTGGTATAAGACTCGCTCAAAACCAGCAATGAAGGTTTATCGCTGATTACTGAGAGTGCTGTTTGATTAGCATCCCAATCAATTATTGCCGCACTACCCTCAGCATCTTCACCAGGTGTTATGCCTTCCGGATTACGATCAAGAATCACACTCATTGACGGCTCAAATTCCTCACTCGTCAGGTATTCCAAAGCCTCTTCTGTATCCTCTATGATTTTCCATTTATTCCGAAGGAAAGCTCTTGGTAAAGCAGCAGGATATTCATAAATATACTCGCCTTCACCCCTGAACAGTTCCGGCAATCCCTGTATCTGGCGAGATGAATGGATATAACGAACTCCCATTACCGACATGACATTGGGATGTGTCAATGCCTTCTTATCCTGCAAATATCCATAAGCTGCCGGTTTTGAACCGGTATAACCACCCTGAAGTTCCAAACCAAAAGCGGCCCATGTATTGACCGGACGGGTATTATCAGTGGGGAGTAACCTGCTGCGAGGCGCCTGTTGAAGATACTCAATAGTCTCATTCGATTGGAAATATTTGTCAATCCTTGTGTTCGGAACCGGATGCAGCAATCTTTCGGAGAGCGGAACCAGGTCAAAGAGAATTAAACCTGTGATTATGATCCCGAAAGTCCACGACGGTATTCGTTTTGAGAGAGTAATTAGAATAGCAACGAGAGATAAATGTGCAAATAGAATCGACCTCGAGATGCTTACTGCTGCATTTTCTGCAAGAAGGGTAGATGTTGACGCTTTCGCCGGTTTTATTGCCTGTATCCATTCCTCAATACCGGTTGTAATCGAGCTTTTCATTGCCAATGCGACCAACAACATCACACCGCTTATTGTAACCAGAGAAATAATCCATTTACGCCATTTTTTAACTGTCGCTTCGTCACTTGCCCTGATTTCAAGAACTTTTTGCATACCAAGCCCTGCTAATGCCAACGCACAGAGGAGCACCAGGATATGGATCATCATCGGGACGCGGAACTTATTGAAATAAGGCAGATAATCGAAGAAAAGACGATACAAAACAGGCATGAATTTCCCGAAACTTGTTACCCAGGCTAACAAGCCGAGCACGAAGAATGTCCCGATGCGCCATCCACGTATAGTAAACAACGCCACAAGAGCCAGGACGGTTGCCGGGATACCCCAATAGAGGGGCATATCGGTGAATGGTAAATAACCCCAATATGTCTTTCCGCCAAACCCGAAGAAATCCGGAACGAACATGGCGAGGGATTCCTGTGGATGAAAAGACCAGCTCGTAGCGTAATCCCAGGTCACACCCTTTACACCACGAATGGAGTCCTTCGAATACGACAGGGTGTTGAAATAGATCACTGCTGTGGTAAATAATCCTGCAATTCCTCCAATGGCAAAAATGCCGGTATCAACAGGTATCCGTTTCAGATTTTTATCTTTGAGATTTACCAGGGAACGCGCCAGCCACCAGAAACCCGCCATCATATAACCGTAATATGCGACTTGAATATGCTGAGCGTACATCATCATACCGAAAGCAGCGCACATAAGGGCGATTCGCAGCAAACCCGGTTTATCTAACGCTCGATCAAGAGTCAGCAGCACCCAGGGCAGCCAGCACATGGCGAAAAGTTTCGATCCATGCCCCACATCACCGAGGACTACTAATTGCGGACTGAGCAGGAATAACAATCCGGCGATAAACTGCGCCCATCCCTTTCCACCGAGATGACGAACCAGGAATGCAACACCCACCGCGCCGAGAAGATGATGAAACAGGATTATGTCAACCGGGGAATTAAAGAACAGCAGCCAGCCAAGCCCGCCATTGAAAAAACCGGGCTGGGACGGGTCGGGAAACGGACCCTCCACGATCCATAACATCGGGTTGAACAACCAGCTTGACTGGAACGACTCGAACATGGCGACTCCGCCATAGAAGTAAGGATTCCAGAAAGGAAATACTCCCTGTTCGAGCCAGTTGGCGACAATTCGTTTCAGGCTCATTGACGCTACCCGGTCGCCCGAGATGTTCAATCCCATCCCGTTGAAGACATTTTCCCGCCAAACATACAAAATCACTAAATACAACACAAACGGCACAAGAAACCGGCTGTCAGTCAACCATTTCCAACGAGGTGGAAAAGGTTTGATAAATGAAATTGACTTTGATGGTGTAGGTGTTGCTTTTTTTCTCTTGCTACCGCTTTTTGTTTTTGCCATAATTAACCATAGAAATGAAACAGAATCCCTGTCAGGTTCAAGATTTTCTGCAAAGTAATTATTGCCGATAGAAAAACAAAGGCTGCATTGATGGTTATGCGGGTAAATGCTCTATCTTGTTGGGTTGCAGTGAAACCCGACAGCAAGCAATCGGGCCACACAGGAAGCAATTAAGAATTATGAATTATGAATTAAGAATGATTTCTTTAAGAGCTTGTGAAATAGCTTTATTGCAAGGTGCAGGGTGCCCCTGACAGCTTGATGTCAGGGAGATGACACGTCGATCTTAAATCGAGCATTCTTTTCAAGATATAAATATATTTCTCTGCGTCTTTGCGTGAAAATATTGTTTTGAGAATATTAAAATACACTGCCAGAATAAACAAAATAATAACAACTTACGCGGTATCGCTATCCCGGAAACTGTCTTTCGCAGTTAACTTTGCGTCGATTAAATCCTCGTGTTTCATATTGAGAAGCCGGGCGAGTTTATGGGCGATATAATCTTCATGGGCATCAAGCGTATCGTCAACCAGGATAATCCGCCACACTTCGATCATCAATTCCCATTTTTCATCATCGGTCATTGAGCTGTTGATACGGTTGGTAAACTGAAATATATCGAGGCTCTTGTCTCTTGCTTTCATAGCCTCATTGATAACCATCTTCGCGTCATCCCGTGAAAGATCGTAATATTCGCATAGCGTGTCTATCATATGCTCTTTTTCAACGGGCGAAAATTCATCATCGGCATAAGCCACTTCAAGGAGTATGACACATGTCGCCAATAACGGTGAAATATCCTCTTTTGAGGAAGCATCCTTATTGGAGGAGCCTGCAATATCATCAAATAATTTTGTCAGTGAAAGCATTGGGAATTCCTGGTTATAAGGTTAATTGAAAAACAAGAGTATCTGAACAGCCCGGAAAATCTCGCCTGCGTTCAAGTACAGGAGATAAAATATACTCTTTCATCCGTAATGTCCATCCTCCGAAAGCAGGAATATCATCCAACAGAACCTGTTTAACATAACCGATTCCGGTTCACTTCAGTGATGTAGCCTGGATGAGATTGTCAGGTTTTTTGTTCGGCAAAAAATATTTTTGCCTCCTTTAGATCAATCTTGGCTCTATGCCCATGCTTTTCGAGCAAATGCAATAAGTTGCTACCGTTTAAGAGTGTCAATGGTTTCCCTTTAGCAAATTTATAAGCATCAGGACCATAATCGGCTGTAGTCACCAGAATACCTTTAGTAGCTCCTTCGTTAACTACGGTTCCATACAAATCCCTGACAGCAGAAACACCTACTGTATTAGTATATCGCTTTGCTTGAATTACGATCTTTCCTCCTCTTATTGGATCTGGATCAAATGCAACCGCATCAACACCGCCGTCCCGACTCGCTTGAGTTATTTTTACTTCACCACCAGAGCTGACAAATTCTTTTTCAAAAATCTCACGAATCAGATTTTCGAAATCTTGCCAATCCATCGTAGCAAGGTTATCAGATTCATCCACTCCATCTACCACATCATACGCCGAAACAAAACGTCGATCCTCTTTGTCGATACTGATAATTGGTGCAACAGGCGACAAACCATGCAGCTTACTACTACCAATCCCTTTCAGTTGCTTGAAACAAGCCTTTGGATCAACTTTTTCAAGATTGATTGTTAAAAACTCATCTTTAGACGCTTGTAGAGACATTATGCAAGCGTTTGTATTCTGACCAGTCGCTTTATCTATTGATTCAACCCAACCGTTGATTACAATGGAATCGAGTGCATCTACAACGTCTGCCTCATACAACTCGTGAATGGTCCTTAGCGCAATCTGATAAAGAAGTTCGTCATACAATTTATTTAGAGCGGCATTTGACAAGTTGGTTTCTGTGAATTCGTCCCTTGTAATTATATACTTTACAGTCTTAACAGTAGGCAGGATATCTATATCAGGAAGAGAATAATCAACAATTAGTATTTTTGTGTCTGTAAGATAGTCTAGATCCCATTCTTGAGGGAAATAGTCCGGGTATTCAGAATTTGCTAATACCATCTCACAGTAATCAGAAATTGCGTCTAACTCTTTGTTTAGGTATTGGTTTTTCTTTTCCAATATTCTTTTATTACCTTCCTCCTGCTTTTCTTCAAACTTGCTTTTATTGATTTCCCGATTTTTGACACTTTCAGCATGATCAATTTCTAATTTCTTGTTTTTCTTATGAATTTGATGCTTCTTTTTCTCCCATGCCTTATGATCAGAGGTGAACTTTTCTTCAGCTTCATCTTCCTTTCTCTTTCTTAATTTAGGGAACAATTTATCGAAGAAGCCCAGATAAGGCTTATATATCTCGAATGATCTGTCGGGTTCATCAGGATCGGGGACAGGCTTGGGTTTGGCGGGCTTCTTCTCTGGGTACTTTTTCTTGTTAAGCAAGATATTCCAATCTATAGCATCATCCACTTTTAACGTATGTAATAGTATTGTTTCGAGTTGATTGATGGCTTCTTGCGCTTCTTTTGTTTTAGTTATTGCCAACTCCTTCTTTTCTTCTTTGCTCCTTACAGCAGCTTCTTTTGCCATTTTCTTTTGTTCAGCCGCCTGTTTCTTTTCCCACATCTCATCCCAAACAAGTTTCTGGGCGGTCGCCTTTTGTTCCACGATATGTCTATCTGAGCCTCTTATATGGCGGTATTTATTCAATTCTTCATGCCGAACTTCAGCCTCCCACATTTCACGATAAGCCATATCTCGTTTCCTCCTAAATATGATTATTCTTTCAAAATTTAATGGCTAAACTCATCTGCTGCTAAAGAGCGCCAGCAGAATAGCGGTTCGGAGCAACACCTTGTTAGTTGCCAAATTTCTCTTTGTTCAAGGCTTCTATTTGTTTCAACATTTCTATTTGTTTTTCTTTTGGAAGATCTTCAAAATCTGGGACATCAGCACCTATTATTTTTGCCGGACCATTGCTTGTAATGATATACCCACCATCCCCCTCAACCTCAAGAATATTGAAGGAACTTCCACAACCAGTACAGAAAAGCTCTGATTTTTCATGCAGTGGTTTCCAATTCCTACCCACACCACACATACACTTTAATTCAATTGTTTTTCTTGAGCCGATTAAACCGCTTTTTACAAAGAAATAGTATTGTGAATTTCGTGTTTTCAGCTTGTCATTGAGTTGATTGATAAGTTTCAAAATTTCTGTGGCATATTTCTTGGCTTCGTCTTCACAAAGTAATTTTTCAATACATTTTACAACGGATGGCAAATATACTTTTATGAATGATTTGAATATTGTTTCAAGTATTTCATATTTCAACTCGCCAAAATTCTCTGTACTTGGCAAATAAGGTCCAATATCATCACCAAATATAACTTCAGCCCCAGAAGATGAAGAAAAGAATGTCGAAACGTAGCCGATATGTGTGAATTCGGAAGAAAATTTAAAAAGATCTTTCATCTCTTCTGCAAGAGAAGTGGGTGAAGCAATACCAAGAACAGAAAAGAGAAAATCAATTTTTTTTCCAAAAGTTGTATGGGAACATTCCGTTATTGCCGATCTTTTCCAATCCCTGAATCTCAATTTGCCGAATTCATCTAAACAATCCCTTATTTCCTCATTAAAAAGAGCCTGGCTTAAAGATTTAGTAGCATATTTGTCGAAACTATTGAGAGAAATTAGTACGTGATAATTAAACGACTTTGGTTCTAAGAGGCACAATTGATATGAATCTGATACAATACTGTCGATGTACTGTCTTGTTGCCGTAACTAAGTGGTTATATTCAAGAAACCCTCTACGCAATAAAGCAATATTCTCTGTAGTTATCCCAGACCTGTCATCAGGTTCAGTGTACAATGTAAACTTATCTGCAACGGCTAAACCATTTGATATTATTCTTGGTACAATCGATATAAACGGATGCAAATCGCTGGTATTTTTATACTCGTTGTTCAGCAATGAATCTTCTCTTAAACTTTCTTTAAAAGAAAACTGAAGCCCATGAAACGAATGAACTACAAATTTAAATAAGTCATTTACAAATTTGATATTATTACAGAGAACTTCATAATTGCTCAAAGCCGCTGAGTTTTTTCGTTCTGTCAAATTTGTTGAAATTTTTCTCAGTATTTCATTTTCATTCATCATAGCTCCTATAGAAGCAAACTTATTATTCTACAGAATTTATCCTTTGCACAAAGTTAATATACAATGACGAATCTTTAATAACAAGAAATCTTTGTTTATTTTATATTGTGGATAAGACTATCTTCAAAAATATTTTGAATGTTGAGTTTTGGATTTTGAATTGAAATACAAGAATCAGTCAGTTGACTGACAAGTTGTGAAAAGATTAAAAACTGGTAGTTCGCCTCAGTCGTATCAGGCAGTTCTTTTTAGTTCGCGGTCTATTCTCTCTTTCAGGAAAATCTTGATCAAAGATTGATATGGGACATCGCGTTTGTTGGCGAGGAGCCGGATCTCTTCTAATAAGAATTGCGGGAGACGGAGAGAGATTGTTTTGGTTGATGGTTTCAGCCGTGAAAAAATAACGCTCTTTGATTTCTTCCAGTCCAGGTATTCTGATGAATCCTTTTCCGACCAAAAATCACGTTCCTCGTCCTCTGACCTGAATCCAGGTATTTTCTTAGTTTTGCTCATTATATATCTCTTTCTCTTTTTTACTCATATCCCTGGCGGATATTACCCTGATCAGGTTATCACGTATGGTGTACACTATAAAAAGATGACGGTCAAAATCTGTCTTTCCCAATAAATACCACCTGTTTTCATCGCCTGAATGTTTTGTATCTTCCAGTATAAATACCGGGGTATTAAAAAACACCTGCTCACATTCAATGTTCAGAACCTTATGCTTAATCCAATTCTTGTCGATGTTACCTTCGTCCCACTGAAAACCGGTGCAGTTTTCCATAATGTCATCCATAGATGTATATTACATAAATATACAATACAAAGCAATAGTCCCATCGAATAATATGATTTAAATAGGATTCCCCCTGAAATTTTCTCACTTAAGGTACTATTAATTTAGAACCAGTCGGCTGATTGGCAAGTCAGAGTTTATGTATCGATTCACAAATCAAGCTCGGTAATATTTGCTCGCTAAAGAACACTCCGAAACAAATATGCGAAATTAAGAATTTGTACTTTTATGTTTGTTATCAGCCTGCAAAATTGTTAAGCTAAAGGCAATCATCTTGTATTGCAGCATGAAGTACCAATTATTTGAATTCACTAAGGATAATCGAGAAGACTCATGGGTATGGAATTATTATTTATAGCGGTTATAATTTTGATCGCGTTTGCTATATTTGACCTGGTCGTTGGCGTCAGCAATGATGCGGTCAATTTTCTTAATTCATCATTTGGATCGCGGGTAGCGCCACGGTTTGTGATCATGATTATCGCCAGCCTGGGTATTATAGTTGGCGTCAGTTTCTCCAGTGGCATGATGGAAGTTGCGAGGAAGGGAATATTCAATCCGCAATTTTTTAATATGCCGGAACTGATGGTAATATTCCTGGCGGTTATGATTACGGATATAATGCTTCTTGATCTCTTTAATACTTACGGGCTTCCTACCTCTACCACTGTTTCCATTGTATTCGAGTTGCTTGGCGGCGCAGTTGCTGTATCAATTTTGAAGATACTTCAGTCAGGCGAATCGCTTATAACATTAAGCCAATATATCAATACCAGCAAAGCAATGATGATAATCTTCGGGATACTGTTGTCAGTGGTCGTCGCTTTTATATTTGGTGCATTGGTTCAGTTTTTCAGCCGGATATTATTCACTTTTGATTATACTAAAAGATTAAAAAGATATGGCGCATTATGGGGCGGTGTCGCATTAGCGTTTATCACATATTTTATCCTGGTAAAAGGCGCAAAAGGCGCAACATTTATCCCTGCTGAGACTGCAGAATGGATAAGAAATAATGCATTATTAATAATGTTTTATATTTTTGTGATATCTGCTGTTTTTCTCCAAATATTACTCTTATTTAAAGTTAACATCCTGAAACCGATAGTTTTAATTGGAACATTTGCGCTGGCGATGGCATTTGCGGCTAATGACCTGGTAAACTTTATCGGCGTTCCTATGGCAGGTTACCACGCCTATAATTTTGCCTCGGCAAGTGACGCGCCAATGACAATGTCTATGGGCGCATTAGGCAAAGCGGTTCCGACTGAAACGTTCATGATATTGATTGCCGGGTTAATTATGGTTATAACCCTCTGGTTTTCGAAGAAAGCTCGTACAGTTTCGGAAACCGAGCTTACCCTGGGACAGCAATCATCGGAAGAAGAAGATAAATATGAATCTATTTTTCTGTCACGAGCAATAGTACGAATGATGATTGGTGTTTTTAGTTTCGTTAGACTCTTAACTCCTCCACCCTTGGTTAGATGGATTTCGAGAAGAATGGATACTACGAAATATAAAGCCGACAATGATTCGGAACAGTATCCGTCATTTGATTTATTACGCGCTTCCGTTAACATGATGGTTGCCAGCGCAGTTATTTCATATGCGACATCTCAAAAACTGCCACTTTCAACCACTTATGTGACCTTCATGGTTTCAATGGGAACCTCATTTGCGGATTTAGCCTGGGGTCGCGATAGCGCAGTTTACAGGATTACAGGTGTTTTGACGGTAATAGGCGGCTGGTTCATGACGGCGATGCTGGCATTTACCGTATCGGGACTGGTAGCTGTGACAATTTTCTATGCCAAGGGATATGGTGTAGGTTTGGCGCTTGCGTTTGTTGCATTCACACTCTGGAAAAACCGTGCAAAACATGGTGAGATAAAGAAGCAAAAGGAAATCGACCAGGTATTTAACCTTAAAAAGATCACTGATGTAACCGATTCGATATCAACAACTTTTGAACACATGGGCTTATTGCTTCATGAAATTCGTGAATCACTCGACATAACATTAAATGCTCTCATTTACCAGAATGTTTATTCACTGAAGTCAGAAAAGATCAAGACCAAAAGGATACAACGCTGGGCAAATATCATTATTGCAAATGTATTTAAATCCATGAGGTTGTTACAAAAAGAGGATGCGAAGATCTCGTATATGTACGGACAAACTATCCGGCGCTTACAGAAATTGGCGGACGGACATCGAGACATAACTATGAGATCTTATATGCATGTCAATAATAATCATAAGGGATTATTAACTGTACAGACAGAGGATCTCAAGGAAGTGAAAGAACTTCTTGATGTTATCCTGATTGATGTCGAGACAATTTTAGATAACAGGGAATTCGAGAAATATGAGACTGTTATCGAAAATGATAAGAGGCTGAGAGAGCTTGCCGAACATCTCAATCAAAATCAAATTGAACGTGTCCAGAGTCGAGAATCAAAAACACGTCTTACAATCCTCTATTACTCAATAATTGGAAATGCAATGATGATGTCCAAGCAGAATATAAAACTGATAGAGATTTTTTCCGAGATAGTCAAGGGAATCGAAAAATCAACTGAATTTGATATGGATTAAGAACTTTAGTATCTCTCAAAATGAAGTTCGTTTGATTTTGTGTGCCCCGGACAGCTTGATGTCCGGGAAATGAACAATCGATTTTGGAACTAGCAATAATAACAAGAACACTATAATACTTTGTTCCATTTGGATTGAGTGATAAAGCAACAAGGTAAGTTCCTATTCTATTAGAGCAGGGTAACTAACTGTTTTCCAGTCATTCAGTCTTTTTCGCACCGCCTGACCCCGCTGCTCCTAGGCTGACAGGTGAACGTTTTTCACGTGCTATCAGGGTTTCTGCGAATAGTGCCATAACCGCAAATAGAATGAACCACCAGCTTATTTCCCTGCCGTGGCGCATCCTGATTAATGCTTCGGATAAGGATTCCCCAGGGTTCTGTTTGATTAGATTTCCAGGCAATGTTGAAAGCTCGGTTTCTGATACCGAAAGGTCGCTTTCAGATGCGGCAATCCTTACAGCTTTTACAAGATCAATCCCTTCGCCATTAATCATATAATAATGACCCGGCCAGTTTGTCATATCGGTACGCCAGGTACGGATACCTTTATGAAATCCGGGTACGGCAGGCAGCAGGTTATCCATAGGATCTTTAACGTCACGTAAAGCGGCAACAGCTTTTTCAGGCATTTTCCAGAAGACCGGTTCACCACACGCAATTTCAGGCTGTGATCGTCCATAACCGGTGATCAGGTAATTTACTCCGCTCTGGATCATCGGGGCGAAAATACCGCTGATATGCCAGTCAGTCATGGAAGTATCGACAGCGCATGAAGTCCACCATACCCTTCCATTTTCAAAATTACTCTCTAATAAAAAGGGAGAACCGTCTGACAACCGTATCAAGACCCGGTCGGTTTTCGTCTCCTGAACCACAAACGACCGATACACTTCCGGTGTATCGTAAAAACCCTGTGGATTAATTATGCCTTTAAGCGCGGGATGTCCCGCGTCAAAATCCTCCCATTTCTTTCGATGAGTACCTGATAGACCATCCAATAAAATTGGACCAATTCCAAGTTGAGGCAATATTCCACGGTTATATTTCGGGACATCGATATTATTTCCGGGGAATAACCAGAGTCCCTTCCCTGATCCAAGAAACTGCTGCAATAACCGAACTTCTGTGTCTCCGGGAGATGAAAGCCCGGCAAGGAGAATAATGTCATAATTTGAAAGTTGAATTCCCTGCAAACCGCCACGAACAAGATCAACAATATAATTCCCTGAACCTGAATTTTTGGGATTCAGAGCAAGTTCCAGGTATCGAATAGCCTTGTAATCATCACCTGCAATTAAAACTCGTTGTCTCGCGGGGATATTGACAACGAAGGGAAAGCGGTCATCAATTGAAAGAGCATCCTCAACCTCAATCTGAAGTTCACCCGGAATAAGACCAGTAGAAACGGTCTTAACTGAAAACTTATAAGTCGTCTGGTTATTGGCAGATAATGTCACTTCACTTTCTGCAACGCGCCGTCCGTCCAGGTTTGCAGTGACGATAACATTGATTGGAGCGTTTCCGCCGACCATCGCAAGGTCAGCCTCGATTTCCACTACCGATCCAGGTTGAGCATTTGGTATGGTTGATGATACTTTATTTACAAATACATTCAGCGGGGTTCCGATATCTGCAACAGGGATACGAATTAACGAAACATTTTCCGGTAAAGTAGGGAGACTATCCGGCAGAATATCGCTGTAATCAGAAATCCAGATAAGATCTTTGTCAGGAGATGCGCTTGATTTGAACAGCTCGGCGACACGTTTCCAGGCAGGTAATATAGCTGTTGACCTACCATCGGTTTCAAGCCTGTCAATCCATGAAACATTCCCCGCGCCGGGAATATACCAATCCATATCACGGTCACCACTATCGTCAGCCACAACCAATGCAACCCGGCTTTCATTTCCGATTGAATTTATTATCTCTTTTATTGCACTACGGGCATTTATTACTGGGATTCCTTCCGGGCGGCGCGCAGACATTGAAGCTGACAAATCCAGCAATATGATAGTATCTGTGCGGTTTTGTGCTTTTGATCCAGATTGCAGGAACGCAGGGCGGATGAAAGCAAGGGCTAAAAACAGGACAGCCAGTGTTCTCAGTATCAGCAACAGGATTTGACGTATTTTCAACTGCCTCATCCTGTGCGTTTGAAGACGGCGCAGAAATTCAAGCGTAGGAAAAGGCTGACGCTTCAACCGTCTCTTCGCAAGCAGGTGAATCAGAAGAGGTATTGCTGCCAGGGATAATCCTGACAAAAGTGCAAGATTGAGAAATGTCATTTTATTCTTTTAAAGGTATTCTCAAGATTAGTTGGTCAAAATGCTGTTTTTCTGTTTAATGCAGCTACTTTTTGATTTTCTTTCGTCCCTGCGGGACTGCATAAAGAGTGCTTTCATATTCCCGGGGCTTACGCCCCGCGCTACATGATTTCGACCCTTCGGGTCTTTCTGACAATCTTATTCTCAGTATAAAGTATTGTTTATTGTATAAGGCATCATTCTCGGATTTAATCCGGGAATCCACTATTAATATGAAATATATTTCCGGATTACCCTGACAAAACTGATAATGAAGTCTATAAGTTTATCAAGAATAATGCATCATGTTTTCGAAATTGTTTTACTACAGAAAATACAAAGCAGGCACAAAGTTCGCAGAGAATTTCTCTGAGTCCTTTGTGGTTTCTCTGCAATCTTTGTGGTTTTTCTTTTTTTCGCCGATAGACCAGGCATTTCATTATTGAAATAAGTTACTCATAAAAAACCCAGCCTGTAAAGCCGGGTAAATTTAAACGTGCTATTTTAAAGATAATGATTAATGCTCTTCTTGGTGCCTCCACTCCGCGTTTTCCAGCCAACTGCCAGGACGCTCAATCATCTCAATGATATTTTGTAAAATATTCCAATGCCTCTTCTCTTCATCAGCAATTCTGTGAAGCATTTTAATCTGTTCTTCGTCGTCGATTTCTTCCGCTTTCTTCCGGTAAATTTCTTCGCTCTTTTTCTCTACCTCTTGAGCTGTTTTGTAAACCGCGGCGGCTTCATCGCCGTACTTCGCCAGGCTTTCTTCGCCTTGATTCTTGTATTCCTCAAAAACATTCACAGCAGAGATCATCAGACTACTTTCAGACCATTCGGCTTGATGCTCGTTCATCGCCTTGAAAACGTTGTAATGTTTTACTTCTTCATCAGCTAATATTCCGAGTATCGTTTTTAGGCCCTTATCATCTGTTTGTGCAATGAGGTTACGATAATATTCTTCGCCATCTTTCTCCATTTTCATAGCGAAATCAAAAACGTTCATGTTCTGCTCCAGTTTTGTTTTTCCTGTTACCTGAATATTAATATTTAATGTAGTTTCAGCACTATTTGTAATCAAGTATGCTTCTGAACAACCGAGCATTAGCCCGGATCACTCAGAAATAAAATCATCAACAGGCAAACCTGAAATGCCGGAAAGTTCCTTAGGGTCGTTTAATTCACTTTCCATTAAATAATGGATATATTGTTTTTTAAAAGCATCCGCTGCAATTTCAAAAGGTTTCATTTCTAATATTGCATTCATCTCAGATTCTGATTTTTTTGCTCGCTGCCAACGCATCACTTTTTCGATAATATATAGAATCTGCTCCCTTGAAAACGGCTTTGTTATATAGTCATAAGCACCCAATGATATTGCTTCACTTACTGATTCAAAAGATCTGAATGCAGTAATGATTATAACCTCCTCATGACGATTCTGTTCCCGGACTTGCCGGAGCAGGTCTATACCTGAATATCCGGGCATATGCAAATCTGTGATAATTAAATCATACTGGTTATTCTCGAGCAATCCAGGTACTTCCAATGCATTAATCGTAGTCGTAACGTGATATGACGATTTCAATGCTATAATGCGCGAAAGTAATGTGAGCATATCAGGTTCATCATCGACAATAAGAATTGTCTGCTTCATGTAACTTCTCCTGCTAACTTTCTTTTGCACCTAATCCAAGCTGGCGAATTATATCATTTGTATGCCATTCTGCGATGCGATCATTTCCAAGCGCCATATCCAGTTGCTTGGTCATCATCGTCAATCTTCCGATAATAGATAATTTTTCTATCATGCATTCATCTGATTCACAAGCAAGAGTCGTATCGAGTACATCGCCGCTGCTGTGATGTTCAAATCCCATCAGGCTGAGAACACTCGAGATGAGCTTTATCCTGCGTATTCGCCTCTCTCTGGACGCTCCGCCGCCTTTATGCTGCAATTTTACAAAATTTTTATCAGGCTCAGGGGTTATCATAGATTCTATTGTCATCAAATGATACCCGAGGTGCAGACTGAAAAGCATATAATTACTGCCGAGAATAACAAAACTTTTCTTGGAATACTCGGATTCCCGGTCTCCAGTTGCCCAGGTTTCAATCTTTGATATTATAGAATAGCGCTCAACTATTTTCTTTTGGTTCTGCCATCCCTGTTGATTGACCCCTTTCCAAAATGCACAAAATGGAACTGATTGAATTTCCTTATTAGATATTCCGCGTTTTATTTTATACTTCTTTAATTCACCTTCCAATAGCAAAATATTGATTTTTACCGGAAGGTCTGTTTTCAGGTACATCTCTGACCATTTTCGTCTTTTTTCAAATCGTTCCCCCCTGAACAGCTCCACTATTGCCTTCTGATGAGCAAACCGCATTATATCATGAAGGGTTCTGCAATTTTGAATTTGGAAATTCGGATCACCGGGATTTATCAGGTTCAGAGGTGAAATTTTCTTCATTATTCTTTCGAGCAGATTGAACACCTCAACATCATCGAAAATATCTTCAGTCTCACGGGCTTTTACCAGGTCCTGGTATTCTCCTTCATATATAATTGCTTTAGTGGCATCGACAGTTACAATCGTTCCTTCTGGAATCGATGCGACATTTTTTACCGATGCCAGGGTCGGCACCTGGTACTCCCTTGCGATTGTTGCAAGATGATTCGCGACTCCACCCACTTCCGTCACGAGAGCGCTGATCCGTTCCATGGTTAAAATCAACCACGGCGCAGGATTTTTAGTGGCAAGAACAACACCCTGTGGAATCTCCAGAACTTCGTTTGGTCTTGCTGTCACATGATATATTGGCCCGATACCGGCTCCTGGGCATACCACCACTCCTCTTTTACTAAGCATTTTCGCTGAAGACATATCCGGTTCAACCAGATCATCGCGTATGTCCAGGATATGCAGTGGACGCGATTGAAGAAGATAAAGCTCGCCTGATTTATCGACTGCCCATTCGATATCCAGTTGAAATCCATAGTATTCTTCAAGCTTTAACAAATAACCGGTGATCTGTGCTATGTGTTCAGGAGTGATTGAGGGAGTATTTCTCATGTTTTCCGGAACAGGTTCCTCGATTGCTCCATCAGACTCACCAAGAACTAAACGGACAGGTTTATCTGCAATATTCCTGTCAATAACAGTTCCATCTTTTCTCGAGACGCGAAAGTAGTCGGGCGAAAGTTTGCCGCTGTTGAGGTAGTCGCCAAGCCCGTAAATTGAATAAATATTAATCGAATCATCAGATTTGTCCACTGGATTATGAGAATATGCCACCCCACTTGCTTGCGCATCTACCATAACCTGGCAGCAAACCCCCATAGCGAGATCGCTTTCTGTAATTAAATGACTTAAGAAATAGTAGATGGCGCGGGGAGTAAATTTGCTCGCCAGTATCATACGGTAGCAGTTTGTTATTTCATTTTCACTAACATTTATAAATGTATAGTATTGACCAGCAAAACTATGGAGCGTATCCTCACCAATAGCGCTCGACCTGACTGATATTTTTTTATACTCCAGGGGTGCAATCAGTTTATGATAACTTTCATTTATTTCATCAACCAGATCCGATGGAACCGGGCTGTTCAAGATCATGGCTCGGATGGCTTCAGCAGATTCCTTAAGATCTTCATTTTTTTTATAATCTGTGGATTTGATTAGTTCAGATATTTTTGTCTGCAAATCATTTGAATCGATAAATCTCTTATATCCCCAGGAGCTTATTCCGAATCCACCAGGTACAGGAATATCAAGTTTTGATTTCATCTCACCAAGATTGGCATTTTTTGAACCCATAGTTTGAGCATGTTCTCTCCCGATGGATTCCAGGGGCAGCACAAAAACCTCTTCCTCTACTTTCTGATTCCCCGGCATAAGGGAATCAATCGAACTGTTAATTTTATTAAACCGTTCACGCAATTCTCTATAACTGTCCCCCCCGATATAGATCATAATCTCTATTATCTTGCCCAGAGCATCATTCAACTCATCAAGCATATTGAGTATATACTTATTATCGAATAAATAGTTGCCTTGAGATTTTTCTTCCATGTCGCTGATTATTTTCAAAACTTTATTGTTCAATTCAAGAAGTTGCAGAAATTCCTGGAATCGTTCACGTAAAGTTTGAACACCGGGTTTCGATGCTTCGGGGGATGCATCCACAAGTGCGGATTTTTCTAATTCAGAGGGTTGTTTTGACATTTAATATTTACTTATAAATTATCTATTCTACGGAACAGGATATCTTCAGGCAGCAAGTGCGAGCACCTGAAAATGAAGATACGTAACTTTAGTGCAATTAGCACATGGAAGAAACCGGGAATTAATTAAATATCTATGCGTTTTCAATTTCTCAAATATTGCAATTGCTCATTGAAAGTTTGCAAGACCTGCTGTGAATTTGCTTACACCTATCCGGATATTCTCCTCGGATGCGGCAAAACTGAATCGTATATGTTTGTCAGCGCCAAAAGCAGAACCCGGGACCAATGCCAGATGATAATCCTCAAGGAGATATTGGCATAAATCCATAGAATTTCTGATTGTATTATCGCCTGCCACCCGTCCAAAATAGCCGGAAACTTCCGGGAACACATAAAAAGCTCCTTCCGGCTCAATAAATGATATCCCCGGTATGTCCCTAAGTAATTTTGTGATTAATTCCTTCCTTTGGCTGAAAGCGTCTTTCATCCGCTCTGTTTCAGATAAATCCCCTGTATAGGCTTCCAATGCAGCTTTCTGGCTGATGCTTCCCGGTGATCCCGTAACTTGTGACTGAACACTCGCGACTGCCTTTGCGAGGACAACCGGTGCAGCCAGGAATCCAATGCGCCAGCCGGTCATACTGAATGCCTTGGAAACCCCGTTGATTAAAGCAGTCTTTTCGTATAACCCAGGCAAAGAAGCAAAACTCAAGGCTGGTTCACCGTCATAACGGAGTTTGCCATAAATCTCATCCGAAATAAGCCAAATATCATGTTTAGCAAGCAGCTCACTAAGCTCTTTCATCTCTTCAAGTGAATATGCCGCTCCTGTTGGATTATTCGGACTGTTAATAATTATTGCTTTGGTTCGATTGTTTATCAAATTGCTTAATTGTTCCGGATTGATTCTGAAACCGGTGTCCTGCGTGGTTTCAAGACCGACTGGTTTACCGCCGGCAATATTGCAGAGATCGACGTAACTAGCATAACAGGGATAGGGGTAGATGACTTCATCCCCGGGATTCAGAAGGGCAATAAGCGTGCTTGCGATGGCTTGTTTGGCGCCATTAGTGATTACGATCTGATCAGGCGAATACTCCAGGTTATGATCTTTCTTCAAGGTACCTGAAACCGCTTTTCTCAGGTCAGGTATTCCCGCAGCCGGGGTATATTTGGTGAAATTATTCCGGATGGCGTCAATACCAGCCTCTTTGACATTTGCAGGCGAAGGAAAATCAGGTTCACCAACAGATAGATTCGTAACATCAATTCCCTCAGCAATCATCTGTTTCGCCCGGGCTGATATCAGTAATGGCAGGGAGTCCGCCAGGTATTCCATCTTTGAGGATAATGTCAAGCTCATAGGTTGTTTTGCCTTTTTTCTGAAATCCCTTAAGTATTTCGCTTCCTAAGTAGTTCACTTTCGCCGAAAGTGAATCGTTTCATATGATGAAGTTACTACTATCTGACTCACTTTCGGCGAAAGTGAACTACCTGGCGAAAGCGAGCTACTTCCTGATAGAGATTTCATTGCGCTTGAATAGCCGTGATAGCTACAGTATAAATAATATCCTCTATCAGACAACCCCTGCTCAGGTCATTTACCGGTTTGTTAAGACCTTGTAAAACAGGTCCCACTGCAATAGCATTTGCTGATCTTTGCACTGCTTTGTAGGCGGTATTTCCAGCATCCAGATCAGGAAAAATAAACACATTTGCCCGACCCGCTACGGCGCTTCCCGGTAGCTTGGCTTTTGCGGTTTTGGGTGAGATTGCCGCATCGTATTGAATTGGTCCCTCGACTTTGAGATCCGGGGCATTTTTCTTGATTATTGCTGTCGCCTCACGAATTCTCTCAACCTGGGGTCCTGTTCCTGATTCGCCGGTACTATAGCTCAGCATAGCGACATATGGCTCAAAGTCAAAAGCGGCAACAGTGTTGGCGCTTGCGATAGCAATATCAGCAAGTTCAGCAGAACCCGGGTTTGGATTGACAGCACAATCGCCATAAACCAATACTTTATCCGGCAGGCACATGAAAAAGATCGATGAAACCAGGGAGATTCCCGGCTTGGTCTTAATAATCTGAAAAGCCGGCAGGATTGTATGGGCAGTAGTATGCACTGCTCCGGAAACGAGACCGTCAGCATCGCCTTTATGCACCATCATGGTTCCGAAATATATAGGATCCATCATCAAGTCACGGGCATTATATTCAGTGATATTCTTATGTTTCCGTAATTCCATATATATGGAGATATATTCATCTAATTGCGGCGCATTGGTCGGATCTAGTATCTGAATGTTGCCAAGCGCAACTCCGAACTTAATCGCAGCTTTCTGAATTTTCTTTTCATCTCCAAGAAGAATTATATCCGCTATTCCTCTCTCAACGATACGTTGTGAGGCGCAGAGTGTTCTCTCCTCATCGCCTTCGGGCATTACAATTCGTTTTCTATCACTTGCAGCCATGCTGACCAACTTGTGAAGAAAAGCAATTGGAGTTGTTTTGCGAGGTGCTTCTATCTCAAATACATTTTCTAATGCTTCCTGTTCGACATGTTTACTCATAAGCGCTTGAACGAGACCCAACTTCCTTTTATCCGTGGAAAAAAGGCTGGTGTTGATCTTAGAAATCTTTAATGCAGTATCAAATGTATCTGTTGGCATTGCCAGAACTGGGACACGAAAACCGGACAAGCCTCTGATAAGTTTCATAACAGATTTTGGGGGTTCGATTCCCCCGGTTAAAACCACACCTGCGATACTGGGATAGCTATTCGCTACACGAGACATCATTGCTGCGATTAATACATCATCTCGATCACCTGGTGTTACTATCAGGACTCCTTCATTAATGCGTCCCAATATGTTCCTGGTAAGCATTGCAGCTACTTTTGTTTCTGAAACAAGATTTTTCAAATTTCTTCGACCATATATTACTTTTGCTCCAATCTTGGCAGCAATTTCACCCACACGCGGTTGTGAAAGCATAGGAGCCATTGGCATAATTCCGAATAACGGAATTTCCAGCTTCTTAAGACCCCTGCGTATTTTTTTTGCTCGTTTATCAAAATTTTCAGTAGCGAGCTTATTAACGATCACACCAAGGAAATCACAACCTTTCTCGTCAAAGGACTCCTTGGATATCTCGATATTATTTAATATTTCTTCAATGGTTCTTCCATCAGCGTTGGCAATTAAAAGAATAGGAGCCGACAGGTTCATCGAGAGTTCAGCGTTCAAGTCGAACTCAAAAGCCGCCAGGGAGCCGCTATAATCAGAACCCTCAATCACCACAATTTCACTGTCTTTTTCTATTTCCTGATAGGCTTCCAGGACTATTTCGATCAACTCATTGCTGCGCCCTTCCCCGATCAGATGCTGTGCTTTGTCGAGGGTAACAGGACTCATCAATGATGGATCATGAGGAACATTGAAAACATTTTTAATTAATAAAACGTCTTCATCTATCTCTGAATCGCCACGAAATCTTTGACCGATAGGTTTTATGCAAGAAACACGATCTATTCGCTGCTTCAACAAATGGATAACACCAAGTGTGATTGCGGATTTACCGCTTGACTCTTCAGTGGAAGTGATATACACGGACTTAATCATGGCAAGAATCTCCTTTTTCGTAAATGACACCTTTTGATCATCATGAAATATCCAAAAGATTTCTAAAAATGATCCGGCATAAAGATTGTTTTCATTTTTCCAGACTCTATCAATAACTCAACAAATTTTGTTCATGGCAGCTAAGCGTTTCTGTGCAACTATTTTGAGTAGCTGGATTATAACGGGATTGTTTATTTATCATTGTATTTTTGAAATAATTTTTTCTCTACATTCGATGGAACAAATCTGCTGATATTGCCACCATGTAATGCTACCCCTTTGATGATAGTGCTGTTAAGGTATGTGTATTTCTCGTTAGGCATGAGGTAAACAGTATGCAAATTCGGAGCAAGATGCATATTCATTAAAGCCATCTGGAATTCGTACTCAAAGTCCGATACTGCTCTAAGACCTCGAATTAAGGCTATTGCATTATGCTTCGCTGCTCCTTCAACCGCCAGACCATCGAGAATGGCGACCTCAACTCTTTCCCATCCATTCATAGCCTCCCTGACCATCTCTTCACGCTCTTCAATTGAAAAAAGCGGCTCTTTTCCCGGATTCAAAGCGAGAGCAACCACAACCCTGTCAAAAAGATCTACAGCTCTTTGTATAATATCCACATGACCATTTGTGATTGGGTCAAAAGTACCTGGATATATCGCTACACGTTCGTCCGGCATCAGAATTACCCTTTTATAGTAGAAATGAACAGGAAATATAAAGCGAGTAGTATAATACTCCAAATCAGTGAAGCAATCTACAAGAGCTTCTTAATTTCTTTCTCCATTGTGGGTAACTCTACTGATTCGATGATGTGTTTCAAAAAGGAATGTTTTCACCATGTGATTGACCTTTCTTCGAGCCCTGCGTAACTTGTCGGTTGAACGATTACAAATTCAACAGGTGCGAAAAAATGGACAAGTCAAAAATTGAACAGGGAGTTCGTCTTATTATCGAAGGAATTGGCGAAGACCCTGAACGAGTAGGTTTAAAGAATACTCCCCAAAGAGTTGCTGAAATGTACCAGGATTTATTCAGAGGTGTAGAGAACGATCTCGAGACTACCTTCAAGACTTATCCTGTTGAAAATCAGGACGAAATGATCCTGATGAAGGATATACCGTTTTACAGTTTCTGCGAGCATCACCTCCTGCCGTTCTGGGGCTCTGTTTCATTAGCTTACATTCCAAATAACAACCGCATAGCGGGATTTTCCACCCTGATCAAAGTAGTAGAACATTTCGCGCATCAGCCCCAGATCCAGGAACGGATGACGACGCAGATATGTGATTTCCTTAATGGAAATCTCAAGCCCGCGGGGCTTCTGGTTGTTATTCGAGCCCATCATCTGTGTATCTCAATGCGCGGTGTAAAGAAGGAACAATCAGAGGCAATTACCTCCGCTATGCGTGGTTACCTGCGTAAGCAGGCAACTCGACTTGAAGCTCTCAACCTGTTGAAAGAGCGATGAAAATATGAGTCCTTCACAATTCCTCTTCTACCAACTATCCGGAACCATCATGGGTGGATTCGGTCTTTATGTTGTGATCCTTGTTTCCGGGTGGGCAATATGGAGTTTTACATTTTTTTCATCCCGTGTCGTCAGCTCCTTAACTTACCGCAGGATAGGAGTTATTTTCACTATCGCCGTTATTGGGTTTTACACCGTACAAAGAGTTCGTCATCCACCCCTGCTTGTCCCAGAATTGCTATGGGTACAACCCTTTCAAACCTCCGAACAGAATGAAGGCAATGCTGATTGCGCTAAATTTGCATTGGAGAAATCCCTTGAGCAATTAAATAAGAAAATAGTAGGATTTCAAACAACAGACGTTGGGAAAGAATTACTTAAACGAAAAGGACCTTCTGATACGACTAATGGGTCCAGTGAATTATCCAAAGGCGCAACCCTGATAGATGCTTCTTTTGTTGCGGAAGGAAATTACAGGGAAACCGAAAACCAGTCTTATTTAACTCTTAAAGCCTGGAAAATTAAGTGGAACGGTGAAATCATTGGAATACATGATGTGTCCGCAAAAGGATCAAGTCCCGCCTCTGCCGGGCGAAACGCAGCAATGAAGTTATCACAAATTTGGAAGTTATCATCAAAACAAATTACAGATAATTCCCTGTTGTCGCAAGAGATTCTGACAGCCTTATTTGTTGCCGATACATTAAATTCCTGCGAATCAGCGATAAAGGTTCTGAGCGAGGCTTTCACAAGTCCTGATTCGTCTGAAGCAGTGCTCTGGGAAGCTATTGCAGATAAATATTACCGTACATATTTCCCTGATATGCGAGATAAAACTGAGTATGCTGTACGAAAAGCCATCAAACTTGATACTCGTTCTGCAAGAGCGCATTATATTCATAGCAAGATGCTGTTTTCAACCGGATTGGAAAGAAAAACTGCTATCGCCGGATTAAAATATTCTTATCGCAATAACCCCCGCGATCCTGATCCGGTGTGCGAACTTTTGCAATTGGATTCTTATGAAGTAATAGCGTTACGCATGGGTGGAAGAGAAAAGATATTGGATTATGCTTTAAGGCTTCGTCCGTCCAATCCTGAAGCGAGACGCCTCCGTTATCGATATTCACGCGATAATCTTTTACAAAAATCGGTCGCCCAAAGGCTGGTAGATAAGGGACTTCTCCTGAATCCCCATCAACCAAGACTTTTGATGATGAAAGCGGTAGTTGCCATGCACACTTCTCAATTTGACTCTGCTGAAATAGTATTGAATCACCTCCTTGAAATAAAACCCAACGATCCAAACGCTTTATATAATCTTGGAATTGTTCACAGGGAGCTTATGAAAGATGAGGAAGCAAGGGATGATTTTCTCAAATCTATTGAACATGACGGTCCAAGAGATGCGCACTATTACCTTGCACTTTACTATTTAGCAAATAACGATACTTTGAATGCTTTGAACCAATTACGCTGGCGATGGGCAAAACGAACCGAAGTAACTAAAGATTTTTTTGCACGAGTGTCGAGAGAAAGAATTCGCAGGATAGTTACCGGAAAAGGGGCATCGAATATGCGATTACCGGAATGGCGTCTCGGTTCTTCTGTCGATGAAGATACATCCGAAGCTTCCCGGATACCTGAAATGATTGAAACGGAGTAATCAGTGATGCAGATGAAAAATATTACCATAATAATATCTAAATTTTCAATGATATTCTTGCTGATATTTTCCTCAATATTGATAATTCAATGTGGAAATCATACAGGTGAAAACAAGGTAGAAGCTGAACCGGAAAACACATTTGATTCTGTTGACGTTGCCATACTTTGGGATGCTATGACTGCTGTTAATGCCACTGCCAATTTGACCATGATGTTTCGTATGAGCAACAAGAGATGGCCCCGGGGATTGCAGGAGATTTTATCATATGCAAAGATCAGCAGCCTACCTTTTAATGGAAAATCTGAAAAAGGATGGTGGGAAGCGAAAATGGACTCCACCCTGCTGGTCATTGCCACCTCCCTGGTATCCATGCCTCATGGTGCAGGCAAAATATTCACGTACGATATCAAAACTCAAAAATATCATGGGTATGGGCTAACCTTCGGAAGACTGGTGGACGCAAAAGAAGACTCCATCCGTTTTAAAGCTGCATATACTTACGGCGAGAAAACTCTTGCAAATAAAGAAAATAATGAACCGAAAGCCGAATAGTTTTAAAATTAAATGCGGGGATAAAACCCGTATTATGGGAATCGTAAATGTTACTCCAGACAGTTTTTATGACGGAGGAATGCATGATACTATTGATTCAGCCGTAGCTCATGGAATCAAACTGGCTGATGATGGAGCTGCTGTTCTCGATGTCGGGGGTGAATCAACGAGACCCGGTTCGGATGAAGTAACCATACAGACAGAACTTGAACGAGTAATCCCGGTGATCAGCAAGCTTGCAGAAGAAGTGAAGATCCCCATATCAATAGATACCCGGAAAGCGGAAGTGGCAAAACTTGCAATTGAAGCGGGAGCTTCAATTATCAATGATGTATCCGCAGGTGAGCATGATCCGGAAATCATTGATGTGGCGGCAGAAAATGATGTCTATTATATTGCCATGCATATGCGTGGAAAACCCAAAACCATGCAGAAAGATATCCATTACGATGAGCTTATTAGTGATCTAAAGTCGTATTTTAATAATCGTGAACGTATTTTTTTAAATGCTGGACTCAGGAGAGACAAATTGATTCTTGATCCCGGCATCGGATTCGGAAAATCTGCTGAAGATAATTACACAGTACTTGCAAACCTGAATGAATTCAGGGAATTAGGATATCCTTTGGTTGTGGGACCGTCGCGAAAAAGTTTCCTTGCTCCTGCTGGTGGATCATTGCCGGAAAACCGTCTGTCCGGCACGCTTGCCGCAGTTACGGTCTGTGCCCTGGAGGGCGTTGAATTGGTTAGAGTTCATGATGTGGCTGAAGTGTTGCAGGCTATAAATGTTGCCCTCAGAATAAAAACCATCGATAAAAAGCTTGAAACAAAATAGTTCGTAAGTCCTTAAAATCAATCATTTTGTGGTGGCGAATTTAAATTTCTCTAACCTTTTTTTCACGCAAAGACGCGAAGGGGCAAAGAAAAAATCCACTGATTCGTTGATATCCTTGCATCTTGTAATATTATTGGTTTGGCTTGCCATTGATAGGAATATGAAAATACCTTCATGTACTTCATGATGAAAAAGAATTATTAAATAGAGTTGACTTATCCAATCTTCCTGAATTAACCTCTATCTTATTTGTATCCTTATGGATCAGACATAAAACGTAAAATAGGAACGGAAAAATATATGGCTAACTGGTTCAAACGTACTTCTGACAATCTCGAAGGTTCAAAAAAACGAGAGCTGCCGGAGGGTCTTTGGGTAAACTGCAAATCATGCGAGGCAGTGCTATACGCCAAAAAACTCGAAAGAAATTACTATATCTGCCCTGAATGCGGTCACCATATGAGATTGAGTAGCGAAAGTTATATCACCTTATTAACTGATGAAGGCACATGGAAACCTTTCGAAGAAGGAATGAAATCTCAGGACCCGCTTGATTTCCGTGATTCAAAGAAATATACTGACCGAATTGCCGCATCTATGAAAAAAACAGGTCGCAACGAAGCGGTACAAGTCGGCGAAGCGAATCTGGATGGACATGAAATTGTTTTAGCTGTTATGGATTTTTCCTTTTTAGGCGGCTCTGTTGGCAGCGTAGTCGGCGAAAAAATTTCGCGCGCAATTGACCGGGCAATACAGAAAAAACGCAGCCTGATTATCATTTCATGCAGTGGTGGAATGCGAATGCAGGAGGGAGTTATCAGCCTGATGCAGATGGCAAAAACTTCCGCCCGGCTTACTCGCCTGGCGAAGGAAAAACTCCCGTTCATCTCTGTACTCACCGATCCTACTACGGGCGGCACTACTGCCAGCTACAGCATGTTGGGCGATTTGAATTTAGCCGAGCCGGAGGCTTTAATCGGATTTGCCGGACCGCGGGTTATTAAACAGACTATTGGACAGGACCTGCCTGAAGGTTTTCAACGAAGCGAGTTCCTGGTGGATCATGGATTTATAGACCAGGTTGTTCCAAGGCTGGAATTGAAACAGAGAATTGCCGAATTTCTTTTATTACTTACCGCAAAATCTCCCTCTTTTAAATCAGTGAGTTCATCCTCAGAAAAAGAGGGCGGTTCAACCTCGGAGGATTGAAACGAGCAGCGGAAAAGCATCAGGAAACGGGTCGGAATCCTCGGAAAATACCGATAATATTGCCGGGAGGATGGTAAGAGGAACTGCCCTCACAGCAGTACACCGTGCTATCGAAGCGGCGCTTGCCCTTTTTGTCGTACCTTTTACATTACACAGACTTGGAACTGACGCTTATGGTCTTTGGGCGTTGTTTTATGCCATTACCGTTTACCTGAATCTTGCTGATCTTGGATTCGCTGCAAGCCTGAACCGCCATTTCGTTGCCGCTCTTTCGTCTGGTGATGAAGACGAAAAATTATCCGTATTTTCCACCGGGTTGACTATCATGGCAACAGTTGCATCATTGGTCCTGATTCTTGGTGTTCTCTTTGAAAAGTTATTCATCGGATTTTTCCCTGGAGCCGGACAGTTCGGATTAACTGCATACTGGGTCTGGCGAGCTTTAATAGTTGTTTTATCGCTTGGTTTTCTAACTAATTACGGTCGTTCTCTCTTCTTCTCCACACATCGAACCGGTTCTCTTGCCCTGTTAAATATTTTCCTGGCAATTGCCAATGCCGGCAGTATCGTAATAGCGCTCTCGTCTGGTTGGGGACTTAATGGTCTTGCTGGTGCGGTGGTCGTAATCAGCCTGTTAAGACTCACATTCACATTCTGGTTAGGAGCTAAAGGAACACCGGGATGGAAAATCAGGGTACAATCAATAAATAAAGCTACTTTCATCAAAATGTGGTCATTCGGAATCAAGGTGCAATTAGCGCGGATTGCGGATATTATCAACCAACAATTCGACAGGGTTTTGCTTGGACGAGTTGCAGGATTGGAAAACGTTACCTATTACGATGTGGGAGCAAAAGCTGCATCAACTGCCAATCTACTCCCGACCACAGCCTATTATGTGATAGAACCTGCCGCTGCAACATTTTCTTCACAAGGTGATAGTGAAAAATTCACTTCTCTTCTTCTCAAGAGCGGAAAATACATGGCGATTGCAGCGCTTTCAGTCGGAATCTTCATTATTGTTGCCGCCCACCCTCTGCTCACCCTCTGGCTGGGTTCTTTTCCACAACCCTTGATGACCCTGGCATTGCGTTTCCTGATAATCGCTTACATGGTATGGACACTTGTGGTGCCGCTCCGTCTGTGTTCACGCGGCGCCGGACATCCGTCGTGGGAAGCAACGTCAGCATCTGTTCAAGCTGTCGCAAATATTGTGTTATCAATTGTATTGTATAATCTTTTCGGCTTTATAGGAGTTTTGTATGGAACCTTTTCCGCGGCGGTTATCGGGCAATCTATGATGACAGTAAAGGCGTTGACAGGCTTGAAACAGCCTGCATGGCGTTTTATCAGGGTAGCATGGCTGGGACCGGTATCTGCATCTCTAATTGCAGGAATAATATCATGGATTATACTCTACCGCCTTGTCGGGTTGCCGGGTATAGAAGGACGAATCGAAACACTCCCGTGTCTTATTATATCAGGTATAGGCTATGTATTAGTTTTCGCAGCGATCCTGATAGTTTTCGGGATTCTAAGGATAAGTGAATTAAAAACTATCCTCGGGTATTTTAAGAAGTAGTCTCTTTTTGCAGTGATTCTATATAGACACTACTTTATCAGCATTAATCATGGTGTTGGTAATTTCAAACATATCAGATATTTTTCCGACTTTCAGTTTATCCTCAAGATTGAAATGGTTGATACAGGTACCACATGACAGGAGAGCAACACCAGCCTCCTCAAGGTCTTTTAACGGTTCCAGAACATCTGATCCTTCACATGCAAGAAAAACCCCGGTGTTGAAAAGAACAACAGCAGAGGGAATTTCGTCAACCTCCTGCAACACATTAAGAAAAGATTTCATCAGTTTTTTGCCAAGTTCAGCATCACCCCGACCCATACCATTGCTGCCAAGTTGTATTACCATTAAAAGATCCTATTAACTAAACAATTACACTGAATCATATTCCTAATTTCTAATTGATTATTCCTGTCAGATTTTCTTCTAATTTCTGCCTTCATCTTTGAATTTTTTCTGGATATTTTCCACTTCATCCATATTTTCAGCGAAAATTTCTACAAGGTGAGGATCGAAATGTGTTTTCCTGCCTTCTTGAAGCAGATTTAACGACTCTTCATTGGAAAAAGCCGGTTTGTATGATCTTTCGCTGGTCAATGCATCAAACGCGTCAGCAATACTGCAAATACGTCCATAAATATGTATATCCTCACCGGCAATACCATGGGGATAACCTGTTCCATCCCATTTCTCATGATGCGTCAAAGCGATAACTTCCCCGGCGCAGAGCATTTCTGAACTGGAGTTACGCAGGATCCTGGCGCCAATCGTAGTATGGGTTTTCATTATTTCCCATTCTTCATCGGTCAATTTGCCTGGTTTGTTTAATATCTCGACAGGGATCCCAATTTTGCCGATATCATGCATCGGGCTTGCATGGAGAAGTACTTCAATATCCTTTGGCGGCAATCCAGCTTTTTCAGCAAGCAATGCACAAAAATAGCTCATTCGGCGGATATGTTCAGCCGTGCCTACATCTTTGTATTCTGTTGCGTGAACGAGACGTAATATTGTTTCGAGGTGTGCTTCACGTAAATTCCTCTGCGATACAACAACGTCATCAAGTGCCTTTTTTAATGCTTCAGTGCGGCGTTTGACAGTTTCTTCAAGTTCACGTTCGTGACGTTTCAGGGTGTCGTGAATTTCTTTCATCCCCAGAAGTGAATCTGTTCTGACGCGCATTTCAGTGAGATCGATAGGTTTTGCGATAAAATCATTTGCACCGGATCTAACAGCGTGAATGCGGTCATCACGCGAAGTACGTCCGGTAACCATAATCACAGGTAATTCCTGTAAGGATTTACCCTCTCTAATTCTTTCTATCAATTCAAAACCATCCATACCGGGCATCTGGGCATCAGTAAGCACAAGGTCAATATCCAACTGTAGCTTCGCCAATGCTTCAAAACCATCACTGGCTGTTTCCACTTCATAACCCATGGCTACCAGAAGATCATGGAGGGTGTTACGAATGCTCTCTTCATCATCGACAACCAATAGCCTTTTCGGCTGATTCATCTAAAACGTTTCCTTTTTAAAAGTAATACATATTCGAGATAAGCCCTCGGTCAAGAGTTCCTGTACGTTTATCATTTTTTACGTCTTCAGTTTCTTTCTTCTGATCATTGTCAAGCCGAAGAGTACTATGTTAGACAAACCGGGGCTCATTCACTTGCAATATACGTTAATATCCACCTTGATTGCTTTGATTTATTCATAATTATGATACATCAAGTTTTTGCCAAATATACTAATCAGATGAATAACTGAAAACATATCTTCAATACTCCTCAAGAACAAAAGAGAATAAAACCAACAAATATTGGTACTCTCGCTTAAAGTGGTAACCACACTATACTTGTTAATATTATACGCTTTACAAACTACGATAATGCTCTGATCCTCTCCTGGGAGACACCGCACTTTCATACTCTTGACATTTACTACCGGACAATATATTATATATGTGTAATATTTATTAGCATAATATATAGTGAAGTATATTACAGTTAAGTAACAAGAGGAAATATATGCATAATCATTTTGATTTCGATATAAATGACCGACAAGCTTTGGTTTTCAACGTGCCTCAGCTGGCATTCATTGCCGGTGAATTTAGTGGAAAAGTGGGCGATATGATGGTGTTCAACCGTTTTGACCTGACAACATCAAAGTACGCCCTTCTCATGGAGCTGACAGGTTCAGAGCATCCTCCCAAAATGAGTGATTTAAAAGACAGGCTGTTCAGGAGTCCCTCCAACCTGACACAATCTGTTGATTCGCTGGAAAAGAGGGGATTGGTTAGGCGAGTACCGTCTCCTACGGACAGAAGGGCATACTTGATTGAAATTACAGAAAAAGGTACTGAGTTGGTGAAAGAGGTAAACGATTTCTTGAGTAAGCAGGTAATAGATTATTTGTCCGAGTTTGATGATGATGAATTGGCGAGCTTCGCAGTTTTGTTGACGAAATTTATTGTCCGGTCTGCCGGTATCCTCAATATTGATGCTCTGTGTATGGAGAAGAAGAAATGAAGCAACTGATATTATTAGGCATAACAAGCCTTACTGTCCTTGTTCCCATTTCATATTCCACTGCTCAGACAGCATGGGAACTCGCCGATCAATATGCTTTAATGGCTATTGAAAGAAACAGTGAGCTGGCTGGACATTATGCAGATGTTGAACTTGCTCAATCCGGAGTTGACGAATCTTTTGGTGCAATGATGCCCACTGTTGATTTCAGCAGCCGACTCACACGAGCCGGGGGTGGAAGAGAGATAGAGTTTGATGTCAATGACTTCCTGCCTTCTTCAGCCCTGCCGGTTGACGTACCGCCGACTATTATACCTTTCATGCGCGAGCAGGAACAGGAAACAAAAATAGGATTTGTCCAACCACTTTTTGTCGGTGGTGGTTATTACCACGGCTGGATGGCTGCAAAATTCCGTGAAAAGGCAGTGAAAGCCGGATATGGAGTGCGAGCGGGCAACCTGGCATTCCAGGTATATGGATCTTATTTCGATTATCTCACCATGGTGGAAATCCTGAAAGTCCGGGAAAAAGAACTTGAAAGAACCCAGGAACAACTGCGTGTGACAAATGCACTTTTCATGGAAAAATCTGCTCCGGAAGGCGAGCTGAAACGTATTCAGGCTGAGGTCGCCTACAGTAAAGCAGAGGTAATTGAAGCAGGAATTCGAGTTAATCTTGCCCGGTCTGCGTTTAATCGTCTGCTTGAAAATCCCTTTGAAGATATGCCGGGGATCCCTATACAGAAAGAAGAAATCAAAATCCCGGAAATGACCCTGCAACAAGCTATAGAGTCGGCTAATAAAAATCGTCTCGAGTTGGATCAACTTGGGGAACATGTAGAAGCCACGAATGAAATGAGGAAGGCAGTTAGAGCTAAATATCTGCCCTCATTGGTCGCAGCTGGCGAATACGGCTTCCAGGGAGAGGACTATAGCTTTGACGAAAAGGCTGATTATTACATGATTTCGGGAATTGTTTCATGGAGTCTTTTTGAAGGTTTCCGTTCAAATGCCCGCAGTCAACAGATCGAAATTGAACTTCGAAGACTTAAGAACAGGCAAAGCTGGGTTTCGCGTTCCATTGAGCTTGATGTTACTAATGCATGGTTGTCAATGGAAGGTAAAATTGCCAAGCACGATGCGGCTGAAGAGGCATTAGAAGCAGCAAAAGAAGGTCACCGAATAACTAAACAATTATACACTGAAGGAATGGCAACGATGGTGGAAATTTTGGATGCCGAGGCGATTCTTACAGGTGCTTCAGTGATGGAAATTACTTCCCGTTACCAATACCTGAAAGCGTTAGCAGATATAGAGAGAAGTACAGGTGAATTCGCAAGTTATAGTAGTCAATAGATCGAGTGAGGCGAGGTTGCCCAACCTCCATACAAACCGGTTTTTTAGATGTATTCAGAGTTGAGGACAAAGATGTTTACAGGCAAAAAGATAACGATATTGTTACTTATAATGATTGTGGCAGGAGCAACATTGTCATTTGTAACAGGTTGCAGCAAGGATGTTTCGCAGACCGAAACAGGCGATACCGGGAGTAGCGCTATAGCAGTAACAGTGCAACAGGTTCAGTCGGTTATGAAGCCTGAAATCATTTTTGTCAGTGGATTTGTATCACATTCCAGGGAAGCCGTGCTTTCCTTTAAAACCGGTGGTATCGTCTCCTCTATCCCGGTCGAAACAGGAGAAAGATTCAATAAGAATGAAATTCTTGCTGAGTTGGATACGACAGAGATTGCTGCAGAAGTAAAAGCTGTTTTTGAACTCCGGAAGAAGCTGGAAAGAGATTTTGAAAGAGTAGAAAGGCTTCATTCCGAGCAGGTGACAACTCTGCAACAGCTACAAGATATAGAGACCGAACTCGAAAGAATTAAGGCGGCTGAACGAAGAGCGATGTTTAACCTGCATCATTCAGTAATTCGCGCACCTTTCGATGGGATTGTTGCATTTCGCGCAGTGAATGAAGGAGAGATCGTTGGCGCAGGATCACCAATACTGCGGATTGTCAGGCGGGACGGTCAACTGCGAATGAAAGTCGGAGTGCCTTCAAGGTTCATTAACAGTATCAAGATTGGAAGCAGGGTACAAGTGGAACTTGATGTGTTGGAAGATAAAATAGATGCAAAAGTTGTAGAAATGTCGGCAGTCGCCGAACCAGGCACAGGAAACTTCGTAATTGAAATCGGTTTACCACACCACAAAACTATCCGCGAGGGAATGATTGCTCGTGCCTGGATCGAAGGACCGCCTCGCAAAGTTATTGTTTTGCCAGCCTCAAGCCTTGCAAAGGGTGATAATGACCGAGGCGCTGTTTTCATTACTCAAGAATCGGAAGCTCTGTCTCGGGAAGTGCGTATCATCGATTTTGCCGGGGATTCTATATATATCGAGCCGGATATCCCTGATGGTTCGGATGTTGTAATTATTGGAACCGGCTACCTCTCTGATGGTTCAAAAGTACTGGTATCAGAAGGAGACCATCGATGAAACTCACCAGGCTGGCGCTTGAAAACCATCAGTTTACAGTTGTGATTCTCCTCTTATTGGTTCTATATGGTATTGCCGGATACGTGACCATGCCTCGAAGCGAAGACCCATATATGGAGCCGCCCAATGCCAATGTTGTGGTGATTCTACCGGGCGCGTCACCGGAAGATATGGAAACACTTGTCCTTGACCGTTTGGATGACCGGATCAGGGATATCAAGGAAGTGATACACACTGATGGCCACTGTCGCGATGGAGTAGCAGTCCTGAGCATGGAGTTTGAAGCCGGTTCGGATCAGGCTGAGATGGTTACAAAGGTTGAAGAACAAGTTACAGATGCTGAAAATGAATTCCCGCCTGGAGTCGTCCGAGCCGAAGTACAGGCATGGTCAACTTTCCATGTAAGAATGATGCAGCTTGCCATTTCCAGCGAAACCCGTGATCTCCATGAATTGGAGGATTGGGCAGAAGAACTTGAGAAGAAATTGCAAATCGTTCAAGGCTTGCGCGAGTTTTCCACCTTTGGAACAAGGGAGAAAGAAGTAAGAATCTCCATAGATCCCGAGAAACTTTCAGCTTTGAATATTCCCGTTGAGAGAGTAGTCCGTGCCATTGAATCTTCAGCAATGAGTATTCCCGGGGGTTCAATCGATATCGGAGATCGAAAATTCAACATTCGTACTTCGGGAGATTTCGAATCCATAAAACAGATCGGAAGAGTTGTTGTTGCCGGTTCAGCAATTTCACCGGTTTATTTATCTGAAGTAGCTGATATTGAGTTCGCCCAAGCTGATAGAAGTTATTTAACGAGGGTGAATGCAACTCCCTGTATCCTGCTTACTGCCAAACTAAAACGCGGATATAATGTTTCCAAAGTAATGCGGGACGTCCGGGAAATTGTCAATGAATTTTCTGCGGCACTCCCAAATGATATTAATACAACCTGGGTATTTGATCAGTCGGAAGCAGTATCTTTACGCCTTCATAACTTTTTCAGAAACCTGTGGCAGGGGATTGTACTCGTGGGCTTGATCGTCCTGATTGCCCTGGGATTTCGCCCCGCATCAATTGTGATGCTTGCGGTACCATTCTCATTTATTATTGCCGTGGGAATGATAGCTACTGCTGGATATGCTATTCATCAAATGACTATTGCAGCGTTCATAATATCCCTTGGTCTCCTTGTTGATAATGGTATTGTGGTAACTGAAAATATCAATACTTACATGCTGAACGGTTACAACAGAATAAAGGCAGCGAGGGAAGGGACAGCGCAGGTAGGTTGGGCGGTAGTGGCTTCTACTGCCACAACACTGCTGGCTTTTTTGCCAATTGCCATGATGAAAGATACCTCCGGGGATTTCATTCGTTCCATGCCAATCTCTGTCATGTGTATCCTCACCGCATCACTATTTGTAGCATTGACTGTAAGCCCGATGTTTGCCTCAAAGATGATGCGTCCAGTCACTTTTGAGCAACAGCCAGTATTTGCCAAGAAATTGCGTCTCTTTGTAAATGGTCCTTATAAGAATATCCTCGAATGGTGCCTGCATCATCGCTGGATAACCCTTCTAATTGCAACAATAACCTTTTTTGTGTCGATTGCTCTATTCCCAATGGTTGGAGTATCATTTTTTCCGAAAGCTGAAAAACCATTGTTATTGGTCAGTATTGAACTTCCCAAGGGAGCTTCTCTCGATGCGACAGATAAGATTCTCAGCCGGGTTGAACATCAATTAATAGAGGATGATAATATTATCCTCGTTTCATCAAACCTGGGTAGGGGACAGCCATCAATATATTACAACATCGTTCAGCGCCAGGAATTTTCCAACTATGCCCAGTTATTAATACATACCAAACGAAATGTAAATGGTGAAAGTATAGCGGAAACAGCCAACAGGCTGCGCGTGAAATTCGCAAACGTCCCGGGCGCTAAAATCATGATAGAAGAGCTTGAACAGGGTCCGGGAGGCGGGGCGCCTATCCAACTTCGTATCTTTGGCGAAGAACTGCAAAAACTTGAATCCATTGCCAAAGATGTCGAGCAATACGTAAAGACAATTCCCGGTGCGGTTAATGTAAACAATGCCCTGGGATCACGATCCATTGATCTCAAAATTGATATTGACCGCGACAAAGCCGCTCTACTCGGTATGCAGATGCACCAGGTGGATATTGCAGTCAGAACTGCAATCGCCGGCTGGGAAGCAGGAACTTACCGTGATTCGGAAGGTGAAGAATATCCATTAATGGTACGACTTCCCGCCGGGGAAAACGCAAAAACCGAGGATTTTTCCCGTATCTATCTGCCAACCTCCTCCGGAAGACAGGTTCAACTTGCCGAGGTAGCAAAAATTGTTCTCGAATCAGGTCATGGAACTCTGCTCAGGCGCGACGGCAACCGTATGGCTTCCATTACCGCAACAAACGCGGGAAGACCGACGGTTGAAATAGAAAATGACATTCGGAATTATCTCGAAAAAATCAATCTTCCCAACGGTTACAGTTACGATTTTGGCGGTGATTCCGAAGCGAGAGGGGATAGCTTCGGCTCGATGTATCGTGCTACAATAATAGCGATTGTGGGCATATATGGTGTACTTGTTCTGATGTTCAGGTCCTATCGTCAACCGTTAATCATCTATGCTGCATTGCCTCTGGCATTTTTCGGGTCTGTGGTAGCATTGCTTGTAACAGGTAACTCCTTTTCATTCACTGCTTTCGTTGGACTTACTTCGCTGGTGGGAATCGTGGTGAACAATTCAATTCTCCTGGTTGATATGTCCAACAAACACAGGCAAACCGGTATAAACACCCGGGATTCTATTGTAAAAGCGGGAACCGGACGATTTATCCCGATTGTTTTGACGACCATGACAACTGTTCTCGGACTCCTGCCCCTGACATTGACCGGCGGAACCATGTGGGCTCCAATGGGCTGGGTAATAATTGGCGGATTGATAACCTCTACCGTTTTGACATTGGTGGTTGTGCCGGTGTTGTATGAACTGTTCTCAGAGAAGAGTGAAATTGCCTGAATAATTATGCAAGAAACTAACTATCATAGTTCAGGGCAGGCGAAAGTTTAGAGTTCACACTTTAGTGTGCAAAAAAAGCAACCTGAAGGTTGAACTCTAAACTTAATCCGGAACTCAATTCTAACTGGAATAGAAATATATAATAAGATAGCTAATATGCCTCGAAAAAGTCCCCAAAAACGATATTAATTACACCTCTTCATCAGGTAGAATTTCACGTATTCCAGTATTCACAACTGATAGATAAGAAATTAGCCTTGTTTTTCAAAAAAAGGATAATAGCTTTTTTTCGCATTTATTCTACACTATACTTAGGAGCTGTCCATAAAAATGGATAAAATGCAAAGATTAACATATTACTCTTCAAGCACATACAGAATTTTAGAGGTAAACTAATGGGATATTTTGACGAACGGAAAAACGTTGATGATTACATAAAAATGGTAGAGGATTACGAAGCAGATGAACTGATCGCAATCTTGAAGAAACATCTTCCTGCTGGATCAACAGTTCTCGAACTTGGTATAGGGCCGGGCAAGGATCTTGACCTGCTGGCTCAAACCTACACCGTGACCGGATCAGATTCTTCAAACGTGTTTCTCGACCTCTACCATGAAAAACATCCCTCGGCAGATTTGTTGATGCTGGACGCTGTAAGTCTCGAAACTGAAAGAACATTTGACTGCATTTTTTCCAACAAGGTTTTACACCATTTGCCGAAACCGGATATTCCTCGTTCATTTTCACGCCAGAGAGAACTGCTAACTGATGGTGGATTGTTAATGCATTCCTTCTGGTACGGTGACAAGGAAGAAGAATTCCAGGGACTGCGTTTCGTTTACTATACCGAAGATGAACTGCTTAATATAATCGGCTCCGGATTCGAAGTAGTGGCATTGGAACGATACAAAGAAGAGGAAGATGATGACTCATTTTATATCATTTTGCGCAGGACATGATAATATAGTAGTTCTCAAAAGTATTGTTCGTTTGATTTTTGTGTGCCCCGGACAGCTTGATGTCCGGGAATGATTTATCAATCATTAAACGAGTATTATTATCAAGAACCATTATAGATAAAAAATTGTTAAACAGTGAGTACCAATGCATATTACCACCGATGTTTGTGACCTGATTGGCAACACACCATTACTCGAGTTGAAGAATCTCTTTGGCGATATCCCGGCTCGTATCCTTGCCAAGATGGAATGCCGCAATATGACCTCCATCAAAGACAGGGCAGTACTGAATATGATTCGTTCCGCTATGAGCCAGGGTAAGATTGTCCAGGGCACAGAAGTAGTCGAAGCCAGCAGCGGAAACACTGCTATCGCAATAGCGAGTCTTGGCGCTGTATTGGGATACAAGACACGTGTTTTCATGAGCGAGTTATGCAGGTCGAACGACAACAGGTTCTCTGTGCTTATGGAGCAAAAGTTGTACTGACCCCTGCCGCTGAGCACACAAAAGGTGCAAGGGAAAGGGCGATAGCATACTGCAAAGCCAACCCTGCCGGAACATTCTTTCTGAATCAGCATGGAAATCCTGATAATGGACGCGCCCACGAACTGACGACAGGTCCGGAGATCTGGGAACAGACTGGTGGAAACCTCGATGCCATAGTCATCGGGCTCGGTACATCCGGATCGTTTGATGGACTATCACGATTCTTCAAGAAGCAAAATCCAAACATTTACATTGTCGGATTCGAGCCTGCATCCAGCCCGGTCTATTCTGGCGGCAAACAGGGAAAACACAAACTCATCGGTGTCGGTCCCGGTTTTGTTACCGATAACTTTAAACGCTCACAGGAGAACATGGACGAGATCATCCTGGTGGAAGACGAAACAGGATACGAGTATGCCCGGAAGATTGCCAGTCGTGAGGGAATCCTGGTAGGTCCCACATCAGGAGCATCTGTCTGGGTAGCTGAACAGCTTGCACGAAGACCCGGGTATGAGGGTAAGACTATAGTATGTTTCCTGTATGACACGGGCGAGCGATACCTGTCAGCAGCAGACCTGTTTCCTGTAGACAATGTTGAGAGAGTTTCATAAAACTTGCAAAGAATAAAAGCATAAACAAACGATTGTAATTTGACATCGCCAGAGGAAGAGAAAACAATGAAACTTGTCGAATCATGGAAAGCAATCAAGCCGCAGGAAAGCTGGTGGTTATGACCGGGAAGTAAGTGATAAGGGTAAACGAAGGATTGTTATTCATTAATTGATGAATAAATTGGAGCTCTTCACTGTCAGTTCAACGCTTAACTAAAGGACTGGCTGAACTATAAACTTATTTAACCAAAGGGGACAGAAAGATGAAACAAACACTAACGATTTTACTTGCATTGTTTGCCGTTATTTCATTTTATGGTTGCGGTAAAGATAATCCTACCGGTAATTCTGAAAAACAAGTGATGTTTGTTTATGCAAATCATTATTCTTCTTACCTGGATGATCAGACCGGCGAACGAGTTAATGAAGGTCGCACAAATGCATGGGGTGTAGTTCATAGTGTCCAAATTCCTGAATTTGAGTCCATTAAATTAGGTGAAACAGTCTTCAGCGGTGATGAATGGTACGAATTCTATCCTGGATATCTCTATATTAAATATCGTGGAGATGACTATTCGAATGCCAGAATTACTTCTGATTATAATCCATTAGATGTCGAGGTTAAGACTTCACTTGGCAGAGTGAAAGGAAGAATCTCTTTGCCGGATACATTAACCACACTGACTCTAAGTGAGTACGACACCTTACAATTGGGCGAATCATTTACAATTTCCTGGTCAGGTAGTAATGCAGAATTTTATGAGGTTTCTTACCTTTACTCATGGCCTGATGAAGATGGTATTTACAATTGGGAAGATATGTTTGAATTTGTTACTGAAAATTCAATTACTTTTCCCGGCTCAATGTTTTCACATGACGGGAGAATTTACGGTGTTGGTGTTCAACCGATGAATGGTCCACTCCCAAAAGGAGGTGCAGTGGGAAATATGAGTGGCGAAGGAAGTGGATTTCTTTACTATATGAATGAAGGAACTTATTATGAAGGTGATGATATTATTATCGGATCTGGTGTAGGTGAAGATATGGCAAAAATGTCATCAAATGAACAAAAAAAACGGGTAAACCCGGAGAGGATTAGCGAGCAAATTGAAAACAAAATTCTTGGAAATCAAGAGTAGTATTAGGATGGAGCGCGCTATATTTACACTCTTTATAAAAGAGGTTGAACAAACCCATAAACCGAAATAGAGAAATCTCAATAAGGAAGAGCATGATTTTGAAGGGGGTGATATGGCAGTATTAGAGAAATTAGCTTGTGTTCAGGGGATCAGGAGTGATGTTCCTAACCAGGAACTGGCGGGGGAATTAGCGTCAAAGAACGGTTCTGAAGAGATTAGCGAGATAGTTGAAAATCTCTGGAACAAGGATAAAACCATCCAGGGTAATTGTATCAAGGTGCTGTACGAAATAGGGTATATCAAGCCTGCACTGATTGCCGGATATGTAGATGACTTTATAAAACTATTGAGCAACAAAAACAACAGACTTGTTTGGGGCGGAATGATTGCACTTTCAACTATTGCCGGGATAAAATATGAGGAACTATTCAAATTCCGGGATACTATTAAAGATGCTATTGAAAAGGGATCGGTTATAACCGTTGATGCTGGAATTATAACCCTTTCTAATATGGCCGCATGCGGGGAAAAATATAACAATGCCTTATTTCCCTATCTTATTAAATATTTGAAAAATTGCCGACCTCAAAGCGTAGCTCAATATTCAGAAAGTATCTCTGTTGCCGTTACAGAAAAGAATAAAAGCCGGTTTGTCAAAACTGTAAATGGGAGGAAGAAAATATTGACGCCTCCACAATTGAAACGAGTTGATAAACTATTTAAAAAAACTGCAATAAAGAACTGTCTTGAAAATAATACACATGACATGCGGGGTGCCCCGGATCAGTTGGCTGACTGAATGTCCGGGAATAAGTCGATTTTAAACCGAGCAGTATTTTCAGAAACCACAATATAATTATAAAATTTTTGTGCATGGGATCAAGGATGACTTATCATAATTTGCCAATTACTGAAATATCCGGAGGATGTTGTTGTTCTTCTGAGGAGAATACATCTGAAGAAAAGGGTAATTATGGAGCTGAATGCTGTGGATCATCAAGCGCTGAATGTGGCTGCGAGAATCGGAAAGTAACCTCCGAACTCTCCTGTTGTGATATCCTGGGTACCTGGAAAGCACGCTGGGGAATTGGCAGAATGAGCTATGCGATTTGTCCCGGACTCTACCAGTTGGGTAATCCCGGTCCGGAATCGCATGTATTTGTTACTGCAAATTATAAATTGACATTTGACCGATTGAGATCCAACCTGGAGGGAATAGATGGCTGGATCCTGGTCCTGGATACAAAGGGAATAAATGTCTGGTGCGCAGCAGGGAAAGGAACTTTTGGTACTGCAGAACTGGTGGAACGGATCGAAGCTGTCAACCTGGAAAATAAGGTCACACATCGCAAGATTATTGTTCCCCAGCTTGGCGCGGTGGGTGTGCGCGCTCGGGAAGTAAAAGATCTCACAGGCTTTAAAGTGGTGTTTGGACCGGTCAGGTCCGAGGATATTCCTGAATTCTTAGAGAAAAATCTGAAGGCTACTCCGGAGATGCGCAAGGTAACCTTTGGTTTTTGGGATAGACTGGTCCTTGTTCCGATGGAGATTACTGGTTCGGTTAAATATGCATTGATGATTATGACAGGTTTTTTCTTGTTAGCCGGTTTGGGACGGGGCGGGTTTTCACTTGAACGAATGCGCAAGGATGGATTCAAAAGTGTTGGTTTATTTAGCGGTGGATACCTTTCCGGAACAGCTTTGACACCGGCTCTATTGCCCTGGTTCCCCGGAAAAGCCTTTGCCGCCAAGGGAGCATGGGCAGGGCAATTGTATGCATTAATCGCAGGGTATTTAGGCAAAAAGAGGTTATTACCTGGAAGACATAATCTGGGCGGTACAGCATGGACATTGATGATAGCAGCGATCTCGAGTTTCATGGGAATGAATTTCACAGGATCATCGACATATACCTCGCTTTCCGGAGTACGTAAGGAGATGAGAGTTGCTGTGCCATTACAGATAATTGCCGCGGCATTCGGACTGATTTTATGGATCATTTCCCTGTTCAATGATGGAGACAACAATGAGTGAGCTGATATATCTTCCCGATGTGGTCACACTTGAACTTGATGCAGAAAAGTGTAATGGCTGCCGAATGTGTGTGATCGTGTGTCCGCATGAAGTTTATAAAATGATCGATAAACGTGCCCGGATAGTCAATCGTGACGCTTGCATGGAGTGCGGTGCATGTGCCCTGAACTGTGAAACCGAAGCTATCACGGTGGAATCTGGAGTTGGTTGTGCCGCGGCAATCATCCAGGGTGCGATTCTCGGTACCGAACCTGTATGTGGGTGCAGCGAAGAAAACGGAGAAACAGGAAATTCTAATGCCTGTTGTGGGTGAGCGCTATTGTTCTAATTTTAAAAGTATTCCAAGATTTAGAGGCTGTTCGCTATTGTCTGCCAATCAGCATAATTGTATTTACTCAATAACTGGATGAGTAGCTCGGCATACATGTTAGCCAAGTATCATCAGTATTTCTAATATCATAGCATGAAACCTGGGCAACAAGTAGCCCAGGTCACCCGACCAAACCACCCGACCTTTTTCATCTATGCTCCAGGAGGCTCTATTTGCTGTTTTTGCCAACTTAGTTAAATTCTATCGCTTTAACGCTTTCATCGTTGTACATTATTATTATCCTTGCTTCACATTCTAATACACTTTCGGGGAAGTAATTATGAAGATTATTGTTCTAATTCTTGCCGTACTGTTTTTCATTCCTGCAACTCTTTTCGCACAAATCGAATTTATTGAGCATATAATTATTAGTAATTATCCATATCCCTCTGATTTATTCGCCGCTGACATTGACGGTGATGGAGATATTGATATTCTAACTACTTCGACTACGAGGGATGAAATTGTGTGGTTGGAGAACGAAGATGGAGAAAACTTTGCCCGGCATATAATAGTTGAGGATTATGATTACGCAGTAAGCGTTTACGGTGCAGATATAGACAGTGATGATGATACGGACGTAATTGGAGCAGCGAGAAATGATATGGATGTAAGATGGTGGGAAAATGATAATCAAGATTTCACTGAACATGAAATTCTCGAAGATCATTCCAGAATTATTTCTGTTAGTGCAGTTGACTTTAATAATGATGAACATTTTGATGTAATTACAACCTCAGATGAGATTTTACTATGGTTAAATGATGGCAATGAAAATTTTGACACTCAATTTACGATATGTGATAATGAAGTCGGATTGAGATTTGTCTCCGCTTATGATTTGGATGATGATGGTGATTACGATATCATCGGTGGAATAAGTCGAGCTAATGTTAACGAGATAACATGGTGGGAAAACGAGGGAATTCAGGAGTATTGGAATGAGCATACAATTGAAGACGCCTATAATAGTGCTAGTTATTTGAAAGCAGTTGATTTGGATAGTGATGATGATAATGATATAATCGGAACATCAGCTGCAATTGACGATATATCATGGTGGGAGAATGATGGTAATCTCAATTTTACACGCCATATTATAGCTGATGACTTAGAAAATCCTAACGGAGTGTTCGCTGTAGATTTGGATTTAGATGGTGATATTGACCTGGTCAATGTTAATAATACAGATTTAGAAGAACAGGTTGTGTGGTGGGATAATGATGGCGACCAGAATTTCACAAACAGGACAATAGTTGAGGATTTCAGTCGTGCAAAAGATATTCTTTGTATTGACATGGATGACGATGGTGATGATGACGTAGTTGTAACTTTTCCCTGGAATAACACTATCGCATGGTGGGAAAACAGGTTTGGGCCGGAACCTCCCGACTCATTTAACCTGACTCTGCCATTGGACGGTGATACCATGTGGTCAACTTTTGCACAACTTCAATGGGAATATGCAAGCGACCCAAACCCATTTGATACAGCGCATTATGATGTTTGGATTGATTCAGTAGTTGATTTATCATCTGCTTGGCTAATCGCAGATAGCACTGAAGATACTACATTAGTTGCTGCAGAATTACCTGATGACCATACTTTCTATTGGACAGTACGTGCAACAGACAGTAACACGCCCGGAAGCTGGGCTAATGATACTTTAATGTTTAGTACTTACCTGGTTCAACACCCGGATTCATTTAGTCTAATACAACCTGAGCATAACTATGATATTACCAGGCGTAGCGCATTCCCTCTATCATTTCAATGGCAAATTGCATTTGATCCTGATCCTGATGATCATGTTAATTATACATTTATGATTTCAGAAAATAGTTCATTCTTCAATCCGGATACCTTTCCAACCGGAGCTTCAAATTCAATTCAGTTTGAATATATAGATTTAGGCACCTATTGGTGGAGAGTCAGGGCTATTGACCGGTTTGGAATGACAACTTATTCAACTGAAACCTGGGTGCTGTTTGTTACGTTACCGGTTTCTGACAAAAACCTTGCAAATATTCCAGATAAATATTCTATAACTTCATTGTACCCTAATCCATTTAATCCAAGCACATCAATAGTAATAGGTTTACCAGAGCCATCAATCTTAAGCATCAACGTTTTCAACATATTTGGTCAACAAGCAACTGAAATCGCATCCGGACACTATTCACCAGGATACTATCAATTCACTTTCGATGGTTCTGATTTATCAAGCGGAATTTATTTCATCCATGCAAGTGTTCCGGGAAAGATGGAAGAGGTTAGGAAAATCGTTCTGATGAAATAGGTTTTTAACAAGTACATGATTATAAAAAAAGGAGTAAGAGATGAAAAAAGCAATACTGCCTCTTTTGATTGTTTTCTGCAGCCTCAGTTTTCTTGCCGGATGCTCTTCCAAAAAAGAAGTACATCCAAGGTTAAAGAAATTGGTGGATATTCGTTCCATCCATATCTGGTCTGAACATTCCGACGCGTCTTCGCCTGAAAAGTCGATTGACGATAAGGAAAAAATAGAGCAAGTCATCAGTTTCATTAAGGATGTAGAATACAAATCGATTTCATCTGCAGACCGGGATAACGATGGGAGCAGTGATTACTGGAAATTTCGCTTAAGTTTTGATGGTTGGCGTGACGAAATACACTATTTCGAGAATCATGCTTTCTTAGGCAAGTCAACTTATAAAATCAACAATTCCGTCTCAGAAGATTTTTTAATCTTGTATGAAAGCCTCTAAAGCTATTTTTGATTTAGGGAGTTTCATAATCGCGGTGATGCTGGAAGAACAGGATTTCACGCATGTAAGGACGGGAACCTAGGCTAACTTGCTTGTCAGCCTGGGTTGGTTCGCCGGGGATCATCAGTTTTCTAATATCATATCAAGAAATTTGGGCACCCCACCCCGGCGGACAAGCAAGTAGCCCAAGCCACCTAACAAGATCATGCAATACAATTAGGATTTTTGCTCTGATGAATACTTCCTTAACATTGACAACTGACATAATATTTCCATATATTTGTTTGAATAGATAATGTCGTAAACTCACTATCGCAATTTACTATCTTGACACTCTCTGTGCTTAGTAGTGCTAGCGCATGTTTTATGAAGCTTTAAAACGGGTGACATTGGTATGCAACAAAAACAAATCTATCTGAAGCAATCAATATCGTATTTCTCTCCTTCAAGGCAAAAACCCTTTATAGTTAAATTTGAAACACCAATATTGCCCACAAATAAAACGGTGGGCATCTTTTTTTATACTCCAAAACCACTCAACGGGAGGATGTGATGAAGTTCTATCATTTTATAGTTGCAGGAATCATTAGTTTAATCTTGTCTAATACGTGTGGAGCGTTAACGCTTACCACAAATGGATTGGGGGTTATTCAAGAAGATGACGCATTTCCAGATATGGTATATGGAGCGTTTGAATTCTCAGAATTCGGTGTACAAGATTATACTATAATCTTTGATCTTGGTTTATACGGAGGAAATACAATCACCTTTGATTTTGCCAACCTACAATGCTATAAAATAGCATTTAATCCTTCAGATGTTGATATTGAAGTCAGAGTTCCAGCAGGAAAGCGTTTAGTTTTTAATGGAATAGCATTGGAGCTTCCCAGTACCAGTTCTCATGTAGATTTTATTTGTGATACTCCTCAAGAAACCTGGGACGGTATCGAATTTAATGGTCAACTGAATGAAGTGGATGATTTTTACTTTGCTAGTCCGGGAGATATATGGAATATGAATAATTTTACTATTGAAAACTTAGGGATGGATGTTGGACATGGTGCATTAGAATTCAACTGTAGTTCATATGATGATTATGGTGAAGCTGCATTCGAGATTAATATCCAAACCTGTATTATTGAAGGATCAGAAGAGATAGGTCCGAATGATGATCTCGACGGCATCGTTGTAAACGGCTACGCAAGTGGAAACGAAGAGCAGGGTGGGGATTTTACTCTGATTATCAATGATGCAAATATTACAAAGGTTCGACATGCTATCTTTTTAGGTAACGATTTGAAAGCTGCCTATGGTGAAAACAGTCAATTTCAATTCTCAACGTTGGAAATAGATCATTGTTGGAACGCATTATATTATGATGATTACCCTGAGGAAGATGCACCCGCTAATATTGGGGTTCGGAAAATTAGAATATTAACAGATTGTGAGTTTAGAGACTTGAAAAGCCATGCAATTTATTTCGGAGAACATATTCCCAATGGAAACCTGTGGCTTGATGATATTGTAATCAATACATGTCAGTTTGGTTTGGAAGAATTTTTTGATGGAATCCATATACTATCTGAACATTTCACTGTGCAATTTTTTGATGATAATGGAGAAGATCCTTTTCCGGAAACAATTACAAATTGTGATAATGGAATATACATTGGTGGTGATCATAATGACATCCGCTTTTTAGGTGTAACTAACTTAGATTATAATCGCGGGAACGGAATTTATTGTAGTTCAGATTGGTTCAAAATAAGAACGGGAGAAGATGCATTTGTTTCTGCATCACATAATATTGAAAATGGTTTGTTGCTTGATATAACCGATATATCTGAAGATGAAAATGATGTCTTAGTATTTTTACAAACTATACATGCAAATTACAATGGAGAAAATGGAATTAAAGTCATCGGCGAGAAATACAGAATCCAGCTTAAGGGTGCAAATTCATTGTGCAATAATGGTGAAAATGGACTTTGCGCGACTGTCCATGAAGATGGTGAGAATCTTATAAAGAGAATCAGTATAGCAGGTGCCGGAGAATTTATGGCTTATGTAAACTCTAATAATTCCTGTGGAGTATATATAGGTCCACCAGAAGGTCATGCAGAATATCCCATGAAAAATTGCAGATTCACTACAGGCGGCACATATTATAACAATAATGCCCTTGGAGCGCAAAATCCAGGGTTAGGTTACGGCATTGCCCTCGTTGGAGTGAATAGCTGCGATGATTCGATCTCGGTTAGATTATCTTCGGATACGTATATATTTAAAGATTTTGAACCGGGTGAAGGTTATTACTGCTATGTCGAACAAAACCATAAAGACGGGATATTTATAGGAGGCAGTGACAATCATCTTGTAACTGAAGAAGCAAAAATTCGATCAAATCGCGAAAACGGAGTCCGTATTATTACTGAACCTCCGCGAGACCCAAACCCAATATTAGACCCTGATCCGAGTAGTTGGTTAGATACAGAAAGTTGGCTAAACGGAAACTATAGGAATGGAGCATTGATAAATTGTTTAACAGAAAATGTCGAAGCTCCAGGTAGCTACCACTTGATCGACTTATATGGGACTAAATTTAATTATAATGCTTCAAACGAGGGAGTCGTCGATTATGAATGTGCAGGACTTAGAATAGAAGGCGAACATATTACTTTAGTTAATATAGTCGGAGCTGATATTTGGGGTAATGGTGTAAGGGGGAATGAAGACGACGAATTAGTCTATGGTGTTAGAGTTGAAGACATCGACAATAAAGTGCGATTCGAAGGTACTGTTATTCAAGCGAATGTTTTATCTGGAATATGTTTAGTTAATGGATCCATGGACAACAACATTTCAGTAGATAGTTGCTCTTTTTTGGAAAATCTGGAAGATGGAATTCAAATTAATAGTTCAAATACTCTTACTGTCACGGAAAGCAAATTCTATAAAAATGCTGAGAGTGGAATAGAAGTAAACAGTAGTTATTCTCCAGACATCATAGATATAAACAATTGTGTATTAATAGGTGATGACTTTAATCCTGAAGATGACTATGATGAGAGTTCAACAATATACATAAATGATGCTGAAAATATATTTATAAGGAACAATTGGATAAACGGTGGTTATGCAGGTGTATATATCGAAGATGATTGTGAAGTCAGACTAAGTAACAATATCTTTGATTATACGACAGAAGATGAACCACCGGAATTTGTCGCTGCATCAATAATTAAAACTGTGTTAGATGTAAATTCCGAAGTAGATATTTTACATAATCATATTCTTTCATACGAAGTAGAAGAAAACGTTCTCATCTTGATTGATGGTACTGAATCTCCCACCATAGCAAGAAATATTGTTGTTCTGGAGAACAGTGGTTCACTATTAATAGATGCTAGTGCGGTCGAGAATACACCTCTTTTATCGAACGTATTATTTATTGAATACCATGACGGCTACGTGTTTGGGAATTATGTAAATGGAAATGTCACGCTCGATGTGGAATTACCTAATACTATAAATTTATCGCCAAGTTTATTCCCATTTGATCCCGAGGGAGACGATGATATTTTGAGTGATATGCCTGAACTAAAATACCATCTACTTTGGGATTCCCCTGCAATAAATATTGTTGGAGAGGATAATTTTGATGAGCCCGATCCTCGGAGTTATGCTAACGGATCGGAAGAAGATCCAGCCGATGCAGGAGCATTTGGTGGTCCTTATGCAAATACATGGACAATCAAATATGTAGAAGTTGACGGTTTTGATCTTCACGAGATTTGCTTTACTCACGATTTATCAATTGCACCATTTGAGTTTGGGGAACCGGAAAATTATCCTGATAATATACACCTGGATAACGTTGGTGATAACTTTAAGCGAGAAAAATATCTTGTTTTAGTTGATATGATACTGGAACCGACAGCAAATGAAGATATAACCCAAGGAACAGAGTTTCACTTTCACAAGACAAACCGTAGAAAAATAATTTACCCTTCACCTCTACAGTTTAAAACCAACAGATATGTAGATTTCATGGGTACTTCGGAATATCCAATTAATCTGTGTCCTGCAGACAAGGATTACGAAGAAGGCGGATTTGGAAATCCTAGGTGGCAGGGGCTTAATATCTTTTACTCAGAGGATGTCCCCGAAAGAACCAACTTATTGAATTATACTAATTTCACACATGCAAAAGTTGGTTTGAGAGTAGAGGGAACTGTAGGGGGGGCTATCGCTTCTGGAAATTATTTGAATTTTGAAAATTGTTTAACTGCTGTTCATGTGTTTAGTGGTGATAATCCTCCCAGAGTTGCTTTTGCACGAATTGAGCATTCAGTTTTTAACGCTGCATTAGATGCTGATGTAGATGATCAGATGGTTTTACTTGAAGGTTGGAATCCTCAATATCTTGGGCAATACAACGAAATGGATGGAGAATTCAGGGTAGGTCACGGGATACTCCGCTCAGTTGAAGGTGAACAGAATTGTCTTGGGATTTTCGGAGGTATGCATTCTACATACGAGAACTTTGTTACAGCGGGAGTATCCTTACACATTCACCAGGCACATTTTGTTGATTGCGATTTTACAGACAATGGTGATTACGGAGTGAAAATCACTAATGATGTTGAGGGGGGGATGACAAATCATATGATGACTAATTGTCGGATTACAGATTGTGGCGGCAATTTCCTGCAAAATGATGATGGAACCACTTTCGGTGGACTTGTAATATCCGGTATCGACTTACAACTGCTTAATACTACAATTACTAATTGTTACGGTGCGAATCTTGCAATCATGGATTTGGTAGATAACCAAAGATGGCCGTATTGTCAAAATATTATACTCGATGATCAAGAAATTTGCATGGATGCAATAGAATATGGACACTGCCCTGAAGTGTATGTAGTAGAAGAATATCAAAGTGCACCAATAATGATTTATATTGGTGCAGATTTAGGTCCAACTATATATAATTCAAACTTCAAAAATAATCGTTATGTAAATAATAATGCTATAGTGGTAAGAACTGAGGACTACCACATCTTCCCGGATCGGAAGACTCCTGTGACTTTTATGACAGGTAATTGGTGGGCAACTGGGATTGGTTCTCCCGAAGCTTTAATTCAAGAGGGAGATAATAGCGAAGTATTTTACATCCCTTGGGTAGAGGGTGAGATTGAATTTTTAGATTTTGATCCTGATATCATGGACCAGTTTCACGAAGCACAAGAAGATTTTGTAAATGAGGAATGGTCTGATGCTGCGGAAGGTTTCGTGGATTTTATTGAAGCGGATACAGCAAATGAATCCGGTTTTTCAGAGATTGCGGCATGGCGAGCTGTAAGGGCTCGACTTTTTGCAGATAGTCCGGGAGATGCTCGAGACCTCTTAGAAGAACTGTGTGAGGAATACGAAGGTGAAGTTGAACATGTTTTATCGCTTCGCGCACCCTGGTTGAACTTCTTTAATGATACCACTTTAGTAGGAATGCAGACTACTTATGATGAATATGATACTCTTCGATTGTCGATGGAAACTCTCGAAGACTCTATATTTTGTGCATTACAACAACTTTACCTTGATGCTGCAATGGGTGGCGGTGGCAGGAGAGCCATGAGTGGGCAGAAGAGGATTGATGAGATTCGCAGGTTAAAAGATCTCTTTAAAAAATCCGGCGGAAAGAAAACTTTAAACCCTGAAACGGCTCTGCCGAAAAAATTTGAATTGTATGCTGCATATCCTAACCCTTTTAACAGCAGTACCATAATTCGTTACGATGTGCCGAAATCGGCTCATGTAATAATTCAAGTTTATAATGTACTCGGTCAACGGGTACAGACACTGTTTAGCGGGAAGCAGATGGCGGGAAGTCATAAAATCATATTAAATAATTCCCATCTTGCCTCTGGTTTGTATTTTGCCGTCATGCGAAGTGGAAGTTTTAATAAAACCCGCAAATTAATGCTTTTGAAGTAACAGATATCCTTTGAGGGTGTATAGTTAATCTACGTTGCCGTCATTGCGAACGAAGTGAAGTAATCTCAGTTTTTCCTTGAGAACATTGTGACAACGTTTGAGATTACTTCACTTCGTTCGCAATGACGGAGGGACGAAACATTTGTGATTCTATCAGTTTC
>JAVCCM010000170.1 GCA_030765455.1 Candidatus Electryonea clarkiae | reverse complement strand
TACAATGTCCCATGGGTTCCACCCATGGCTATTCACATTTATCTCCTTCGGAGATATTTATTGGAGTTCTTGAATATATTGTATAATATAGAATTATACATTTTCTTGAAAGTATTGCAGCATCGAGAATTCAATAATCATGTATTTTAATGGTCATTGTGTAATGCATTTGCACAAACATGATGCATTATTTCCGAGAGACATTATATATCCAAAAAAGGAATTATTATAGATTTTTCTGATACAATCAGCCCACAAACTAAAAATTCGTCTCCATGTTCCTCTCTTTTTTATCACTACTCAGCGCGTTAACTAAAAAATTGCAGTATTATATGTATGTTAGGGTTCACTAACACTTTTCCGTTCAGATATCAAATAGATAGATAATGAATTTCTACGTTTGGGAGTTAAGCATGTTACGACTAATATCGGTTTTATTAATTTCTTGTCTTTCAGCGACAATTTCCTTTGGCTGGTCCGCTGGTCCGCTGGTCCGCTAAACAACCGAGCCGGGAATCCGCCTGATAACGTAAACTGTACAGCCTGTCACAGCAGTTTCCAGGTAAACAGTGGCAACGGTTCGTTGTTTTTAACAGAGCTGTTGGAGTATGCACCGGGCGACACCTATGACTTGGAAATTACGTTGGAAGATGAAGGACAAGTTCGCTGGGGTTTTGAGCTGGCTGTTCTTGATGAGGATAACGATCAGGCAGGCGACATTGTCATCACTGATAACACCAATACCCAGACATCCACTGCTGGCGGTGTGGAATTCCTGAAGCAGACAAGTAACGGGACTTACAGGAACCAGGAGGAAGCTACCTGGGAATTCAGATGGATCGCTCCTGCGCAAGAAACCGGCGATATCACTTTCTATATTGCTGGAAACGCTGCAAACGGTAATAATAATAACCAGGGTGATTACATTTACACTTTCAGTGCAACAGCGGAAGAATTACCACCTCCGCCTGAACCGGACATTGTTCTTTCAGATACTACGCATGATTTCGGAGTGGTATTTGTTGACAGCATGCTCAGTTGGGAATTCACTATTGAAAATGCAAGTACAGTTGACTTGATGATCGATTCAATAACCTCTTCAGATGATGTTTTCCTGGTTGAAGATTTTGACGACCTGATAATTGAGCCGGATGGTGATGAAACTGTTTCCATAACATTTTCACCCAATGATGAAATAGAATTTACGGATGACATCACTATCTATAGTAATGATCCTGATGAATCGGAAATAATCATTGCTGTTTCCGGCACTGGATTCATGGAGTATCCACCTGATGAATTCAGTCTTCTCTCTCCGGCAGACGGCAGCGAACATGAACCTGATCTCATGCTTTTCCAGTGGGAAGAGGCACTTGATGCAAATCCGGGAGATACTGTTATGTACATGGTAATTGTGTCAACAGACAGTCTTTTTAACCCGGTAGAAACAATAGAGTACAATGCTGATATAAATACAGAACTGGAAATTGAAATTACTGATCCTGACCGCTGGTGGTGGAAGACATACGCCTATAACCCACGCAGGGATGGTACCTACTCCTCCAAGATATGGAGTATTAATGTTGTCGAGACAGGTGTTACATCTGGGGATATTGCATCAGGTATTCCTCAAAGATTCGAGATCACTGAAGCTTACCCAAATCCGTTCAATCCCGAGGTCAATATAACTCTTGCAATACCTTTACAAACAAGGATTACAGCAGAGATTTACAATATGATAGGTCAGAAAGTTTCGACACTGGTAGATAAAGAGGTTACCCCGGGATTTCATAATGTCAACTGGAAAGCCGACGGTGCGGCAGGAGTATTTTTCCTGAAAGTTAGGTCGGAATCCGGCTGGTCAGCTACCCGGAAACTGACATATATGAAATAGAACTGTCCCTGGCGAACTACTGTTGGTCTAGAAAATTTGTCCCTGCGTTACAATTGCTGTCAACCCACTCTTCTTATGAAAGGGTGGGTTTGTTATTAACATGCTGGTTAATCTCCGGAGAAAATGAAACTTGGGCAACAAGTAGCCCAAGCCACCCGTCTGAATCTGTAGCCCCAAGTCCTAAATGTAGAGTACAATTCAGTATTGTTCAAAACCCGACACAAAAAAACCAGCCCGGATTCATTAGCTCCGGGCTGGTAATTACTACGGATTATGATGAAATCTTACTTGATTAATAAGATTTTTTGAGTATCTATGAATTCAGAGGATTTCATAACCACAAAATATATTCCTGAAGACGCAAATCCTTCCTTGGAATTGCTATTCCAAGTAAGATTATGAAAACCTGCCTGATATTCTTTGTCTGCCAGGGTAATGATTTTCTGCCCTTTGATATTGAAAATAGCAATATTTACTTTGTTATCCACTGGCATTGCAAATGGTACGTTCACTGTTGCATTGAATGGATTCGGAAAAGTCTTCAAAAGCGCAAAATTCTCAGGTATTATTTCCACTTTTTGTGATGCTGCTTTTGGCATACCTCCTTGGCCACCACCATTTGGTTGTGTTGAAATCCAACTGGTAACAGGCCCTGGTTCTTCATAAGGAGTGACAGGTGACCCGAGACTATCTATTGAAAAAAATGAATAAACTCGGTAATCACCCAGTACAGCACCAGGATCAAAACGATCTTCGGCATAATAGTAGTCTAAATCATCGAAAAATAATATGTCAGTATCAATATATTCAGGAGAAATAATGATCTCCAAGCCCTCGCCTACTATCTGCCTGGTAACGAAATAACCACCAAATTCACTACAAGTATATACTTGATCCCAGGAAATCCTTACATGACCGCCAGCCCCTGAACTAATTGAAACGTTTTCTGGGTTATATAGTAAGGGATAACGGGCAGAAATTCCATGGATAGTTTCGTCATATTCCTGGGTTAAAATTGATTCCACCCTACATTTAATCTGGACATTGTGCGGCATACTTTCAAGTTCCAATTGAACAGCGCTATAGTTTTGTCCGAAATTTATCCAATCGCCATAATCTTCCCTATATTGCCAGGTATAATCGAAATCCTGCCATACTCGCTTTGGACCATAGTTTAAATAAAATGTTTCATTAAATGGGGATCTCCAAGATATTGCATCAGGTGGATCAATGAGTTCGACATTATTAAATGAAGGATCGTGATCTAGAGGATCCCAATCCATACCATTCATTTCGAATACTTGCTGGATATAATAATCGGCATCACCTGTATATTGAAAGTCAGAAATAAGATAGGATTCCATCTCTTCCAGTGGGTGATCCCAAAAAGCAGAATCTTCATCAAGTTCACAGAGATAATCAAGTACTTCGAAGAAATACTCGTACCCCATATTTATTCTATCAGAGAAACCATTATAATCATCCATACCGTCACCACAAGAATCAGGTGGAGGCATAGGTAAATCATCATCTAAATCAACCAGATCCCACCAGAGATGAACTACACTAAAGATAACTTCTGGTCCATATTCTATATTCGGCCAATACACCGTATCTTTGTTGCGTTCTCCAAGACCGTAGTCACTACCAAAATAAGCATTAGTATTGAAATATTCAGTGTAAAGAGTAGCTAAGCAATAGTAAAAGTCAGCAAAACCTTCTATCATTGCAGTCCATTGATTCGAACGTAAATGACGCTCATAATTATAGTAATATTGATCGCGTGGAAAACGAAACTCCCGATACTCATAGAGATGACCATATTCATGCAGCAATGTAAAATCAGAATTTGTTAAACGTGTACGAACATTAATTCGATCAGGATAATCCGAACTATGATATCCAGTAATTCCAGGGTGCGCAGCATAGAATAGGTCAGTCCTAACGTGCTTAACTCGTACGGTTCTTTAAAACTGATTTATAGAATAAGCTAAATTCTTTGCATCCCATATCGCTGTCCACATATTGGAAAGTTCTTTTAAATCGGGAGGAGATAGCGGAGTAATCCTGGTACCCATGTTCCTCGTTGTATTGAATCCAGGTTGATAACATCCATATCCGATAATTCTATCCATAGGTACATCTTCTTCCCCTGTAATTCTATTGTTTTCTTGATCTCTAAATTCAATCTCAACTCGGAAATGTGCGATTGGATCATTTTCGTCATCAAGTCTGAATGCCAAAATATCTCCCCCTGCTTCAGTCTGGATACTGTATTCGCCATTTTCATCTGCATATCCTGACCAGTGTTGACGAGAAATCCATCCTGTGTCATAATTGTATATATGTATGCGAATATTACAAAATGGTCTCAAGTACTGGTCATTATTAAAGGCATCTGTCCATTCTAAGCGACCTTCGAAGGTTAGTTGTACATCGAATATCCCAAGTGTATCCTCATCCAGCTCTCCCCTCGGTTCACCTATTACAAATAAATCATCAGGATTGGGTTCGGGGATTGCGATTGTGTCATCATTAACATCATGGATTGTTGCCGGGACTGTAATAACAGTTAGCGGTTCAGGATTATAATCATTAAGAGGAACCGGATAAATATATGGATTATTTTCCCTCTCACGTATTCCAACAAGATGCATTCCATCTGCCTTGGAATCTAAAAGAATCTCTTCAACACAAGAAACCTGGTAGCCATGTATCTCACCAACGGCAAGGATATTTATCCTGCCATCGAACAACAAAGGCGGTTCTATAGTACAGGTATTGGTATTCTGATCTGAAGAATCCATCTTACCTATGGAAACTATAGATTGATCAATGGTTGCCGTTCCTTTCGGATCGGTCAATTTGACAGTGATCACTACATTATCAACATCATCAAAAGCTTCTAAAGCAATCTCAATATCAACATCCAAACCAGCCCCTAATAATGTATCGTAATCAATTGACATTCCAAGAGGTGAAGTTGAAAAAGCCCAACCGTTTGTGCAAATAATCACAAGAAAAATAATACTTTGTAACCAGCGTAACATGATGCCTTCTCCTTTGTTAGAATGATACAGTAATGTAGCCCGTGATTCTTGAATCCGGGGTTGTATGACTGTATCAAATTTTAAATAGCATTGCGAAGATGTACAATTGAACCAACCGATTCCCGGATTCAAGAATCCGGACTACCTGCTACTATCTTTTTAACCAGTTGTTGTATTATTTTAAATAAACAAGTCTTTTTGTGTCCGAGCCTGAATTTGTGTTTATGGAAAGGAAATATACACCGGAGGCATGTTCCCCGCCGATTATGCTGAAAGAATAAATTCCCGGAACCTGGTAAATACTTTTTTTAGACAAGACAAGTTTGCCGAGATGGTTATATAGACTAAACCGTACCAATCCTGCATCTATAATATTAAATTCAAGTTTTGTTGATGAATTGAATGGATTGGGATAGGGCTCTTCAACTGAAAATCCAACCGGCTGAACCAAGCGGTAATTTCCTTCATCCAAATCAGTCAAATAGCTTGAAATGAATACCCCGCGGTTCGAGGTGGCTACAGCTAATTCGCCGTTTTCAAGAGCGTGAATATTTCGAGTTTGCCCTTGATTATCAGAATAATTTGTCAATTCCCATTGTTCATCATCCAATGATCTTATAAATACACCTCGTGATAAACTATAGATTGTAGAACTCCTTCCCTGCTGATAAGCTATTTTGCCTGTTTCAGGATCAAGTAATTCCAGTTTTCCATTAGATGCGAACAAGTTAGTCAAACCTGAGCTGAAATTTTCCCAGGTTTCGCCATAATCCGTAGAGAGATAGATTCCATTGTAACCTTCAATTACAAGAGTCCCTGGATCATTGAAACCAACGATAACATCATAAACTACATCACCCGGAGTGGAGATTGCCCGCCAGTTTGTCCCGGCATCGGCGCTTCGATAAAGATTGGTCCCGCAAACATATATCTCTTCCGGATTTTGAGGATTATACCGTAATCTTCCAAGAGCCCTGTTACGTGGATTGTATTCCGAGAAAACCTGGTTCCAGTTATCACCACCATTGATGCTTCTATAAACATTAATGCTGTCATCTATGTCAGTTGAAAACAAGATTGTATCCGGGAATATCTGATTTGTTACCAGCGTAGAACTCTGAAATCCTGCGCCATCAAAATAAAAAATATTTTCCCATGTTTCACCGCCGTCTGTAGAACGAAATATGTTCCCATTATAAGGAAAAGTCGCGAGAAATATTGTTATAGGATCAGAATTTATTAAAGCGATATCGAGACATACCCAGTCATTTAACTTCTCCCATGTTACACCATGATTTGAACTGGTGAAAACACCGGAACTCGTTCCAACGAAGACTGTTTCCGGGGGACCTGCAATATGAGCCAGGTTTCTTGTTAGAGCGGCAACAAATCCTGTTTCAAAAGGTTCGACACTCTCTCCCCCGTCTGCTGAATGATAAATTGAGGTTCCGGCAGCGAAAAGAATATTCGAAGCGTCGGGATCAAGAATTTCAATATCCCTGAGCCATCCCTTGAAATTGATTGAATCAGGACGACCGGTCCAATTATAATCCTGCCAGGTCTCACCACGGTCGTCACTTCGTATAAGTGTAACGTTTGAATATCTTCTCGTGACCAGGACAGACCTGCTTCTACTGATCTTTAGTGAATAGATATCAGAATATGGCAATCCCCTGTTACGTTCCCAGGTCCTGCCCTGGTTGCTTGATTTCAGAAGGTTTGCATTCGAACCGGAAGTAAGTGGCGCTGTTATTGCCCACAAAGTTGCTTGATCCACAGGATCTATCTCCAGCTCTACTGTCCTCTGGTTTAGATTACCAGGGTATTGCCCCATATCGGACCAGGTTCGTCCTCCATTGAAGCTTTCTTTTTGTCCGGCAAAAATATGATCGGGATTGACAGGTACTGAGGTTATAGCTCCTGTGGGAACGCCGGGGACAGTATTCCATGTTTCACCACCATCATGGCTCTGAAAAAGGGTATCTTCCCAGACTCCAGGCGCCCCGAACAGCGTGTCCGGATGGCTGGCATGAACGTGTAAATCATAAAATGTGATATCAGATTCTTCGGTCTGATACCATGAATTACCTCCATTTTCACTTATCCAGACTCCATGGTGTTTAAGCGCTATCCAGATTTTATCTTCAATTAATGGATGAGTTAAAATATCTAATACTTCGGGATATATTCCCTCTATTTCATAAGGTTCTGGAAACAATGTAAGCCATGGCATACCGCTATTACACTCTTCCCAGCAAGAATCCTCGACTGAATATCTCCACATCCCGGTATTGCAGGTTCCCGCAAAATATATTTCATCGTCCCATGCTGCGACCTCAAGCGAATTTACACAACCTCCCGGCGGTCCGTTATTCGTCCAGATCTGTGCATATAATGGAGAAAAGAGGTTTGAAATAATAAAGAGGATTAATGCAAAAAGAGGAGAAAAAAGCTTATTTATGTAACTTAGCGGCATTTTTGCGTTCTTTCTTCTTTTTTTTCACAAGTGTATAAAACAAATATTATCTTCGATTTATCACTCTGTAATAGAAATATTTATGTATATTATTAAGTTAACTAAGCGTTTGCATGAAAGCAAGTGATTCTATCATAATAAAAACTCCTAACAAATCAGTGGTTGGAAAGCCATAATAATCTGGCAGGTGAAATTACTGCAATATGGGCTTTTTTGAATATAGTCAATTAACACATTCACGGCATAAAACAACCCAGCCTTTACAAAGACTGGGTGATATGGGAAACAGATATTCCTTCAAAACCGGACTTAATACATTCTATTATTCTTTGACCATGTGGAATGTGTAGGGATGATCGGGTAGAGTGAAACTCTTTTCTTCATCACCAAGGATTGTCACCTCGAGAGGAAATAATGCAGCGCCTTTTTCAGTGGGCAGCCAGTTTCTTCCTACCGGAACAATATCTATTGATCCTTCGAAGTTCCCGATTGCGGTGAATTGCGGAAGTTTAATAACAGAATCTTGCAATCCAAACGCTTCAGCGATTTGATCCCTGGCTGAATCGACATCATTGACCGGCAATCCAATTTCTGTTATTCCCAGCAAATTTTTCAGACTGAAAGCACGATCATCAAATTCAGGTCTTTCTCTTCTGCTGACCAATTCACCAATATTTTCCGACGCATCCGTGAAAAAAACTGCCTGGGCGCCTGCCAAATAGGAATAGAAAAACTCCTTTTCATTTCCTCGTCCCAAAATTTGTGCTCTTGCCGAAAGCCATAACTTTGCCTGCTGGAGACATTTAGAAGGTATTCCAATAGCAAAATGGTAATACGGTATTGTATCCATATCCGCTCTATTGAAAGAGAGAATGGAATTACCTACCTGGAGATCCATTCTATTTACATCCCGTTCAACTATAGGAAATTGAAATTGATCAGCGTATGTTTTTTCAAGCGCATCCAACTTACGCGACATGAGTTTAATCTTTTTTATAATCACTGTAAATCCTCCTCGTTTCAATGAGATTTCCGTAAAAAATTCAGTTCGATCAGTGCAGGCAGCAACAAATCTCTTCTATCATGAAATAATAATATATTTACCCCTGTATTTTCCAGGAGTAAAGATTGTATCATTATATTCAAAAAACAACAACCAACAAAATATAGTAAATATTCTATGGATAAAAGCCCTGAAAGTCTAATTCAGCTTCCGGAGTTGCGAGAGGCTCGCCTTGAATCAGAAAATCTGGCAGTCTTGATATTTGAAGATAAGGTTATACAGGCTCCTGAACCCACTGCATTCAAACTGCTTCCGGGAGGAACGCCAGAAAAGGTCACACAAGCATCTCCGGAAAGTCTCCAGCTTGAAGGAAGATTTGATCGGTTAAAATCATATAGAATCAAACTACCCGATGGGAATATTTTTCCTTTGCTTCCCGCGGGTATTGTTGATAAATACACTACTGAAAAACCTCTGGGGCTTGATTGGAACGGCGATGATGCTGTCCTGCGAATGTTCATGCCTCGTGCTTCGAAAATTGACCTGCTGGTGTTCCAGGAGCCCGGCGGAAAACCCCTGACAGAACACACCATGGATTTTGATTCAACCGATGGGGTCTGGGAAACAAGATCAAGAGAAGTCCAACCGGGCAGGTTTTACGGTTACCGGGTTGAGAGTCCTTTTGCTGTAGAAAATATCAAGGATGTAATATTCGCTGATCCTTATTCATGGGCAATTGCTAAGAAAAACAACTGGCAACGTCCTTCATTAACTGTAGTTTTGCCGCAAGAACTATATCAATACCCTTCTCGTTCACATTATGAAGTACCTCCGGGTGACCTTGTTGTTTATGAAGCTCATGTAAAAGATTTCAGTATGCTCGCAAAATCAGTCCCCAGGAGTCTTCGCGGCACATACTCCGGAGCTGTGAATGATTCAAAAAACAGCCCCTTGAGTCACCTGAAAGATTTGGGAATAAACACTATAGAATGGCTGCCTCTTGCTGATTACGATTATTATGAACCGCCCTTCAATGAAAAAGGGTTACCTGTTTACAACACCTGGAACCGGTATTCCACAAACCATTGGGGATATATGCCCGCATATTATTTTGCTCCGGAAGCAAGATATTCGACCGGCGCTTCCAGGAAAGAGGGCGAATGGATTGGCGCTGACGGGAAACAGGTTTATGAATTAAGGGAAATGATAGAAAGGATGCATGAAGCTGGAATAAGTGTAATAGTAGATGTTGTATATAATCATATCGCCCAATATGGCGAGAATCCCATAAGGCAGATCGACCCGCAGTACTTCCTGCGACACAACCGGAAAGGCAAACGAGTAAACGAAAGCGGATGTGGAAACGACCTGCGAACGGAACGTCCCATGGTTCGTAGATTGATAATTGATTCTCTATCACATTGGGTAAATTTTTACGGAGTGGACGGTTTCCGTTTCGACCTGGCAGGACTTTTGGACGAAAAAACACTGGATGTGATAACCGGATCTTTAAGAAGTCAATTCCCCGGATTGCATCTCATTGCCGAACCCTGGGGGAGGAAGTATGATAAAAAAAGATTCTCGGAACGAAACTGGGCATCCTGGAACGATCACTTTCGCGACGGCATCAGGGGAGCGCATCCAAAAAATAGCAAAGCCTTCATTTTCGGACGTTGGGGAAGCAACGACAGCGACAAGACGCTTCTGCGGCATCTTACAGGTAATTTAGACTTAGATGGGGGTCCGTTTCGTCGAGAAAGTCACACATTGAATTTTCTCGGCTGTCATGATGGCTATACCCTGGCTGATTTTGTAAGAGTTGCTATTCGAAATGTTTCCAGGATTTCTGAATTGCCGGAATATCTGCGCATGAATGAGATTGAGGCCAAATGTGTCAAGTTTGCATTGTTTATTCTTTTTACCAGTCGTGGTGCAATAATGCTGCACGCTGGAGAAGAATGGGGGAGACCCAAATGGATTTCAGCAGATAATGTCGATGATCCCAAAAAGGGAACTCTTGACAACAATAGTTATGAAAAAGATGATAAAACCAACTGGCTTGACTGGACTCAACTTGATCATTCTTCTTGTGAAGAAATATTATGCTATACTAAAGGATTGATCGAACTAAGAAAGAATTTCGCATCTCTGCGAAACGCGCGACGGGATGAAGTAGAATTAATGGACCAACCTTCTGAATTTGCTTTTGGATATCGAATAAATAATGAAGGGCAGGATATTATTGTATTGCTGAATGCAAACCAGGATAAAGAAATTACATTTTCATTGCCTTCCGGCAGATGGAAGGTAATGGCAGATCATATGCATGCTTCCGGAAAAAAGAGCGCGGGAGGTATCCGTATCTCAGGTATGACGCTACCGCCGGTTGCAGGGGCGATGCTGGTTAAAAGTAATCTGAAATAAAAGATATCAACACGGATATGGAATTATCACATACATTTCTGTAGGTGATGATGTGATGATAATCTATGAATTCCACCCCTCATGAATTAGATTATCAATATATTATACTCTCAAGTTATGGAGTAGGGCAAGGAGCTGCCCTACCTGTTTATATTTCAGGTTTATATAACCTTGTGGACTATATCAGATGGTCGAGCTAGTACATTATTCTCGTCCCGCTATTGCGGGAGGGAATCCATAAATGTACAGCTTAGGAACACTGGATTACCCGATCAGGTCGAGTAGTGACACAGCGTACCATTTGACTTTATCCAATTGGCGCCATCATACCGAACTTCATCCATGATGAGTCAAGTCGTATTGCTCATTTACGCAAGAAGTCCTACCGGCAACCAAAAATTGCAGGTTAAAAGGCTGAAGACTCTATCGATAAATTAGGCTACGGGTATTGCCGGATTTCCGGCAAATATCTACCCGTGTCAAAATTTATTCAACAGGAGTCGCCGGCATCGGATCCACTTCGCCGTAAACTTTTGCTTCCATAGCGACTTTGTTCTCGCCTGAAAACTTATCATCGTTTGCCGAGGCTTTGTTAGTTCCTTGAATGTTACCAACGAGCAACGTAAAGGGTAATACCAGTAGTACTATACCAGTGATCAACTTTTTCTTCATGATTCACCTCTAAATTAACAACATCAACCGGATTAAAATAACTTCCGGCTATTAATCTGTCGTAAGTCTATTCTAAATAATTGAATATATTCTAGCCGTTTACTCTACCGGTGTCGGAGGAAATGGTTCCTGCGGTCCGTAAATGGTAGAATCGGGTTCTGCATCTTTCGGCTCAATATTGTTTATTACGAAAGTAATTTCTTTTCCCATTTTGTCAGATTCGCCGTATGAAGAGCCCTCCGGGACCATAATCGTGTCGCCATCGACTGCCACCATTACTGCTTCCGGGACTATTGGGAATTCTTCTGGCACATGATAAATCATGGCGTAGAGATAAAACGGAAATGTTGCTGCCAAAGCGATTGCAAACAGTTTGCGTAACACGTTAATACTCCTTAAATTAGGTTTTTTCTTGCTACTTTGACTTTCTGTTGAAAGCCTGATATCTGAACTTGTTGCTTTACTTCCTTAGCTCTATAGCATACAAAATCAAATGCATAGTGATTTTAACTTTTCCTCACTAGCAAATACCTTACCAGAATTGATATTGATATTCTAATTGGTTGATTATTACTCATAAATCCCCGTATAAATATTTGTAAATATTATATGTTGGTAAATATAGTAATCTAATTTTAAGAGAGACCTCAAATCCTCAGAGTACTGCCACTGAATGGGAAATAACTCCCTGTATCAGGCAATTCTCACCAGTTTATTCAAATTCATTCAAATCTCGAGAGACCGGGATAAAAACTCACAAGGATTTTAGGAATAAACAGCCATTTTTATTTTTGCGTTTTTTGACCTCTTACATCTCTGCAAGAAACAAAAAACCTGAGAATTTGCCTCCAAAATTCTGAATCAGATATGCGCTGTTATGATCATCATTTGAACCAAACTATCTCCAATCGGTGAAACTGATAATACTCCTGCTTATATAATTATAAATTATTATCAGATACTTGTCAAGATTGTTAATTAATAGAATCATACATCACAAATATTTTGATAAAATTCGCTCTGGTTTTGCAGTTCATTTGGGGTTTTTGGGATTTGAAAAACCGGCTGACAGGTAATTCTTGTGAATTCGGGGGGTTTTGTCAGGATTAACAGATGTCATTTGGGATATTTGGGATTTGAAAGAGGCTCCAGGAGGCATCCCAGTCAACAAAGAAATGGTCATTGATTTTAGTGAGATAGTTGTTAATGAAGAACTAAGGGGAAGTTAGCAATTAAACAAGAAGTTTAAGAAAAAAGGAGGTATTTTCGATGGTGTCTTTAGGAGACCTCCTCTTCTGGTGTCACTGGTAGTTTCAAATAGAAGGTTGTGCCTTGCCCTGTTTCACTTTCCACCTCAATTTGTCCACCATAACTCTCGAGGGTTTGTTTGCTCATCCACAATCCGAGCCCGGTTCCTTTTGGTTCATTCGGGTTAGCATTTTCGTCACCGGCTGCGGGCTTAGTAGTAAAGAACGGATCAAACACATTATTGATTATCTCTTCTGAAATGCCTGGACCGTTATCGGCAATCCGAATTACAATCTCGCTGTCTTTGCACTTAGTAGAGATTTTGATAGTTGGATTCGTTTGATTGTGCATTGCATCTATGGCATTCCGGACAATATTCTGGAATACCTGGGACAATTCACCTGGGACTACGCGTACTTTAAAATCCTCATCAGACAAATTGATCTCTTTCAGGACTTTGTGCTTAAATACGCGGTCTGCATCAAGAAAATCGAGTTCCGACTGAACCAGGTTATTTATACTCACTAACTTAATATCTGCACCTTTATCCGAGCTGCTTTTAGTTAACAGGTTAGTGATCATATCGCCGAGTGTTTTGTTTGCCTGCCCGATCCAGCTTACCGAACTTGAAATAGTATCTGCCATCTTCCGCAGAACTGCAATTTCTTTATCTTTATCCGTGAATTGTTTTTTCTGAGATTTCTCAACAGCAAGCCGAATTAATTCTGTACTGACAGAACTGGCGGTAAGCGGATTTCTTAAATTATGTACTATCCCCTGGACAAGTTGCCCGAAAACCGCCTGGCGTTCGCTTAATACCAACTGCCTGGTTCTTTCACTGACCATTGATTCAAGTTGCTCGTTATACATACTGATTTCTTTGTTCGCCTCTGCAAGCTGTGTGGTTCTCCGCTCGACAACTATTTCCAGTTGACGTTTTTGCATCTCCAACCTGTGAAACCTCCATTTGAGGAGTAGGTAAACCAATGCCACAAACCCGGCTATGTATAAGAGATATGCCCAGATAGTTCTATACCAGGGAGGGAGTATTATGAATTCAAAGGAGCCGACTTCGCTTTCAAAATAATAGACGTCATATCCACGAACTTCGAAAAGATATTTTCCTTCATGAAGGCTGTTGAAATCCTTATAAGTTTCATTTGTCCATTCAGACCAGGAATCACTCAAACCGATAAGCCGGTATTGATATTTCTTTGCTTCGGGTGCATCATACCTGGGTAAAGTATATTCAAAGCGTATGGAATTTTTCTTATATGGTAGTTGGGGAGACGCCCATGACAAGGGCTTGCTGCCGTCGAGCAGAACAGAGTCCTGATCAACAGTTACTCGACGCACAATCGCGTGAAATTTCAATGTATCAGGGTAATCATAGGCTTCATTATACCTGACAAGCCTGCCATCTTCACTACCTGCCCACACAATTGTCCCATTCGCCTCAGGGAAGAAGCTGAGGAAAGTCGATTGAGAGATACGCAGCATAGGATAATTCAACTTGTAATTACCTTCATCACCCGGAGATACACAAGCACCTTTGGCAAACTGGGAATTGAACCATACTTTTCCATCAGTGCCGGGAGTAAGGTTCCACATCCCTCTTTCACCTGAACCGAAATCATCGCCAAGAATTGAATCAGGAACGAATAAATCAAGATCCCCATTATACCTGAACAAACCTGCCGGATTGCCAAAATATACTTCATCGTTTAAAATCAGGGGATAATAATGGCTGATATCAGGCAGACCTTTTGAAGTATCAAAAGAGGATATTTCCGTATCAATAATTTCTCCGGTATCCGACAGTTTAAGCTGTACACGCTGAACATAACGATAAGCCGCTGAAAGCCAGAGATCGCCCTTGCGGGTACTTTCCATTAATAAAACCTGGTTTGCGGTGCCCTCTATACGTCCCTCGTACATCCAATCATTATTCTTAGATTTAAATGAATGAACGCCATCGTCATAAGTGCCGACAAATAATCTTGTTGAATCCGGAGATACAGTGAGACAATAAGCCATTTTCATTTTATGAATTAATTTGGGCGGTTTTGCAGCATCCACAATTTCTTCGAGCCCCTGGGCGCTGACCATGTACAAACGGTTTTTAACAGACTTAAACATCCAGCAGCGGTTTTCTGCGCCCTTCAGTGGTTGAAAAGAAGCAGGACGCCCAGGTAAGGTTGATGGTTTCAGAACGCGAACACCCTGTGAGGCACCCATATATAGATCATCATTAAAACGTATGATGCTATGTACATTTCCAGCAATTCCAAGGTCAAAATCATAATATTCTACTGGCGATAAAGCCTCGATCCGTGCAAGACCGTAGTTCAATGGCAGCCATAATCCGCCCTGCCTGTCCAGAAACGGGACGCCAAGTATATTGTTATCAGGTAATCCATCGGACTGATTAATTATTCGTAGTATTCTGCCTTTTTTATTGAAAATTGCCAAACCGCCAAACCGTGTCGCCAGGGCATAACGCTCATCCCGTAGATGGACACAGCTTATCGCGAAATTCTCCTTAGCAAACTTCTGGATCTGTGAGTTGAACACCCCGGCAGAGGAACCGTTGAACAAGTAAAGTCCCTGGGTTTCACAGGAAAGGAGTAGGGTATCCTTACCAAATGAAGAAATACTCCTTACCGGTATATCTGCCAGTGATTCACTTCCAGAAATATTAAAACAGGAATCATTTTTTATTTCCATCAAGCCAACGTTTTTTTGCCAGAATAGACATCGTCCGTCAATATTTGATAAACCAAGTATTTTGTTGCCCTCAGGGAAGCTCCAGACCTTCATCTCGCCTTTTCGATCTTCAGTGTCATTAGATTTCCACCTGAATATCCTGTTGGGTGAACGGAAAAAGACGCCTTCGCTTGTAGCTTTTGTGCCCCATATATGACCAATATTTTTTATAGAATCCGGGAGGTTAAATCGAAGGGAGTTTACTCTGTAACGACCAAAAGAATCTAAATGCAGATAACCTATATCTCCCTGAAACCCTACATAGATACGACCTGTGGAATCAATGTCGATTGAGACTGGACGTTTTTTTTCAAAATGGCGGGTGATTCTCCAACGCCCACCGTCGAATTCCATTATCCCTTTCAGGTTGGCAATAAAAATCAATCCCTGGTAATCCTGAACGATCCCGAAATTCTGGGAGGCGCCACCAGTTTCCTCCAGAGTATATGCTTCCAGGAATGATTTGCCGTTTTCGGCGAAAATATCCGAATCAGCAAAGGATATATTAACGAAGAGAGACAGCGATGTGAAGAGAACAAGAAGAAATGTTCTTTGCAATACCTGAGTAAATAATATCCGTAAGAGGGGCATAGTCCTCAAGATTTTAACTATACGTAAACAGTTGCTGTGAACTGATAATTTTTGGTTGACTAAATGCGTTTGGAATATAGCATTGCAATCAAATCCATGCAAACAGGTAAATCAATAAATTCTGTAAATTATCAGATCAATATCTGGTTCAAAATATTTGAATTGAAGTAAGTATCATGATTGACATGCAAATAAGAACTTTGTACGTTTACGCGTTCTTATTCTTCTCGGTTCGATGTCAATTTGAATCTGTTTCCGGAATGCAAGATCTTACATGTACGCATGTACCGAAGAGTATAATTACCTGAGCAACTTATAAGGTAAGTCTGAATACAGTAATTACAGCTCTTCAGTATATAACACGTACTAAATAAGCATTTATAAAAGCTTATAAGGCAATAATTAAAACGGGAGTGATTATGCGTCTGTTTGTACATCCGAATTTGGACGGCATTTTATGTGCAGCTATGATAATGGACATGGAAGGCGAAAGGGAAGTGATATTTAGTGACGCCAGAGAGGTGAAGAAGGGTTGGGTTGAGATAAAAGAAGGCGACATTGTTGCTAATCTTCCCTATCACGATAACTGTGCAATCTGGTTTAATAGTACTACTGTTGAAACGGAAATACCTGAGGGTGTGAAGGGAAAAGTGGGAGATGCACCCAGTTCCGCAAAGCTGGTGTATGAGTATTATGATTCAACAAAACTTGAAAAGTACGATGATATTCTTGAAGAACTTGACCGGTTGGGTAGTGGAAATTTTTCTTATGTAGATGTTCTCCATCCAACTGGTTGGATACTGCTTGGCTTTACTCTCGACAGACGCTCTGGAATGGAAGAGATTTCGGATTATAATTATATGGTTCTCGAAGCAATTAAGAAGATGGAAGGTATTGATAGTATTCTTAATAATCTGGCTGTAAAAGAACGAATCAATCGATTTATCAGCGAAGAAGAAAATTTCAAAAAAATTCTAGTAGCGCATACACATACAAAAAATAATATTTCCATTACTGATTATAGAAAGCTGAATTTAGTACCTATGGGAAACCGGTTTCTTGTATTTGCGCTTAATTCACGGAGTAATGTCAACATCCGTATTTTTCATGATCGAAGAGAAGCTGACCATATAGTAATAGAAATCGTGAAGAGTGCTTTTTTCATTGATCACCCTCTTTATCACAACGAAAATATCGGCAAAATGATGACCGAATATGGTGGAAGCGGGTCTGAAAGATCAGGTATTTGCTCGGTAAAAGCGGATTCAGCAAGAGGGACTATTCATAAAATCATATCTCGCCTCAAGATGAAGATGGGACACGAATTAGGTCCAGTAAGATGATTAAAGTCTGTTCGTAGCAGCGTTCCCATCGCGCTGCTAAAACCGGGTGCGGAACCTCGCACTGTCTAACCCGAGTAAAGATTTTCTACAATTTGTCTATTGGAATTCATGATAATGGGTTCTTATCTTCACGCCTCTATGTTACAGCCATACTGTAATAATATATTATTTTCGTAACACTATTTACTGAACAGAGCGCATTCATGTTTAGAATTTTATTTGCATGCACAGGGGTGGCGGGAAGAAGCTTGATGGCTGAGCAATTTGCTGCCAGGATTTCGCCAAATAATGTTGAAGTCATGGCTGTAAGCGATACTGACCACGCTACACATCCAATTGCAAGACAGGCATTACGCGAAGTTGGTATGGACCTGCCGGAAAAAGCGATATTGATGAAGGATGTCCTTTCTGAGCAATTCGATATTGTGATAACTCTATGTATGCAGCTCGAGGAAAGCTGCCCTCAATTCCCAGGGTCTCCGGCAAGAATTCATTGGGGATTAATGAATCCTTCTCTTCATAATGATAATGAAGATGATCTGATCTATTATTTTCGCAGAATTCGCGATGAGATAAAAAACAGGATTCATGCCCTGTTCGATCATGGTTATTTATATGGTATTATTGAACTAAGAAATACTTATGGGCAGATTCTTGACACTATGACTGACGGTGTTCTGGCTCATGACGAACGCAGAAAAGTTTTTTATATAAACAATGCCGCTGAAGAAATCCTGGGAATAAAACGTGGGAAGATAATTGGAAATGATTGTCATGAAGTAATTCCGGATTTTATTTGTGGTGAAAATTGTGCTTACTGCTCGAAAGAAAAATCTGAGATAGTTTCATTTGAATCATTTCAGTATTCTGCTACTTATGAACATCCGGAGGGACAAAATCGTGAGCTTGAATTATCGGTAAGTCCCTTAACTCGATCAACAGGCAATGATTCAGGTGCTTTGGTCATTTTCCGGGATAGAACAGAGATAACCCGGCTTCGCAACCGGTTGAAAGAAAAAACCGGTTACCAGGGTATGATCGGGAATCACAGGACCATGCAGAGCTTGTTAAAATTAATTCAAGATCTTTCCAAAGTGAATGTTTCTGTTTTGATTCAAGGTGAAAGTGGTACAGGAAAAGAGATGGTTGCGCGTGCGCTGCATGAGTTGAGCGCTCGGCGAGATCAACCATTTGTTCCCGTTAATTGCGGTGCGCTTCCGGAGGGAATACTTGAGAGTGAGCTTTTCGGACATGTAAAAGGTGCTTTTACCGGAGCAACGCGTGATAAGAAAGGTCGTTTTGAGTTAGCAGACAAAGGTGTTTTATTCCTTGATGAAATTGGTGAAATTTCACAAAGTATGCAGGTAAAAATACTTCGCGTGCTCCAGGAAAAAAGTTTTGAGCCTGTTGGAAGCGAGAAAACTGTCAAAGTTGATGCAAGGGTTATCTGTGCAACTAACAAGAACTTGAAAGATTTAATCCGTGCCGGAACATTCAGAGAGGATCTTTACTACAGACTGGCAGTAGTTCCAATAGTTGTTGCACCCCTGAGAGAAAGAAGAACAGATATCACTCTGCTTGTTGATCATTTTCTTGATATCTATTCAAAGGAAAATAATATCGATCGGAAAGAGTTTTCCCCTGATGCGCTTAATTGTCTTTTCAGCTATAATTGGCCTGGGAATATTCGTGAGCTGGCAAATGCAATCCAGTATTCACTCGTGAGATGCGATACACTTGTTATTCAATCAAGCCATTTGCCACTTGAAATCCAACAAGATACTAAATATAACAGAAGAAAGCGAAGGGGACGTCATCCAAAGCTTGTTCTTGCTGATGTTCAACGCGCTATGCGCAAAGCGGGGGGAAAGAAAATCCTTGCAGCAAAAATGCTTGGAATAAGCAGAACAACATTATATAGATACCTCGACTTACAATAAACCTTCGAAAACCAAAATTGTTCGCATGACGGGTGGACTGTTCATATTACATTTTTGTCCACAAATTCATTTCTGAACATTATCATTCTTATTGCCTTTGTAATATTCCTCATAACCTTTTAATTAACATGAATCACAAAAGATGCTATCCATAGACAAAAATGTACAGTAAAATAATGTAAAGAAATAAAATGTAACTAAATTCAATTAATCGTCACACATATATGGCACAATCAAAAATAGACAAGGACAGAAGCACTTATTATTCTATATGTTAACAAGAATGATTCAGGTATGTGAAAAATGGCACGTATTATGCTTTAGCATGATTTGTCTATTAATCAAACAGGATCGTAGTGCAATTGCCAAACGTTAATGATCATATAATTGCTGTTCTGGAGCTTAGCCGCAAAATGTTGATATTGGCTGATCTGGGAGACTCTAAAAGAAAAGATGCCGGGTGCGGTATCATTTTCGGAACACTTCGGGATGATGCATTCAAATTGAGAAAAATTGCTTTGGAAGAAATTGAGAAACATCAAAAGAACAACAATTGGAATAAAGAAGCGGATCTAAAACTCAACAAGCTTAAGTTCAGCGTTGGCGAAACAATTAACTCCTGGAAATAATTGCGATAACTGTCTATGAATTATAAAAAATATATGCAAATAGCAGTAATCATTATTTTCCCTCTGGTGTTTCTTATCCTGATTGGTTGTGCTGTAGAGAAAAACGTGGATTTTCAACTTGAAACGAGCGGAGTGCATAGCTTTGAATCAGAAGATGAACATTCTGTTTACCTTGCAAGCACAGGGTATAATTTCGGTGAGTGTATTGAATGTCATGGCGATGATCTTCACGGCTCGCCGGTTGGTACAGGCGGCAGTTTGATTCGTTCTTGTTATGAATGCCATGCCAGGAATAATCACTTGGTGGGATTTGGGCAATCCACAGGACATGACGAATATCTCAGGGGATCTCGGTGGGATTTTACAAGTTGTTACAATTGTCATCTTAATAGTAACACATCTTCTCAGGTTAATTTTGGCGGATCATGCAGCAGTTCATCATGTCATAACAGTGAGCTTGGCGGAGCGGAAGCCTGCAACACCTGTCATGGAAATTTCGGTGGTGGAATGGATTTGCCCTATAAATGGGCGCCTCCATCCGATCTGCAAGGAGAAATACAAACTACAAACAGGGGTGTGGGTGCTCATCAAACGCATCTTCGGGCTCCAAGCGGTAATTTTCTTCCGGTAACATGTACATCCTGTCACACGGTTCCTTCAGGGCTGACATCGGAAGGACATCTTGATTCCGCTACACCCGGGGCAGAGGTAATATTCAGTGAGCTTGCTGCTGCTGATTCTGTCGATCCAAACTATGATAATAACGAATTGACATGTTCAGTGTATTGTCACGGTGAATCCAATCCAATCTGGACTGAAGTCAATGGGAGTTGGAATGAGTGTAATAGCTGCCATGATTATCCAACTGATCTCTGCAACACACAATCAGAAAATTGCGGAGAATGCCACAGCCGGGTGATGGATTTAGATGGTAATATTATTTCTCCGGAACTGCATTTGAATGGCCGGATTGAAATTGATTAACGCACTAATTGAATAAGATTGATATTGCACTGTTGATACATTTTATGTGAGATAAGGTTATGAGTTTATTGAAGAAAGTTTTGTTTTACACGATAGTTTTGTCAGCCATAGCAGCTTTATTCATTGGCTGTGCAGAAGATAATAATGCAATCTCCAACGATCCGGGTGATGGAAGCATTGTGACTGAAACCGGATGTTACGGCTGCCATATCGATGCAGAGAAATTGGAATATCTCGCTGTTCCAGTAGAATCCGGCGGCAGCTCGGGCGAAGGCTGAGGCGGTGCACCGCCTGCGCTGGAAGCGTGGGAAAAAGTTTACATAGATGTATCATCACAGAATAGCGGCGGGACACTGTTTATAAACAGTCTTCATGGTTCTATCGGCTGCACTGCCTGTCATGGCGGGACAGATGGACTGGTAGTTTCGGATTCACTTGCAACCGATAGCCTGGTAATGACATCATCGCATAGTGGTATGGTCTCTGATCCTTCTGCTAATGCAGAGGATGCTTGCGGAAGATGCCATGGAGAAGAAGTAATTAACTCAGCCACCAGTCTCCACTCAAGTTTCAGGGGATACAAAACATTCTTTGAGGCGCGTTCAGGATTATCATTGGAGAGTGATCATCATCTTGAAACGGAATTTAAAAATGAATGTGGAACCTGTCATACAACATGCGGTCAATGTCATATAAGTTTCCCGAATAGTGTAAAAGGTGGATTAATCCAGGGGCACCGATTCCTGCCAACTCCAAGCCAGTCGGACAATTGCATGTCCTGCCACGGCTCAAGGATTGGAGAAGAGTATTCCGGATCGAGAAGCGGTTATGCTGCTGATGCGCATTATGTCCCAGGTGGCATGAATTGCATTTCGTGTCACTCAGGCAGGGAGATGCATGGCAATGGAACAGAATACGAGAGCCGTTATCACAGTTCAGATATGCCAAGATGCGAAGACTGTCATGTAATAGTAGAGGGTGAGAACGAATGGCACGATCATCACACGGATAAATTGCAGTGTCAAATATGCCATAGCCAGGATTACAAAAACTGCAATTCTTGTCATGTAGGCGGCGAAGGAATTAGTGAGCCCTCATATATAAAATATAAGATAGGAAAAAACCCACTTCCTGAACTGCGTGATTATGAATATGTATTGTTGCGGCATATTCCAATCGCTGAAGATACCTTTGATCCCTGGGGGATAGCTGACCTTGCAGATTATGAGGCATTACCGACCTGGAAATACACCAGCCCTCATAACATTCAGATTCACACGGCAAGAACAGATACTACAGGCGGCGTTAGCTGCTTTAATGCCTGTCATAGTACACCGGATGAAGATGGGTGGTTTCTCAGGCAGTCTGATTTGGATTCTATGAGTACACGTGAAGCAACTGCTAATGCTGATCTCATAGTTCCCAACGGAAATCCAATGGGATGGTAGCAGGGAATCGAAAAAAGAAAACTAAAAAGCATAAAAAACCAAACAATAATTCAACTTGAAAAGTTGACAAAAGGAGAAAGAAACATGAAGTTATTGAAAAGTTTAATCTGGATGCTGATTATGGCATTGACGCTTGGGATGATGGTTGGTTGTTCCGATGATGACGATGACAACGGTCCTGCCGGTCCAAGTACAACAGACTATTTTGAAGATTTTGTTACTACCGGATCTGCCTATTTTGGTGCCGGTACCAAGAACATCACCGGTGATGCGCTTTATGCTGACATGGGTAACGGAGTTGAGCTGTTTGTCATTGATTATCGTTCAGCCGATCATTATGCAAATGTAGGTCATATGGATATTGATGCTGTAACAGGTTCTAATGCTACGCTTGTAAACTGGGCGATTGCCGACCTGATGGATAATCTTGATGAGATCCCTGCAGGCGCCAAAGTGGTCAACGTATGCTATTCAGGTCAGACAGCCTCACAGGCAACTTCTGCACTCAGATTGCTGGGATATGATGCCTGGAACCTGAAATGGGGGATGTGTGGTTGGACAAGCCAGGATAGTATCAACCTGGGTAAATGGTCTGGACTTACAGCAGGTGGCTGGGATCTTGAAACTGAATCAAATGCATCAAGCACATATGACTACCCAATGGTAGAATCGGAAGAGGAAGATGCTGCAGTTCTGATGACCTCCTTGATTGACACTTATTTCGAAGACGGTCTGAAAACTATCAGTTCAACAGATGTTTTCGCTAATGTCAATGATGGTGATGCAACGAATGATCTTTATATTATGAACTACTGGCCCCCGACTTATTATGATATCGGTCATATCCCTGGAGCCGTCATGTTTGATAGTTCTGTGCCGGAATATAAATCCCTTGGGTTGGATGCACTGGATGAATTGCCCACCGACCAGCAGATAGTAGTATATTGCTGGACAGGTCAGACTTCAAGCCAGATTACAGTATATCTCAACCTTCTGGGATATGATGCATATAGCATGAAAAACGGTATTAACGGTATTCAGTCTTATGATGATAGTCCAGATCTTTACAAGGACGGAACATGGTACCATGCACCTGACACAGATTATCCCATTGCATTTGGTGAATAAATATATTACCTGGCGTCATTGCTAGGAAGCGAAGCGATGAGGCAATCTCCTAATTATAAAGTGTATGACAACTCCGGAGATTGCTTCATTGCGTTCGCAATGACGGCATATGTTTGTTATTATCAAATATGCAGGTGTAGCTTTTTGGTGTTTTTCTGGTGCAAAGATTCTGTTGTCATAAGTGAAGAAAATCCTATTTGTCTTGTCTATCCCCTTAAGTTTTGTGAGGAAAGGTTCATAAAGAAAGATGTACTGTCAAAAACAAATTCCAGCGATAAATTATGTTTTTCTTCGTGCAAAACTTACTTCAGCATTCATTTTTATTGTTTTCATATCATTAAATTATATCAATTTATCATTTGCACAGAGTACTGATGATTGTTTCGGTTGTCATGCAGACCTCGAACTGGAAGCTGAAGACGGTCATCTTGTAGGAGTAGATGAGAAGGCATTCAAATCTAGTATTCACGGTGACTTTGACTGTATTGATTGCCATGAGCAACCTGGTGATTATGAGGATATTCCACATTTTACAGTATATCGCCCTGTTGATTGTTCTTCCTGTCATGACGATGCATCAGCAAGTTTCAAAGGGAGTTTTCACGATGTAGCCCACAGTCAGGGAGTTGCGGGATCACCTTCTTGTTCTGCCTGTCATGGACTGGCAGGCAACCCTCATACCATTCATTCTCTCAACCAACGCACAGCTGAATCAGCCTGTCAGCAATGCCATAAAAAAGAGGCGTTAAATTACGATGGAAGCGTTCATGCGTCAGCAGCTCAAAAAGGGAAAGCCAGTCCAGGTTGTATTGGCTGCCATCCGACCCATAGCGCTGCATATCCACCTTCTACCGGCGCAGTAAACAACCTTTGCGAAAGCTGCCATCAAGGCTCAATGGAAGAAGTACATCGTAGTGGACACATGGGTGGAGAAGCGGTAAATGGCGTGATGTCCTGCGCAGCCTGTCACGATATTCACGCGACCCATAGACCACATCTTGACAAGGGAACAATTGAAGCATGTGCTAACTGCCACCCCGGAACAAAAGAAAAATTTGATGGATCGGTACATGAAGGTCTCTTCCTTGCTGGAACGATGAATTGTCTTTCATGCCATCGTACTCACCAGGTGATGGATGCAAATGAAGTAGAGGATTTTGGTTGTGGCAGGTGTCATGAGGATTCAGAAAAAGAGTACCGGACAAGCGTACACCGCCTGGCACGACTTCACGGAGATGAGATTGCCGCAACTTGTGCGGACTGCCATGAAGGGCATCATATTTTGCCACCAGCCGATCCGGATAGTCCGGTCAATCATTTCAATATTCCAAATACCTGCGGAAACTGCCATACCAATGAAACTGTCATAACGGCAGATTATGTTAGATTGCCCATCAGCTTACCAAATTATGAGGAGTCCATTCATGGTGCAGGGTGGAAAGAAGGAAAAGCTACGGCAGTTTGCTCAGATTGCCACGGTAGTCATCTGCTTCAATCGGCATCGAATCATGAAAGTAAAATCAACAAAATAAACCTTGCTAATACTTGCGGACAATGCCACCTGAAAATTGCTGAAGAATATAAACAATCTGTCCATGGCAGGGCATTAGCGCATGGTATTACAGATAGCCCGTCCTGCACAGACTGCCATGATGAACATCTTATTTATGCTACAGATGATCCGAGATCAGCAGTAAACCCATCTAATCAGGCGGATGAAACTTGTGGAAAATGTCATTCCGATCCTGAGATGGCGGCGCGTTATGGATTACCGGAAGCAGTGATTGAAAGTTACCAGGACAGTTACCATGGTTGGGCGATTGGACGCGGCGGAAAAACAGTCGCAAGCTGTGAGGATTGTCATAATACACATTCCATCGGCAGCAGGTTGGATCCTGAATCTTCAATACATCCTGATAATGTTGTCGCTACCTGCGGACGGTGCCATGAGAACTCGAATCCCAAATTTGCCGCAAGCTATACTCATATACTCGCACGTGGAAAAATGATGATCCATGACTGGGTAAGAATTATTTATTTATGGTTAATTGGTGGTGTACTCGGCGGAATGTTCGTTCACAATCTTGTTATTTTCATCTATGAAATGAGGATTCATTACCGGAAAACAAAAGATAAACCCGCAATTAAACGTATGACGAAAAACGAAACCTGGCAGCATATGATCCTGACCATATCATTCACTGTCCTGGCTGTGACCGGTTTCGCCCTGCGGTTCCCGGATGCATGGTGGGCTGTACTCTTGCAGAATATCGGAATGAATGAGGAGATCCGTCGTCTTATACACAGGATCATGGCGGCGATTATGGTCGGAGCATCGTTCTACCATGCATACTATCTTGTTGCTACTAACCGGGGACGAATGCTGCTTAAAGCAATTTTCCCCAAGATGCGAGATGCGAAGGAAGCGATTACAAATGTCTCATTCTATCTTGGGCTGACTAAAAAACGAACCGTTTTCGGGATGTATGACTATACCCAGAAAGCTGAATACTGGGCTTTGATCTGGGGAACCGTCGTAATGGCTATAACTGGAGTAGTATTACTTTACCCGGATATCGCTACCAATTATTTCCCTGCATGGCTGGTGCGTGTCAGCGAAACCATTCACTTCTATGAAGCGATTCTGGCAGTTTCAGCAATAATTATCTGGCATTTCTTCTTCGTGATTATCCTCCCGAAGGAATATCCCATGAGCTGGATTTGGATTACCGGGAGAATGCCCAAAGATGAGTGGGAACATCATCATGGAAGAGAACCGGAAGATACCGGACAATATCCGGAACAGCTTCCTGGAGTAGATGAAGAGGAATAACCAGGGGTTTGGCGTGGTTTCTATCCCAAGTCAGGAGAAATAATATGCGAGCAATAAAACCGAAAATGATCATCAGCTTGTACGTTCTATCAACATTCGTATTCATGTCATGCAATACGGGTGGAGACGTAGCTGCCGACAAGGTTTTATATGGGGGTAAGATATACACTATGAATCCTGGCCAGCCCACTGTTGAAGCTGTTGCCTGTAAGGACGGGAAAATAATTTATGCTGGTGGCATGGATGGGTTAAGTAAATTCAGGTCAGACAAAACAGGTGAAATTGATCTTAAAGGTGCAACGGTTTTTCCTGGATTTATTGACGTTCATTTACGATTAGAGGATGTGGGACGTTCCACGATGCAGTTGAACCTGGAGGGGACGAAATCAAAAGAGGAGATTTATAAATTAGTTATAAGCCGTGCAATTGAATTACGAAAGGACCTTGAGAGCGAAGAAAAAGATATATGGGTTACCGGTTCAGGGTGGGATCAAAATGATTGGGAAAACCAGGAATTCCCTTCATTTGCTGATCTGCCGTCAGTAAACCCGGTAATACTGATGAGAATAGACGGACAGACAGCATGGTTAAATGAGCGCGCACTCCGTATTGCAGAGATAGGAAAATCTACTCCCGATCCACCTGGTGGAAAAATTCTGCGGGACAAATATGGATACCCCAACGGAATATTATTGAATAGCGCGGTTAAGTTGGTTGAGTCCAGGATTCCGGAATACAGTGAGGAACAAAGAAAGCTATGGCTGACCAAAGGAATGGAACAATGTCTCGAGTTGGGATTGACCGGGATTCATAATTTTGGAGTCGATCCTGATGAATTTGCTCTTTTGCAGGAAATGAACAGACAGAAGGAGTTAACACTTCGTATCTACCCTGTTTTAGAATGTAAATATCGCTCATGGATAGCCGAGAATATCAAAAACGGTCCTTACGGAGAACCGTGGGATTTTCTCAGGCTTCGAGCTGTAAAAATGTTCGTGGATGGTCCTATGGGTTCCCGGGCAGCAGCATTATTTGAACCATATAATGATGAGCCCGGACATTGCGGTCTTATCGAGGCAAATGAAGATACGCTGTTAAGGCATGTAAAGAGATCGCTTGAGGCTGGTTTCCAGGTATGTGCATATGCAGTCGGAGATAGAGGAAGCAAATTGGCGCTCGATATTTATGAGAAAGTTTTATCTCAAGTTCCGGTTGAAGACCACAGGTTACGTCTCGAACATGCCCAACTACTTGCTGAAAAGGATTTTGCGAGAATTGGAAAAATGAATGTCATCCCGACCATTTTTCCCAGCCAGGCAACATCAGATATGTACTGGGCGGAGGATCGGCTCGGCAAAGACAGGATTAAAAGGGCATACGCCTGGCGCACAATTCTTTCAAACACCGAGCACTATGCATGTGGTTCAGAAGCGCCGGTTGAATCGCCAAACCCGCTATGGTCGATTTATGCCGCTGTAACAAGGCAGGATCATAAAGGGTGGCCTGAAGGCGGGTGGTATGCTGAGCAAAAAATGACAAGAGAAGAAGTGATCAAAGGATATACCATTGAGGCTGCTTATGCCGAATTTGCAGAAAAGTATAAGGGCAGTATAGAAACAGGGAAACTTGCGGATTTTACAATTTTAGATAAAGATATCTTCGAAATAGAATCGGCTGAGCTTCTCCAGACTCAGGTTAAATATACAATTATAGCTGGAAAAATCGCCTACGATGATTCCATGAAATGACAATAAATCCGATATCAAAGATGCATAATAAAAGGCAACTTTGCGTTCCAGGTCAATCCGGTTTCTCATTCCATTAATTCTTCAGGTTTGATTGTGTTTTGGAGCAACTATCAGGTTACTGGAACTGGTAAGAAGATTGTGCGCATGCTATATTACATTTTCTTTTCGGGCATTCACCCCGATAATTGCTGACTCTGAAGTAGAGTAATATGTTTGGAACCCCTAATTGTTGCGAGGAGTAAGATTATTATGGAAAAGATTACAGACGCCACTTTTGAAGAAGAAGTTCTGAAAGCAGAAGGCACTGTGGCAATTGATTTTGGAGCTACATGGTGCGGACCGTGCAAAAAGCTTGATCCAATTATGGAAGATCTTGCCGTGGAATATGATGGCAGGATCAAAGTACGCAAAGTTGATGTAGGCGAAGCGCCGGGCATCGCTCAAAATTACCGGGTTCTGTCGGTACCACAGGTTCTTTTCTTCAACGGTGGAAAAGTAGTTGATGCTGTCATTGGTTTGGTTAACAAACCCAAACTTGTCGAACTTTTCGAAAAGCATTGCTGAACCGAAATATTTTTTTAAAGGAGTAAATGATGCGAAAGCATTTATTTGGAGCACAAGGTGTAATTCCAGTGGCAATCATAGCATTATTGATGGTTTCGGTTGTAGTAATCGCAGGAAACAGTATTGACAATAATAGTTATGTAAAAACTGCTGATCTGGATTCGGGTAAACAATGTGGTGCATTCGACGGCTCAAACTATAGTTGTGGGGCAAAAGCCAAAAGCTCCGGCGATTACGGTCATGGTTGCACCGGCTATAAAAGTAAGAGTGAAAATAAACCAGGCAAAAGTGCACCGAAAAGCGATAACAAATCCCGTGTGAAAGCTAAAGGATCAATCTGAAGCTTTTATAAATAACTTGATCTCTGCAATTAATTTTTTAAAGAAATATTCAGTATTTGAGCGTTGTATTACCCTGATGCATATAGCACATCTTTTTTTTGAACCAAGCATCTAATTCTTTATTAAGATGCACTCACTAATCAATTGAAGTTTTTGTTTGTAATGGAGCAGAAGAAGAAAATGAATACAATAAGACGAAATATGGTACAGTTATCTGCCCTTAGCCTGGTGTTGACATTGGCTTTATTGTCTAATCCGGCATATGCAGATGTTGGTGATAAACCATTGGATTTTGTACTTGAAGATCTTGATGGAAAAACAGTTAAACTTTCCGATTATGCAGGGAAAGTAGTACTGGTAAATTTCTGGGCGACATGGTGTCCGCCATGCCGGGCTGAGATTCCACATTTTGTGGAAATGGTCAAGGACCATGGAGAAGCCGGATTGGTTATCTTGGGCATCAGTGCAGATCGTGGCGGTTCGCAGATTGTGAAAGACTGGATCAAAAAGAATGATGTAAATTACACCGTTGCCATGACTGACGAAAAGACCAGCAGCGCTTACCAGGGTTACCTGCCTCCGGCTGACCGTGGAGGAATTCCCTTTACATTTATTGTTGACCGTAAAGGTTTAATCAGGCATCAGCACGTAGGTTATAAAGATAAAGCCGGCTGGGAAGGAAAGATTTTGCCATTACTGAAAGAGTAGCGCTGGAATAGAATACATTTCACTTCTGACAAACATATTGTTTCACCCGGATATCTTGGTATTCGGTTTTTTTATGTCAAGTTCTCATATTTGTTAGTTGTCAATTTCTCACGCAAAGGCGCAAAGACGCAAAGTTGAATCTCTAAAACTCTATCAGATTAATTTATCGAAATGTTTCAAAATATTTCTGTTTGCAATTCTTAATTCTTAATTCATAATTCTTAATTGCTTTTCTATCTCTGTAATTCACTCAATTTAGCTCTGACCGCATCCACATGGCCTTTAACCCTGACCTTGAGCCATTGAGCGGCAATTTTTCCATCAGGATCAATAATGAAAGTGCTGCGGAAAACACCCATGTATTCCCTGCCTGCCATTTTCTTCAAACCCCAGGCTCCGTATGCTTCCAAAGCTTCATGATCAGGATCGCTGAGAAGATCAATCCCAAGTTCCTGCTTTTCTATGAACCTGTTGTGGCTCTTTATGGAATCAGGACTGACACCGAGAATGACAGCGTTCATACCTTCAATATCAGGCCTGCAACCGGTAAATTCCTTTGCCTCAATAGTGCATCCGGATGTGTTATCTTTGGGATAGAAATACAATACCACCCATTTCCCCTTGAAATCTTTCAAGCTGACTGTATCATCTCTCTGATTCAGAAGTCTAAAATCTGGTGCTTTATCACTAACATTCGGCATTTTTACTCCTTGTATCTGGTATAATTTTTCTATGGAATTTTCAACAGATTATGAGCTCAAGTTGTTTGTCGGATCTTAAGCTAACTGGACTCATCAAAAAATATATCCATTATCGCCTCTTTGAGATTCTGAAAAGTGAATTTGAATCCTTCACTCATAATCTTTTCAGGTATTACTCTCTGACTGCTGAGTAAAGTTTCATCTGCCATCTCCCCAAAGGCAAGTCTGAGAGCAAATTTTGGTATTGTGAATGGAGCCGGCCTATGCAGGATATTGGTTAAAATTTTTGTGAAATCTGAATTTGTAACCGGAACAGGCGCAACGGTATTGATAGGACCCGAAACCGATTCAGTATTGATACAAAAGAAAATAAGTTCCGTAAGATCATCTATACTGATCCAACTCATGAATTGTTTACCGTCACCGATTTTTCCGCCAAGTCCAATTCTAAACATCGGAAGCATTCTACTCAATACTCCACCGAGAGGAGAAATTACCAAACCTGTTCGCAGTTTGATTACCCTGATGCCTGCATTTTCTGCGGAGGTAGTCGCTTTCTCCCAATCATAGCATAGGTTTGCCAGGAATCCTGTACCATTATCATTTTCTTCAGTGGGTGTTGTGTTCCTGCAATTGCCGTAATAACCCACTGCAGATGATGAGATGAGAAGTTTCGGTGGAATTTTCAACTTGGAGATCGATTCACATAAGCTGCGGGTTCCCAATATCCGGCTGTCATATAATACGTTTTTCCATTTGTTTGACCAACGCTTACCAGTAAGATTCGCACCTGCTAAATGTATGACAGTGTCGGTTCCTTCAAGCAATTCAGGATTTTTTACTCCTGAATAAGGTGACCATTGAATTTCATCTGGATTGCTTGGAGGATACCTGACCAGCTTACGAATTGAATATCCTTCTTTGGATAATCTCTTTATTAGTGCTGATCCGACTAATCCACTGCTGCCACTGATTAGAATGTTCATATAAATGAGATGTAAATAATTAAAAGAATTACTTTTATGTGCTATTCTTTTTTGAAACTCTATCTAACGATAACAACCTGTCTTACTATTTGCTGATTACCAGTTTTTAAACTGATGAAATATTGCCCGGATGCAATATTAATCCCGTTCGAGTTAGTGCCGTTCCACAGGATATTGTATTGTCCGGATTGTTTAAAACCACTGTAGAGATTGACTACTTCCCTCCCCAGGACATCGAATACCTTCAACGTTATATTCCCGGTTTGCGGGATGGAATACGTGAGCCGTGTTGACATATTAAACGGATTGGGCCAGGCTGCTGAAAGTTCAAAGTTTGCAGGTTGAATTATGATTTTTTCTGAAGGTACATCAACCGATGGCAGCAGTCCTTCCAAACGTTGCAAATGAATGTTTGTTTGATCTCGCCCGGCTCCAATCAACTCACCGTAAGGGCTGACAATTACTTCAGTGTAAGAATAATACCTGTTATCTTCCAGGTTCCAGTCAACACCACGTTCGAAGCCATCAGCTAATTCCAGGTTTGCATCGAAAAGTATGATCCCGTATTGACTCCGATTGAGCCAGACTCCTTCATCCGCAGCAGGTAAAAGTGAGTAAACATAATTAGTCGGAAATGTTTCAGTAACCGGTTCACCATCAAAATCCATCCGTTCGACCATCCAGATATTATTAGCAAGCGAAAGATATGCAAGAGTAATTTCTTCATCATGGAACAATACTTCGGCATAAATTCCGATTAGCAGATCCGGATCACGCCTATCACCATAATGAGAATTTACATCCGATGCAATTTCGATTACCTCGATGATATCGCCGTTTTCACGTGAATATTTTCTGAGCCATAAGGATTCATCATACCAGTGAACAGCCAGGATCTGATCATTGTCAACCGCCATACCGATTATGGCGCCGCGAAGATGGTCAACAAAGAATATGAGGTCGTCTGTTTCAAGGTCTATAGCGGCTAAAACCATTGCGTCTGCATAGGCTCCTCTTCTCCAGGTCTGCACTATGACACTGTCATCCTGAATGGATTCGTAAAAACGATCAACTGGTCGAGGCATATCGAGTACAGCGCCGGTTCTTTGCCCCTGATCGTTAACGTATATCATATCAGTCCCTCTGCCTGTTGCGCTAATGATCATCGGGTAAGGTGATTCACCAATATCCGGTCTGAAATGATGAATTATAAGGTTTTCTGAATCGTTGTATGGTGGTTCAATGGGTTCATCGAATACAGGTTGACCGTTTGAATCCAATTGTTGCATTAAATCACCAACAAGCCATAGCCCGCCGTCACTTGAGGGGCAAAATAATGAATACTGTCCGCTATCCTGGACAGTGAATAATTCCTCCTGATGACCATACTCACCAAAAGCATCGATTGATTTAATATTTAATAACCGCTCACCTGGAGCTGGAATATTTTCGCTATTTCGATCATAACTTATCCAGGTCAACCATACTTGCTCATCGACAGAGGGAGTAAGGGTCAGGCTACTAATATATTGTTCATTAAAATCAAGGAGATTGAAATCCTCAGCGACAAAATCTCCATTCTCAGTATTTATGCTAAACCTGTTGTCATGCTGTGTATGATAACAGTAGAGGGTGTCTCCCTGCCAGACGTGAGAAACATTAAATTGCCCCCAGTCCGAGAAATATCCATTCAAACGATTGTGAATTGTATTCCAGGTCAATCTTCCATCATTAGAATAACGAAGAACACGAAATTCATCATTGCTTTGAAATCCAGCAATCAGATTTCCGTCTGAATCAACTGTTTTCATAAATAAATAATTTTCAATTTCACCTTCCCAGAGTTGATTTACTCCGGTTTCGGAAATTTCATAAAGGATAATTCGGTAATTTTCACCCTGAATAAAGTTCCAGAAATATTCACCTGACTTGCTAATTCTATAGTCACTTGAAAAATAATGACCAAGAAAGCTGTATGACAGTATATCGCCGGACTCGTCATAAATTTTCAATAGAAGTGAATCTGCGGCATCGTTGTGATAATCAAATGTCAGCTCTACAAGATTATCTTCGTGATACCAGAAATCATGATGAGAATAGCCACCTTCTATTTCAAAAGATGTGCTGGAAAAAGCCGTATCATTAAATGCGAGTGTATAGATGTGTAATTCACTTGACATTGAATAGCTCAATGGCACCAGTTTAAGTGAATCATTATCAGTTATCCTGTATATGCATTTTGTATAGGAGCTGCTATTTTGCTCAAGAGTAATGGAGTTTATATTACCATCATCCATATCTATCCATGCAGCCAGTAGATCATACTGATCTTCAATATTTAGCATTCTGTAAATAACTATTACCTGGTCATTATACTCATACATTTCAATAAAATATGGGTAGCCGCGTTCATTCTCAATTTCAGAAATCCAAACAACATCCAACTGCTCATCCAGCTTCGCAACAGTAATTCCATCAGCACCGGTGAAACTAACTAAAAGCCCCCCATCAGGAGATTCAATACTCTTGGGAACACTCCCATATCCTACGATATCCGATGGAAAACGATTAGTTGCAACAAGCTCTCCGGATTCGTCAAACCGGGCTTCAACATACCGGCTTGTCAAGTCCGGCAACATGTTGTTGTTATTATTCACAATCAATGAATGCCCGCCTGAATGTAATTCTATGATTGGCGGGTAGATAGAGTAAGAATCATAGGAGTAAACAACGGTCCCGTTATCACCCCAGAGACGTTGGGCGTGTGCAAGCGTGGGACTTATCCAAACAAATGCGAAAATGGTACAGAGTATCAGCAATATCCTGTTTGTAAAATCTCTGCTTCCAGTCATGTCATCCTCCAAACTATTTTTGTTCGTCCGGCACCAGGTTTACTCAATTATTTCTATTCTCAGACCGTGTGTTTTTTCGCGCAAAGACGCAAAGTCGCAAAAGGAAAATCCTGTTTATCCTGAATATCCTTGTATCCTGTAATCTTTTTAAATTAGGCTTATTGGATGCAGGGGAATCATAATCAATTCTTACATGCAATTCCCATCATACGGTATTTAAAAATATCACTATAATAATGTATTCAAATCATTACTAAAACACAAGTTTGAGATACTGAATATCGAAATCAATAGTGGGTATTGGAGGCAAACGACATTGACTGCGTTGTCATGGGTTTTGCCCTTTACTACATTAGCTTTCTTTAGGTCTTTAAAGATTCCATAAGCTGTTTCTCACAAGGAAATCAGCTCGGAATCAGTGAGCTGAAATATTTTTCATCTAAGTTTGAAACAAAAACCAGTTGGGATCAGCAATGCCAAAAACATTTTCTGAAAAAATTCTTGCAAAGTATAGTGGCAAATCGGAGGTGGTGCCCGGTGAGATTGTGGAGGTGACCCCGGATGTTGCCATGAGCCATGATAATACCGCGGCAATATCGAAAACATTCGCAAAAATCGGAGTCGATAAATTATTCGATCCGGATATTCACGTTATTGTTCTCGATCATTGTGTACCGGCGGCGAATGCAACTTTTGCTCAAAATCATAAAGATATACGGGAATTTGTAAAGAAACAGGGAATTAAGAATTTCTATGACATCAACAATGGTATCTGTCACCAGGTACTGGCGGAAAATGGTCACTGTCTGCCCGGTTCGGTAATGACCGGCAGCGATTCCCATACAACTACCTATGGCGCATTCGGCGCATTTGCGGCTGGCGTGACCAGGAGCGAAACGGCTGTGATTATGGCAACCGGTAAAATCTGGTTCCGTGTTCCGGAGACTATGAGAATTCAACTTACCGGTCAATTTAATAGCGGAGTTTATGTAAAGGACCTCGCCCTGGCGATAATGGGAAAAATCAGGGCTGACGGCGCTTTGTATCGGGCAGTGGAGTTTGACGGTTCGGCAGCGCATAAATTCTCCGTTTCAGAGCGGTTGACACTCTGTAACATGGCGGTGGAGATGGGTGCCAAAGCGGGTTACGTTCCGCCTGATGAAACTATATATGATTTTCTCAAGGGAATCGCCAAAAGGGAATATGAACCGGTCTTTTCCGATGAAGGCTGCGAGTATATTGAAACTTTAGATATGAATCTTGGCGAGCTGGAGCCCATGATCGCCTGTCCTCATACTGTTGATAATGTCAAGCCGGTAAGTGAAGTATCGGGTGAAAATGTTGAGCAGGTTTTCGTAGGTTCCTGCAGTAATGCCCGCCTTGATGATCTTGCAATCCTTGCCCATGTCCTGAGAAACAGAAAAATCGATTCAGATACCAGGCTGATAGTAATTCCCGCCAGCAGCAGGGTGATGATAGATGCGATGCGGCTTGGCTATATAGATACTGTTTTATCGGCAGGAGGTACAATTGCTACACCGGGATGCGGTCCATGCATGGGTAATCATATGGGTGTTCCGGCATCGGGCGAAAAAACACTCTCCACCTCAAACCGGAATTTCAAGGGCAGGATGGGCAATCCGGAATCAGAGGTTTTTCTTGCCAGTCCACACACTGCTGCAGTAACAGCCGTAACCGGAAAGATATCAGATCCGGGCGAGATACCGGTGGATTGGGAGATGATTAATGAAGAATTATCAAATGCCGTGCTTTCACCGGTAATTACCAGGTAGTTCATTTTTGCCGAAAGTGAATTTGTTGTTTGGGAACTGTAGTTGACGTTGGATTCACTTTCGGCGAAAGTGAACTACTTCTACTGTGAACTACTTTACGTGCAAAAGCAGTACAAAAGAGAGAAAACGATGGAAAAAGTAATAAAAGGACATGTCTGGAAGTATGGAGATGATATCAATACCGATGTTATTTTTCCCGGTAAATACACATATACAGTAAATGATCCGGTTGAAATGGGTGAAAAAGCTCTTGAGGATCTTGATGCGGATTTTGTGGGCAAGGTAAAACCCGGCGATGTCATCATTGCAGGGAAAAACTTCGGATGCGGTTCCAGTCGTGAACAGGCTGCAGTTTGCATCCGGGTAAAAGGCATCGGAGCTGTAATTGCTTCATCTTTCAGTCGCATTTATTTCCGTAACGGGGTGAATGTCGGTCTGCCGCTAATCACCTCCTGCGAAGTACAGAATGCTTTTGAACATGGTGATGAAATAGAGATAGATTTCGAGAAAGGTGAGATTCGTGGTAAGAATGGAGTTTTTACTTTTCCACCATTCAATGATTTCTTTTTCGGCATTATAAAGGCTGGAGGATTGATCCCCTACACAAGAAAACGATTAGGGATATAGTATCACTTGAATATAATGTCTCATTGTGGGTGCCCGGGACAGCTCGATGTCCCGGTATTATCAATGAATTCCGTATTGAACGCATGATTGAATATTTTCGAGATACGCATTAACTGATTGATTCTTATAAACAGGAGTCTCCTGTGAAGATTCCAAAATAATAATCCAATAAGATTCTACTCCAACTCAGAGCGCCAAATAATAATTGCGAAATGGATTGCAATCGATTATTTTACACCGCCTTATTAGAGTGGTACAACTGGTGCATAATTTGGAGAGGTGACCGAGTGGCTGAAGGTGCACGCTTGGAAAGCGTGTTTACGGGCAACCGTAACGTGGGTTCGAATCCCACTCTCTCCGCTGAGAATTAAGATGTTAGCCCCCGCCACAAGGTGGGGGCTTTTTTGGTGTGCCCAGCATGGTGTGGACACCTTTTTATTAATACACCCCGATTTGGGGGAAGTAACTCCGATTGGCAAGGGCGTTGTTTGCAACGGCAGTGTCTGAAGCAGCCATAGGCAGCATACGGTGTACAGCTTAAGCGAACCTGATACGGCGGGACAGGTGGGTAAGCGTGCATAATATCGCGAAGCCCGATACCAGATCAGACCTGTAACGTG
>JAVCCM010000083.1 GCA_030765455.1 Candidatus Electryonea clarkiae | reverse complement strand
TTTGAGCATCGTAATATTTGAGAAAGTCCCTATAAATCAAGTTCTTACGAATAGCGATTTCAATTTCAAAGAGCAAGGCGATTCCAAACAATTGTTATTGTTCGATTTCTAACGGGACACTACTGATATTTAATAATTAATAATCTTGATCAACGAAAGAAATTTAATTAGGTATTTAAATATTAATACAAGGGAAATGATATGATTACCAAGGAATTTTTAATCGATTTTCATCAACGTGTTCACCGAAGTTTCAAGTTGCTTCTAACACATTGCCATAACCTGACTATTGATGAACTAAATCAAGAGTTGGATGGTTTTGGTTACCCAACCATTCGCTTGCAGCTTCATCATATGATTGGTGCAGAAAAATACTGGATTGGTGTGCTCCAGGGACGTATTGACGTAGATGAAGATGACCATCTATATACCACAATCGAGTCTTTGGAATCATACCGTGACGATGTATTCAAGGCAACAGAAGAGTACCTGAAATCATCATCAGAAGATGAGCTTGAAACATCACGCCCAATGATGACTTGGGGAAACAAAGAGAAAATATTGAATCCTACCCAGGTTTTATTACGCACCCAGACGCATATATTTCACCATCAAGGACAGATTCTCGCCATGTGCAGATTGTTTGGAAAACCTTGTAACGGGTTAGACTATCCAATTGATTGAATGTTATTTTAGATTTAAAGGACTCAGTTTCCCTTATGATCTATTTAAAATAAAGAAGATAGATAAATATCGACAGAAAATTATTTTGAATATATATTCCGAAAAATTAGGAGCGTAATAATGAAGTTATTTACATCACTTGCACTTCTGGCGTTGCTGGTATTCGGGTTGGGTCTCCCTGGATGCAGCAATGATGAAAGTTCAAAAAATCCGGTTGATAAGGAGCAGGAAGAAACTTTAGAGCTGAATGACTGGGAGAATGGCAGACAACTTGATTTGACTCTTGAAAACCTGGTCGGGACCTGGTTGCTTGCCGAAGTTTACCCTAATAAAGGTGAAGAAGAAGTATTTAACCTCACTTACGTTTTTGACGATGATGGCTCAGGTCATTACGTTAAGGGAGACCAAGAGGGAGACTTTGAATGGTCGTTAGAGGAGGGCATTCTAGAATTTACTCTCGAGGAAAAATCCTGGGAAAATGCTGCTTCAATTCATGAAGCAAATCTCTATCTTGTCGAAAAGCGCTGCTATGAGAAGAGCGACGATAAGAAAGATAATGACAAAGAGCATAATGACAAGGACTTTGGCGACAAGGGAAAGGAAAAATGGGCTGTAACAAAGTTGAAGTTTATTCGCGAACAATAAATCTATATCGGATTTCCTGTAGAGATACTCTTGTAACATGGAATGCCTGCCCCTTAAAGAAAGTGAAGTTGTTTAGGAAATTCCATGCAACAAATCGAGTTTGAGCCCTAGCAATTTGTCAGGGCTTTTTTTGTCTCCAGGATATTTTCAATCTTTTTGTAAATTTCAGTATCTGACCATACAATTATCTGAGATTCACACCAATTTGAATGAATCGGGATAGGATAAAAATAGTTCGCAATCAGATGTTTTTCGTAAGTGATCTTAAAGTTTTACGTTTAATGATAATTAATTGAAGTGAGAGAAGCAGGGTTTCTTAGACCAATTGTTAGCAGGAGCAAAGTAAATTGTTGCAATTTTTCAATTGGATTTTTATTGATTTTATCATATTTTGGAGCCACTGAAGAAATCGTTGAAGTCCAATGCAACGAGGCGGATAATGTTTGGATCTGATAGAGATAAAAATGCCTTCAAATAGACTTATTAATGAGCTAATAAATGAGTTTAAACCGCGATACTTGTTTCCAAGTATCGCGGCAGCCATTGTGGTTGCTGCAATAGAGATTGTTCTCGCAATATCTTATGGTGCCCTGATTTTCACAGGTCCCCTCAAAGAAAACCTGTCTGTTGGTATCAGCTTAATGCTTCTGAGTACAACCATTTACGGAATTCTTTTTGCCCTTTTTAGTAAACTTAAGGGTATGATAAGTAGTCTCCAGGATACAGCTATTGCAATTCTTGCCACATTAACTGCGTCTATTACTGCCGGCGCTACGATATTATCCCCAGATCAATTGCTCATAACAATCATCGCAATGATTGTCTTGGCCTCAATCTTTTCCGGATTATTTTTTTTGATAATTGGAACTCTGAAGTTAGGGCGCTTCGTACGTTATATTCCCTATCCTGTAATTGGTGGTTTTCTTGCCGGCGCCGGATGGCTGTTGGCAACAGGTTCCATCAGTATGCTTACAGACATACCGGTAACAATTGATTCTTTGCCGGTTATTTTTAGTAATGATAAATTGATTCAATGGATTCCTGGTGTTCTTTTTGGCATCCTCGTATATGGCGTTACTCGTAAATATGATCATTATTTAATTATACCCGGATTGATCCTTGCTGCAATAATCGGCTTTTACCTGGTTACGGGTTTTGGTGCAGACAATCTTGAAGCTTCAGTACAACGTGGATTACTTTATAAATCAATTGGATCAAAAAGTTTATTTCAACCAGTTTTCCTCACAGAACTTACCCGGGCAGATTTTGGAGCTATTCTTCATAATCTTCCAGGTATATTCGGTGTTGTTGTTATTGGAACTATCCTGATTCTTCTGAATATTACGAGTCTTGAAATATCCTTACAGCGTGACCTTGATCTTAATTATGAACTTAGATTGGCTGGCTTCTCAAATCTATTAGCAGGTTTAGCGGGAGGTGTTGCCGGGTGTCATATGCTCAGTGGTACAATTTTGACTCACAAAGTTCGGGCAAATACGCGATTGACAGGAATTCTTGTTGCTCTTATTACTGCTGCTGTTATGCTTTTCGGAGCAGTGATAATCACTGTAATACCAATATTTGTGCTTGGTGGATTACTGTTCTTTATCGGACTAACCTTTCTTGTTGAATGGCTTTGGGATTCATTCCGCAAATTCTCGCTTGCAGAATACATGATCATAATCGTTATTGTTGGATTCATTGCAACCGTGGGTTTTTTAGAAGGTGTGGCAATCGGAGTCTTGTTGTCTGTTGTTTATTTTGTTGTTCGATATAGTAAGATATCTATCATTCGTCAAGAAATCCTTGGCCATCAAATGCGCAGCACCGTACAACGTCCCCAGGATCAATGGATAGAATTAGCCAAATCAGAAATCAAAGCTGCTACTCTAAAACTACAAGGCTTCCTGTTTTTCGGTACCGCAAATAATCTACTTGAACATGCAAGACACCTTTTTGAATCGAATGTAAACTATATAATTCTTGATTTTCACCGTGTGACAGGATTTGATTCATCTGCTGCCTTGAGCTTCATAAAACTTATGCAGGTTGCCACAGAGAAAAAACGAACAATTGTATTTTGCTGCATGAATGACGCAACCATCAAGGCTTTTGAGAACTCAGGATTCTATTTTGCCGATTTCGATTGCCTTCTTCAATTTGATGATCTAGACCACTCGCTGGAATGGTATGAAGAAAGCGTGCTCGATGAAATGGGATTTGGTCAAAGTGATAAAACTATTACTTTTGAAGCAGAATTAGGAAAATTTGGAATTTCACGAGAGGATGCAAAGATCCTCCTTTCATATACGAATACATGTGAGGTAAAAGAGAAGGATATCCTGATTAGACAAGGTGAAAAATCGAGTGATATGTATTATGTGGAATCAGGGCGGTTAACAGTTGAATTGCAGGCAGATAATGGACAATCTTTTCGGGTTAGCACTTTAAACCCAGGCGGATTTTTTGGGGAAATGTCTTATTATCTTAAACAGGGACGTTCTGCAAATATTATCGCGGATCAAGATAGTAAACTTCTTATCTTCACTGAAGATATACTCACTCGTATCGAAAAAGATCATCCAGATATAGGCGTTGCTTTTCACAAGCTGATGGCAACTTCCCTATCCGAACGATTACAGCACACCGACGATACACTACGATCAATGCTTTTGTAATATAATATCTCTTAATTGTAAGTTCGTTTTAATCTTAAGTGCCCCGGGAAAACATCTGCGACCAATAGCGCCTTGATGTTCGAGATATTTGCATTCCGGTTGAGTGTCTCTTCTTATTGTATCTAAGACTCATCTTTAATTGAATCCTGCCTAATCTACAGGTAGTTTTAACGACTACCACACCTTGGAGGTTTTCATGAAATATACCTATTTAGGTCGTTCAGGGCTTCGAGTCAGCAGAATATGCCTGGGCACCATGAATATGGGACACTGGACTTCGGAAGATGACAGTCAGGTCATTATGAACACTGCTATTGAGAAAGGAATAAACTTTTTCGATACCGCAAATGTGTACGGAGGAAGCAAGGGGAGGGGAACTACGGAGGAGTATATCGGTCGCTGGATTAAACAGCATCCCGGCAAAAGGAAAGAGCTGGTACTCGCAACCAAGGTATATGGTCCAATGTCCGACGAAGGGATTAACGACCGTTATCTCTCCGCTTATCATATCCGGCAGGCCTGTGAGGACAGCCTTCAGCGTCTCCAGACAGACCACATTGATCTCTACCAAATGCATCATGTAGATCGGAATACTCCATGGGAGGAGATCTGGCAGGCAATGGAACAACTCATTCGTGAGGGTAAGGTCTTGTACGTGGGTACCAGTAATTTTGCCGGGTGGCACATAGTGCAGGGAAATGAAATCGCCGGAAAACGAAACACTCTGGGTATTGTATCGGAACAGAGCTTGTATCATCTCGAGAATCGTGCGATCGAAGCTGAACTTATCCCTGCCTGTGAAGAGTATGAAGTAGGCATAATTCCCTGGAGTCCGCTTGGTGGAGGGCTGTTGGGCGGAGTGCTGAAAAAACTGAAAGAGGGGAGACGCGCAACTAAAGAAATCCTGAAACGAGTTGAAAAGGACCGCTCAAAACTTGAACAATATGAAGCTCTTTGCGATGAACTGGATGAACGACCTGCCGATGTGGCGCTTGCATGGTTGCTGTCAAATCCGGCTGTTACTGCCCCGATTGTTGGACCGAGAACGCTTGAACAGTTCAAAGAAAATGTGGAAGCCGTGGATATGGAGCTTTCAAAAGATACCCTCGAAAGGTTGAACGATATCTGGCCAGGGCCAGGCGGTCCCGCACCGGAATGTTATGCATGGTAGGGAGTTAAGTTCCCTTTGTTTTGTGCCATTAATAGCGTCAGGGCAGATCCGAATTATTAAACTTTTTATAACTACTTTTTATATTCACTATCAATGAAAGAGTGATCATTGCACTGACTTGGTTAATATAGCCTAATCCTGACCGATAACAGCTATATCACCAATTACAAGACAGGATATTCGAATTTTCTGCGTTAAAGATTTACAGGATAACAATAATGTCTTGATGACAATTTTTGCCTTGGCCCAGGTTATATTTATTATTCTTATATCCTGTATTGAATGCCTGCAAGAACGGCGGGAGTTTCACCTTCGATCATCATACCGGTAATAGTCAACCATTCGATATGATTCCATGAAATTCCCGGATGTATCGACTTTCCATCAAAATTGATAAATGGACTCCAGCTCTCGTACAATGTCATCGTTGCTCCAGCAAGTCCATATACTTCATCAAAATCCGGGATCAGGCTGGATATTCCTGCAGATAGACTTAGTGTTAAAATTTCATTAATTTCTATATTTTTAGCAGCTTGCAAATATAGCGATTGATCGCTTTCGCCTGTTTGCACACTCCCAGTACCAATTATTACTGCTGGTCGCAAACCTGATTCTTCTTCGGCGATAGCCTGCAAACGTAAATTCCAGACAATTTTTTCTGCCTGGAATGCATATCCAATGCCACCATTCATCCAGGTTGTCAGTCCTGAGCGGAGGTTTAGAATACCCATTTCTTCTTCACCTCCAGGAATGGACAGGTAGCTCAGCGAGATAGTGCCCGGCGCCAATAATGCAGATGAATTAACACCAGATCCGGAACAAGCCGGGCATCCCGGTCCACATTCCTGTGCAAAGCTCGAAACGGACAAGATAGTCAATGCAGCCATTATAATTAGTAATTGTTTCATGATAAATCCTCTAAATTAGTGTTTGATAATGTTTATAACTTTATTTGCCCCATTTTCGTTCGATGATGCCGTAAAGTGATGGCAGCAGATACAAAGTCAGAATTGTTGATGTAAAAAGTCCGCCAACCACAACTGTAGCTAAAGGTCTTTGGACCTCAGCTCCGATACCCATTGCTAGTAATAATGGTACCAACCCAAGAATAGTTGTGAGTGCTGTCATTAATACTGGTCTGACGCGAAGAATAGCGCCTTTAATAATCACTTCATTAAGAGGTAAACCTTGTCGTTTTAACTCGTTGAAATAACTAACCATAACAATGCCATTCTGGACGGCATTGCCAAATAAAGCAATAAAACCTATTGATGCAGGAACCGAGAGATACTGTCCTGTGATAAATAGCGCAACGATCCCGCCAATCAGAGCGAACGGAATGTTTAAGTAGATCAGTAATGCGTGCCTGAAGGTGTTAAACGCTGAGAAAAGTAATATGAAAATAATGAACATAGTTATCGGGACGATGATTGCTAATCTTGCCATTGCCCTGCGTTGATTCTCGAACTGACCACCATATTCGATGAAGTAGCCGGGATCAAGTTCAATCTCCTCTTCAATGGATTGTTGAATATCTTCAACCACACTGCCAAGATCTCTGCCTTCGACATTTGCCTGGATCACAATGCGCCGTTGGTTCTTTTCACGATTGATTTGAATAGGACCAATCACTTCACGGATATCAGCAATATCAGATATGGGAATTAATGCTCCTTCAGGTGAACGCACTCGAAGGTTTCCAATTGCATCAATATCATTGCGAAAGCGTTCATCAAAGCGCACCTGGATACCGAAGCGTCGGGTTTGCTGGAATACCTGTCCGATGACCTCTCCACCGATTCCTATTTCGATAGTTTCTAATATGTCGTCTTTTGAAAGTCCATAACGAGATGCTTTCATATTGTCAATGTCGATTTGGATTTGAGGCTGCCCGAACGATTGTTCCAGCGCAAGATCAGCGACTCCCGGAACAGCCGCGATCACACCCTTTATCTCCTCACCTTTAGATCGCAGCACTTCCAGGTCTTCACCGAAAAGTTTTATAGCAAGCTCTGCTTTAACGCCGGATAATAGCTCATCAAACATATTCTGGATTGGCTGAGAAACGGCGATCTGAATCCCTGGGTAAGCTTCTAATGTGCTCCTGATTTCATCAATAAGTATCTGCTTTGTACGTTCAGAATCCCACTCCTCAAAAGGTTTTATTCCGATCTGGATGTGTGCTGAGTTAACAGGGTGAGGATGAGATCCTGCTTCAGGTCTTCCAATCAGTGTAACCACAGAGGTGATTTCTTCAAACTTTGCAAGTTTCTCCTGCTGAATATCCAGAATACGAGTCATCTCTTCTAAGGAGGTTGAAGGTGCAGCCACTATTTGAACCGAGATCGCGCCTTCTTCCAGGGTAGGGATGAATTCTGTTCCCAAAAACGGTACCAGGACAAGACTTCCGATCAATGATATTATCGCTGCTGTTAGAACCAATCCACGATGTTTTAATACCCACGATAGAGAGAGTTGATAACTGGCTTTCAAACCTCGAACCAGCCGACTTTCCTTCTCAGACACCTTACCATGGAATAGGATTGAGGCAAGGAACGGGATCAGAGTGAAAGTGAAAAGCAACGATCCTATTAAACCGAAAGTGATGGTAAAAGCCATGGGACTGAACATCTTGCCTTCAACACCTTCAAGCGTAAACAGTGGGAGAAAAACTATAATGATGATAATTATAGCAAAGGCAATTGGACGGGCGACTTCTTCTGCCGCGAACAATATGACTTCTTTCAGGCTTTTTTTCTCAGTGTTGTTTGACAGGTGCCGCCAGATATTCTCCACCATAACTACTGCGCCGTCCACCATCATTCCAATCGCAATCGCCAAGCCTCCGAGTGACATCAGGTTCGCAGACAAGCCTGTCAGTTTCATCATTAAGAAAGCAACCAACATGGACATAGGCAGTGATACCGTCACTACCAGGGCGCTGCGAATATTACCAAGGAAGAGGAGCAATACCAGGATGATCAGGATTGCCCCAACCACTAATGCATTTTTCACTGTACCCGTTGCTTCTGACACGAGATGAGCTTGCTCATAATAGGGAATCAGGTTGACGCCACGAGGCAATGACTGTTGAATGGATTCTACTTTCTCGTAGAGATCATCAATTACCTTGCTGGTGTTCTCTCCGTATAGTTTCAGGACGATGCCTGTAACAACTTCACCGACGCCATCTTTTAGAACTACACCACGTCTTATTTCCGGGCCGATCTCGACTGCTGCGATATCATGCAGCCGAACAACCACTCCATCAACTTCTTTTACTTTCACATTGGCTAATTGGGCAGTGTTTTCAATTAATCCGAGCCCTCGTACAAGGTATTCTTCCCTGCCCCGCACAATGAACTGACCGCCCACATTACGGTTATTCTGCTTAATGGCTTCCACGATTTCGTTAAGAGTCAGATCGTATGCCATAAGTTTGAACGGGTCAGCTTTCACCTGGAACTGGAGAACATTGCCGCCCATTGAGAGAACATCAGTCACGCCGGGCACAGTCCCCAGTTGAAACTTCACAACCCAATCGTTGAGGGTTCGCAAATAGATATCCATCGGCAGCCCATCACTGTCCGCTGTCGAATCGGCTGCCAGGTAATACATGAATATTTGACCTAAACCAGTCGAAATTGGACCGAGCCCTGGAGGTTCATGCATCTCAGGCAAATCAGCTATCGCTGCATTCAAGCGTTCAGAGACCAACTGGCGGGCGAAATAAATATCAGTATTATCAGTAAAATATATGTAGATCACCGCCATTCCGAATGCGGATGTGGATCTGACTGCTGATACTCCCGGCAGACCATTCATAGCCGTTTCAATTGGAAATGTGATGAGTCGTTCCACTTCCTCCGGCGCCATTCCGTGAGCTTCAGCAAAAACAGGTACCATAACAGGTGAAATATCCGGAAATGCATCAACAGGGAGTTGGCGATAGGATATGACACCTACTCCGATCAAAACAAGAAGGAACAGGCCAAGCAATAACCGCTTATTGATAGAGAATTCAATAATTTTCTTCAGCATAACTGATTCCTTTAGTGTCCGTGACCGTCGCCGAACATACTCTTGTCAGCTTCGGATTTAATAGCAAACGCTCCCTTGGTGACTACTCGTTCACCAGCAGATACGCCTGAAACTATCTGTGTCCATCCATCTGCACTCACACCTGTATCGACCTCCTTGAGTATGAATTCTCCAGGTTCCTCTTCAACAAACACTACATTATCCCCATGTTTATCTTTGCATACAGCCTCAGATGGGACTGCCAGTGCCTGAACTTCCCCGTTAGCAGCCGAAAATCGGACAGTGACAAAGGCTCCGGGGCGCAGTTTGCCCGATGGATTATAGACTGTAACAAAAGCCGCGAGAGTTCGAGTCGCATGTTCAATACTATTTCCCAAACGCTCTATTTTTCCTTTTAATTCGTCATGATGACCGTTCTGGGGAATGATTGTAACTTCAATTCCTTTTGAGAGATCACAGCAACGTTGTTCAGGAATATCAACGTGGACACGAAGCTTTTTCATATTAACAATATGGAACAGATCCGATTCAGGTGTGACTTGCATACCAATTCGAGCATCGCGACTTATGACATTGCCTGCGGTCGGGCTGCGAAGAGTTACCCTTCCACCAGTATGCTGGTCAGACTCCAGCATCTTGAAATCTTCGTTGTTGAAACCGTAAGCACGTAAAGTTCTTTCGGTTGCAAACACCGCACTGGAACTGGAAGAAAGTTGGGCTTGCAGCTCAAGTAGTTCCTGCTGCGATCCAATCCCTTCAGAAACAAGGATTTTATGACGCTCAAGGTCACCTTTCACAAATTTCGATTCTGCTAAGGAGGTTATGTATGCTGCTTCCGCTTCACCAACAGTGGGGGACTCAATGACGCAAAGTGCCTCCCCTTCAAATACACGGTCGCCAATATCGACAAAAATCTCCTTGACGCGTCCTTCTACAAGACTACCAACAAAGCCTTCGCCTTTGGGGTGAGGCATGACCGTCCCCGGCAACTCCAAAGTGGAAGAGAGCGTACGTAGTTCCAACGTTTCCACCACTATGCCAGCCTCTTTAACAGCCTGGGGTGAAAGATGGATTTCATCTTCGCCTTCGTGTCCGCCTTCCTCTTCTTCGTGACCATGCTCATCAACAATTTGACTGCTTTCAGCTTCATGTAAATGTTCCGATTCTTCATTGCATCCCGTAACGGTCAGCAATAAACCGGCTGTAACTATATAAGCAAAAAGCAATATGTACCTGACGTAAAATTTCATTTCAGTGTCCCCTATTTAGCATATTCTGGAGTTCGTCGTGACCGATGACTGAACGACCTGCAAGGCGATCAATTTCAGATGTCACATCGGCAAGAGCAGCCTTAATTTCCAAATGTTCAAGCTGAATGTCTAACAAAGTACGTTGTGAGTCGATCACCTCCAGGTAGGAAGCTTCACCCGTCTTATAGCTTTTCATCGCCAACTCGTACGATTCTTTAGCGAGAGGAAGTATCTGCTCCTCATATAGTTTAAGCTTGTCCCATAACGCTCGTTGAGATTGGATTAATTCTACTGTTGCGGTTTGTTGCTGGAGGTTCAGGTTTTCCAGGTTTCCTTGTGCTGCTCGTTGATTAGCCTTTGCAGCCAGTATCTCACCTCTTCCGCTCAACCAAAACCATGCAGGAAGTGAGATTCCGAGTTCAACTCCCCAAAAGTCCGGGTCGGTTTCAGAAGGGACATTTTGTTGGAAGTAGGATAGTTCCAGATCCGGCAACCAGTTGAAAACTGCGGCTCTCGTTTCAATATCTGCTTGGGTAGATTGTAATTGGGCTGATTTCAGCTCATACGATTTGTCCACGTTGAACTTACTTTCTGAACGAAACAAATCTGATTGACTAAATACTATTGGTGGACTCAGGACAATTCCTGTTGTATCAATCCCGGTTAAACTCCGGAACTTTCCCAATACTGCAAATCGTTCCTCTCTTACAGCATCCCGGTTTGTTGTCGCTTGCAAAGCTTCAACACGGGCACGTCTCTCTTCAAGAGGAGCAGTTTCACCAAGTTCAACTAACCGTTTAAGCTGATGCGCGTAATTTTCTGCCGCATCTGCGTTTTCTTCGAGTATTTTCAGTTCCCGGTCAATCATCCAGGCTTGGGTATATGAGTTTCGAACCTCAAGTTCTAATTCCAGTAACTGAATGAGTGCGTCAATTCGAGCTTCGTCAACTGCAATGCCTGCAACCCTTGCGCGCCACGAATATTTTAATGGAAACGCAATCTCCTGTGATAGACTCAATCTTCGTTCTTCGTGAGCATCAATAGCCTCGCCGCCCGGTACACCCTCATATTCAAGAGCCAGTGAAGCCGGTTCAGGTGACAGGTCTATTAGCCTCTGTCCCAGAGCCTGTTTATAGTTGGCACGGGCAACTTTCACAGCGGGATGGAGAGAGAACGCGCTATTCACCGCCTGTACAACTGTTATCATTTCAGCTTTGCCGGGCTGGGAGATGATGAACGTAAAAACCAGCAATATGCCGGCGATCCATCTTTTCATGAGATCACCTTTGGTAATTAACAACTTATTTTGGAGTCAGAATACAATATTCTTAATTTTTTTGATATTGTATTAGATTTAAATCGGCGATTTAGTCTGATTTTATCAGATAAATCTTACAAAAGGAAGAAGAGGTTAAACTTCAGGAGGATGGTCAATCGGTTTCAGGATTACACTTTCAGGCATCAAGTCTTCAGCCAGCCTGATGGTGGAAACTGCAATAATGTTTTCGCTTTGATACCGTAAAAAACCAAGGGATTTTTCCAACACATGGATTACACACAGGCAGGATTCGTCACATCCATCAGAATGATCTGAAGTCTGAGAATCGGTTGATACAGGGACAGAATTTTCATTTCCATGTGTATCACCAGCCGGAAGATGTATGTCATGAATCAGGATCACTACAAAGACAATGACCAAGATGATCCCAACAACATTATTTATGTGCCGTGAATGTTGCATTTGATGATTAAACGAAGACTTCTCGAATTTGTTCCCTTTACATTTTGATTTCTTTATAAGTTCATATTTCGAATCAGCAGGTTGAACATTGATATCTCTTGCAATTAACTTTGCAACTGATAGATGAACAGTTTCATTTCCAACGACAGATTTTTGAGCCAATGAAACAAAGCGGATTATAAAGGTTTGTATGCTGGCAATCCGGCTTTACCTGGAATCTTTAAAATCGTTAATCCATCAGGACAAAAAGATTGACAAAAGTAGTGTAAATTTAGTGAGTTCTGAAAGGTGAGAAACCTATTTTCTCCAACCCTCGAGACACAAAACGCGTCAATTTATGAACAACAATACGATTTGAAGTCTGTCTGGTTGTGTAAGAAATTCAGGATGCTTTAATTCAATTGCAAAGGAATATATGGTCATGCTTGAACCAACAATCTTCACCTGGATATTAATTGTTTTCGGTCTCTTAACATGTGGTCCGCTCCTGTACGCACAGCTTATCATGGTCTTCAAACCTCACAGCGAAGAAGCCAGGAAATTATTGATTGGAAAGGGCGAAGAATGGCGGGATAAATCACACTTCAAATCCGCCTATGCTTTAGCTATCGCCGATTGGATACTTTATTTGCCTGTCTTCATTGCTGGGATTACCGGTGTTATATTAGCTCAAGGCTGGGGTTATATTTTGTTTGCGGCAGCAGGAGCTATTATTCTCTATATCAATATATTTCTATGGTTTTTTGAGAAAGAGTATGTCTATCCAGCAGTAGGTCCCTGGGCTTACTACACATATTTCTGGGGCAATTTCAGTTATTGGGGATTTGCTGCCTTGTTTTATTCAATATTACGTTTGAATGGTATTAATTTTTGATTACGAATGTGTTCGTCTATGAAGGAAACGATCATGAATTTGATGACGAAGAAATTTGGACCTTATCCAATGGGGATTTGGATTGCATTAATTGCTCTTCTACTGGCGTTCCTGGGTTGGTTAATGCAGGCATATTCACTGTTAGATTGGGAGGGAGCAGTAAAGCTTGGTCTTCAGAATGGAAGTTTTGAAGGTGATGCGGTTGAGCGAGCAGTAGCAAACAAAGAGAGGGGTGAAGCAATCGCTGATATGTTGTGGCCGTTGCCAATTGCAATCGTTGCCTTAATTGGATTACTGCGGAATGAATTTATTGGTTTTGTTGCTGCAATGATGGAGTTTGCTATATGCATTTATTTTCCACTATTCTATACTTTTCAATTATGGAACACAGATATTGAAACAGTGATAGGCGCCAATGTTTTATGGGCAATACCTTCACTTTTGGGAATTATTGGCTTGTGGGCAAACCGACAATACTTTAATTGAGGTAAAAATGCCCGGGAATAGCCCGGGCATTTATCTGAAATAAGCTATTAAAATAGACTACTTCAACAGCATTAATTTCTTAGTCTCAGCAAAAGATCCAGCATTGAAACTGATGATATAAACCCCGCTTGCCAGGTCTTCAGCATTCCATTCAACAGCGTAATGTCCAGCTTTATTTTGACTGCTGACCAATGTTTCCACTAACCGACCTTCAAGATTATAAATTGAAAGGTTTGTCCGAACGTTTTCTTTCAGTCCGAATTTTATGGTTGTAGTGGGATTGAAAGGGTTCGGGAAATTTTGTGACATATAGAAATCATCCGGTATTGCCCCATCCGAAAGTTCAGTGACGTCAGAAAGCGCTGTTCCACTAACATAAACCTCCACAGGATTTTCATGAATGTAGTCGTTGTGATACACGGACATTCTTCCATTCATCGGACCCTGTACTATCGGTTTCCAGATGACGCCGATAGTTACGTCAGCATCGGGACCGATTTCAACAGGGAATTCCACATCGAAACTGATTACATCACGGATAGCAAGACCGAGTTCGATTTCAGTTATATACCCTGTATTACCGCTGATATTCTCGATAACAAGGCTAAGAGTGTCACTATCTCCTCCGGTAACCTCACCGAACTCAAGAACAGTCTCTTCAAAGTCGAATTCTGCAGGATCATTATAGTATAACCATGCGAGAACCCTGGTCATTACTGTATTACGCGACTCTTCATCGGCGATAGCCTCGAATGGGAATCCGAATATCAGTGTCCTGTATTCATCCTGTTGTCCTGCACCTCGGACCCCTGCGTGCCGATCTTCAGTGTACTCGAAGCAGACTTCGCCCATTATATTTGTATAACGCAGCCTCGTGGGAACACCACGATTATTCGCACCGTCGCCTCCATTGATGCTGAAATCAAGTTCATGACTTGTTATATCTTCATCAAAACCAGTAACCGAAGTTCCGTTAAAGGTTTCCTGGTAGTTAGTACCCATAAGTCTGATCAGGTTAGTAGCCTCAAGCGCCTGGACATAATCGCTGCCGGACATGAAGAGGCTTCCGCCATTATCTACATAATCATCCAGGAATGAAATCTGATCTTCATGAACAGTTCCAATATCTCCGCAAGCCCAGATTATGGCATCAAACTCGAAGCCTTCAAGTCCTGTACCGTCAAGCTCAAAATTCGCAGTATTCCATAATCCGTACTCAACAGGATTCAATTCGGTTGCAGTTTCAATTGCCGAAGTAAGGAATTCACTGTAGTCAGGGTTGGGTCCTGCATAAACTACAAGCATTGGGGTTGCATTCTGGATGTAGAAATCGAAGGTGTAATTCAATCCCTCAAGTGCTTGTGACGAAACAGTAAAATGAACACCGCCACCTTCACCTGTTACATCACTCGAAGTTAATGTGACTGTGCTGGTATATTGCTCTGCTTCCGCAATTGTCAGCGTAGAATTTTCAGTTTGATCTCCATCAGGTGTCGTATAAGTGAAATCCCATCCATCAGGCAGATCGGTTTCAACTTCAATATCATAGGTGTCTTCGAAAATCCCGATATTACTAACAGTAAACTCGAATTCGTGAGAATCTTCAGGTTCGACCATGGCTGATTTTTGTCCGGTTGTTAATTCAAACATATAACCGGCTTCAAGATCAATCATCTCAGACTGGATGACTTCACGGGTGTTATCGTTCTGGATAAAGACAACGATCATAGCATTGTCTTCTTCAACATCTTCGTTGTCCAATTCAATGGGCCAGTTAAAAGCGGCATCAAAGACTTCGGTGTCGTTCGCCTCAATTTCAAAATCAAGTCCCGATGCATCAGGCGCCATATCGATCAGGTCATAATGCCATTCATCCTGACCGTTGCTGCCCGTAAATTCATCCCAATAAAGGGAAACCAGCGCAAACCTGATTGAATAATTACCTTCCACCGCATCGTCACCACTTGTAATAGTTGCGGACACCTGGGCACCGTCATCATCTATATAGGTCAATAAATTAATACTGACAGGGCTTTCTTCGTCAATCCTTTGATTAAAAGCATTATTAAGGTTTGCTCTCGTTCCGGGATGGATGCCTATGATACCGTCCACCTTGCAATGTGGAATCCCAGTGACTCCGTAGTAAGTGAAACGAGCACTGTGTTCAGCTCCATTGATATTATACCAGGGATCGGCATAAGCATGATAGACAATTACGGAAACTGATTCATATTCGTCTTGAACAAAATCATCGAACACCAGCGACGCTGGTGCACAGAAGCCTCAGCTCTGTCCCGTAAATTCTTCAAATAACACTCGCCGTTGATACGCATTCAGCGAACTCGCCAGAAATGTAACGACAGCGATACCAACAAATAACCTTTTAAACATGACATCCTCCTTAATTGTCGACCTGATCTTTGTTATCTATGAGCTCCGAAACACAGATACAGTTTACATCTGCAAATATAAATATAAATTTCTCGCGACACAAACTGTTAAGTGTGATTTAATTAGATTTTGAAAAGAATATTTTAGAGCTAGCTTGCAGATAATTGATGTTTAAAGACTTGATTAAAAAAGAGATGTTTACCAAGAATTATACTTCTCCAGATTTCGGTTCTTGATAATCGCAATAATTTCATGTCATTGGCTAATGCTACATTACTGAGTTTCGTATTGTATCAGTTGCTATCGGGTTGATTTGATGACCAACAGGATTTCTTATTATTGGCGTGAAAAATATATAAATGTTTGGAGGAGACTGAATTTTTATTGAGGCAGAATAACACCTGTATTCATATATTGTGCAACTTGAAAATCCGAATAGGATTGACAATTGCCCAAAAAAGATATCATTATCTTCAAGCCATTAATATTTATAGCTATAACATACGGATAAGAAAATGCACGAAAAACTCCTATATGAGCTGTCTGTACCTGATCGACAGGGGATAAGGTTTCCGGAAATTGATGTGCCAAGGTCTGAATTGCCATCACAGAATCTGTTACGTAAGAAACCTGCGCCCCTTCCCGAGGTGAGTGAATTTGATGTTGTACGTCATTTTGTAGGGCTCAGCACAAAGAATCATCATGTGGACAAGGATTTTTATCCTCTTGGTTCCTGTACGATGAAATACAATCCGAAAGTAAACGAACTGGTTGCGTCAATGCCTGAATTCGCCGGATTGCACCCATTTCTACCTACACATGCAGTTCAAGGTGCATTGCAGGTGATGTATGATCTTGGCGAAGCACTAAAAGCGATAACCGGATTTGATGCTGTAACTCTTCAACCACCGGCGGGTGCGAGTGGAGAGATGACGGGGTTGATGCTGATGAAAGCCTATCATTCTGACAGGGGTGACACTAAAAGACGAAAGATTATTATCCCCGATTCAGCGCATGGAACAAATCCCGCCACAATCGCTTTTGCGGGGTATGTTGCTGTTGAGGTGAAATCAGCTTCTGATGGCACTCTTGATCCTGAGACTATCCATGCTGAAGCAGACGATACATTAGCTGGTTTGATGGTTACAAATCCCAACACTCTCGGTATTTTTGAACGAAATATAAAAGAAGTCTCAGATATCGTGCATGGAGCCGGTGGTTTAATGTATATGGACGGCGCGAATCTGAACGCTCTCCTTGGTATAACCCATCCTGCCGCACTCGGATTTGACATCATGCATATCAACCTCCATAAGACATTTTCAACACCGCACGGGGGAGGTGGTCCCGGATCAGGACCTGTATGCTGCATTGACTCACTTAAACCGTTCCTGCCGGTACCGGTTGTGCTGCGAAAAGGCGATGAGTATTACCATGACTGGGATCGTCCGGGGAGTATCGGTAAAGTTCATGGATTTTATGGCAACTTCCTGATAATGCTGCGAGCATTGACGTATATTCTTGCTAATGGCAAAGATGGCTTGGAAATGGTGAGTAAAGCCGCAATCGTAAACGCAAATTACCTCCGAGTAAAATTACAGCCAGAATATTTTATCCCGTTTCCTGACGAATGTATGCATGAAGCAGTATTCAGCGCAGACAACCAGTGTAAACATGGTGTGAGAGGACTTGATATAGCCAAACGTCTGCTCGATTTCGGACTTCATGCTCCCACAGTTTATTTTCCACTGATTGTACATGAAGCGCTGATGATCGAACCAACTGAAACAGAATCAAAGGAATCGCTGGATAACTTCATTGCTGTTATGAAGCAGATTGCGAAAGAAGCAGAAGAAAATCCGGATCTCCTCCATAATGCGCCGGTCAATACGCCTGTACGAAGATTAGATGAAGCACTTGCGGCACGAAAACCAAATGTGCGTTATAAAAGCGAGGAAAATGTCTAATATGTTCTATTTGCATGGACAGGATTTTTTCTTTGCGACTTAGCGTCTTTGCGCGAAAATTGTTTTATTCACTGAAAAGTTTTCTCGCGCAAAGCCGCTAAGCCCGCAAAGTAGAAGATCTAAAGACTCTAAATGAGAAGTAAATTCAATAATCAAGTAAAATATTCATCATATTCTGATCTAATTGGATACAATAACATAGATTTTTTTTCGTCCGGAATGACAACTCTCCGAGAGAGGACTTAAACCTGAATTTCCTTGAAGCTGACCCACTATCACCTGAAGAACTGGCTCGTCTTGGTATCAGCCGTTTTGTCGCTCTTGATCTGGAAACTACTGGATTAGACCGTTCAAATGACCGGATTCTCGAATTCGGGGCGGTTCGTTTCGAGGGTGGGGAAGAGGCAGGTTCTTTCAGTGAGCTGGTTGCCATCGAGGGTTTGGTGCCCAAAGAAATCACCCGGTTGACCGGAATAACCGATGCTGATCTTGAGGGAGCTAAAAATGTCAGAGAATTACTGGAATCATTCCTGGAATTCATCGGTCAATCCCCGGTATTAGGTCAAAATATACCATTCGACCTTGGTTTCATCAGGTTGGAAATTAAAAGAATCAAAGGAATAAATAAACCAGCTTTTCCAACCATCCCGATATTCGATACACAAACTATCTCACGTTCCTTTTTCCCGACCCTCTCAAGCTTTGGTCTTGCTTCCTTATGCCGTACCTGCGGGATAAAACTGACAGATCATCATCGAGCTGTTCATGACGCAAGGGCTACCGGTGAATTGTTCCTGAAACTCCTGGCTTCAGCAAGACGAACACCTGCGGGAGAACTCCAGGAAATGTATCGGCTGCTGGGAGGCGCAATAACACCTCTGGGTGAACTGTTCGAAGGTTTGATTTCCATTGGGCCCGGTAAGAAAAATATCTGCAAGCTTGATGCTCTACCTGAAAATAGAATAGGCAGATGGGACGGACAGGCTGAAAACGAAATCGCAGAGGCGATAGATCAAAATAATATAGATGCTTTTTTTGCTGATAAAGGTCCCCTGAACAAAGCCATCAAAGAATTTCAACGACGAGACGGGCAAGTGGCAATGGCGAATGAGGTGTTCAATATCTTTAATGATGGCGGGTCCTTATTAGCAGAGGCTGGCACCGGAACGGGTAAGAGTTTCGCATATCTACTGCCGGCATTATTGCATTCTCGGGGCGGGGGAAGTCAAGTTGTTATCTCTACTCATACCCGTCATCTCCAGGAACAGCTCTTTCAAAAGGATCTTCCGGCATTGAGTAAAGCTCTGGGAGGCGGATTCAGGGCTGTCCTCCTCAAAGGTAGGGGAAATTATATCTGCAAACGCCGGTTCGATAATCTGACTTCCGATCCTGATTTATTGTCTCATGAAGAGAAAATTGCGCTTTTACCGCTGGTACGTTGGCTGAATACAACGAAAACGGGCGATATCAGTGAAGCAACCGGATTTCGCAGGAATGATGTCAAAGGACTCTGGGCTAATATCACCGCTGAATCGGGTTTTTGTACCAGGCGAGTCTGCCAGTCCTCTGAATTCTGCTTCCTGAACCGGATACGCAGCAGCACCCAGTCGGCGCATATTGTATTGGTAAATCACGCACTATTATTCAGCGATTTGTCGGCAGGAGGCGGTGTGCTGGGAGATTATTCCAAGGTAGTGTTCGATGAAGCACATCATATTGAAAAAGTAGCTGCTTCCCATCTCGGAATAGAATTCAATTCTGCCTCTCTCCGAATTATCCTGAATCGATTGTACGATCCCAAATCAGAACGTGGATTATTATCCCGACTGAGAAAGATAGCATCAAGTGTTCTCCTGTCGCCGATAGAGCGGGGGAGTTCAGCGGAAGAACCGGTCGATGAGGCGATTGATGCAGTCCTTGAAACAATATCCGGTAATGATCAATTCGGAAATGAGCTTGATGATCTTCTGAAACCGGGTTTTTCTGAAAAACAGAGAGAATATTCACAGAGAGTCCGCTACAGGAACGGCTTAGAAGAATTCTCAGTTATTTCTGTATCAAAAGCCGACCTGGAACATTCGCTGCAAAAGCTTGATAAGAAGCTGGAAAAGCTGATCAAGGAAATGGAAGAAGTTGAATTGTCGCTGGGTGCGGGTGATGATCTCCAGGGTGAATTGAAACGGATTTGGATTGACATCAAAGATGAGTTATTTAAATTTGTCGTTCTTACCGGAAAAGAGAATGAAGATATTGTATTCTGGTATGAAATTCCTTCAAACCCAAAATTCTCCGTCCGTTTATACGGATCACCCCTGAATATCGGTGAGAAACTCAATAAATCCCTGTATTCGCGATTGACCAGCGCTGTATTCACATCTGCGACCCTGACTGTTGGTGAAAATTTTGAGTATATCGCGGGACGGCTTGGACTGAAAGAATATTCAAGCACAATATATGATTCACCTTTTAACACTCAAGCACAGCTCTACCTTGCCGCCGCTACATTTCTTGGAAATCCGAAGTATGACCCTGAAAGATACACTAAGATGGTTGCCCGCCTGAGTTTCAGGCTTGCATCTGAATTAGACCTGGGATCTCTAACATTGTTTACATCTCAACGCATGCAGCGTGACGCCTACAATTTTATTAAACAAGATTTTGAGCGTGTGGACAGGTTACTTCTCGGTCAAAAGATTGATGGCAGCCGTCTGAATATCCTTGAACAATTCAAGCGTAATCGAGGTTCAGCGCTTTTTGGGCTGGATAGTTTCTGGGAGGGTGTGGATGTGCCGGGTGAAGCGTTGGAACTGCTGATCATTGCCAAGCTGCCGTTTGATGTACCAACTGACCCACTGGTACAGGCGAGGAGCGAAAAAATCGAGAAAGAAGGTGGGAATGCCTTTATTGATTATTCACTTCCAGAGGTAGCGCTGAAACTGCGACAGGGGATAGGTCGCCTGATCAGAACTGTAAATGACACAGGAGTAGCGGTAATTTGCGATCCTCGATTGGTCAAAAGCCGTTGGGGGAAAATAATACTTGATTCCCTGCCTATTCAGGTAACTGAATATACAGATTTTGATGAACTAATGAAGAATTTGAAAAGTTTTACCGGGGTGAAATAGAAAATCCTGTGTATCCTTAAATATCCAATCAATTCTCTCACGCAAAGACGCAAAAGGAGCAAAAGCGCAAAAAATTCCTGTATATCCTAATATATCCTTATATCCTGTAATCTTTTGTTTATTTATGTCTTGTGTAGATTTTGGATATCAAAATATTCCACCAATTCTCACACGCAATGGCGCAAAGATTTTAGAGCGTTTTTTACAATTCATAATTCCTAATTCATAATTCCTAATTGAATTCAGCCGGTGGTTCCACACCCTCTAACCTCAACAGTGTCCTTTTGAGGTCAGGTCCCCCAGTAAATCCTCCAAGGCATCCATTCGAAGTGATAACTCTATGACACGGCACGACTATTGGTACAGGATTGCGAGCCATAGCCGTGCCAACAGCTCGTGCTGCACCCGGATGTCCGGATTTCTCTGCTAATTCACCGTAGGTTATAGTATAACCTGGTTTTATTTCAATTAGTGCATCATAGACAGATTTAAGAAATGGTGTGGGATAACAGGCTGGTGAAATTGTCCATTTTTCAAAAATTGATGCATTGGCAGTGTCGAAGAATTCTTTTAGGTCTGCAAAAAAACTGTCAATTGTTTTTGTATTCATTTCCGGTTCAGGATATCTCGCGATAATCCACGAACCGGGATCATCAACATTAAGCCTGATATGTCTAAGTTTATCATCCTCGAATACCACCAGTACACATCCGACAGGAGTTTCCGTAATCCAGCCGGCTTCAATCCTGGCTTTATGCATTTCCATAATCATACCTTATATTTGAAGAAAATCTGTAAATGTTTAGTTCAGAATGACAGACAGACTACTCAGTTACGATAATCTTGAACCGGAGTTTTCATGATACTAACGATTGACCGTCAGGAAATCAATGCCCTCCTGAACAAACACAACATGAGCAAAGTTGAAATTTCAGTTGAAGAGATGGGTGATGATAGAATGGTTATCGCTTTCCGTTGGGGAATTGTCTATAAGATTGAATTAACCGGATTTTCATGTGAGAATAATGTTATTTCAGCAGGAGTCAAATCAAAAAAACTATCATTCTTGTTAAAACAATTGAAGGATTATATTTCTAAATATTCGATAATTTACGAAAACAATCGAATCAGTTCTCGATTACCGGATATGATCAGTGATCAAATTTCGATAAAGAAAGTAATGATAACTTCCGAAGGAATAAAATTGATCATTTCACTGGAGCATATTGATATTTAAAGATTAACTTTGAGAATTGTCGCCAGGTCAAGATTAGAAATAGCCTTCAGGTCTTAACACTTTTTGATTGTATTCCTGGTTATTGAGTTAAAATTTCCAATCGGAGGGTGGCTCTGATAGCTTTCTAATAGGGTCTATTCTTTGAAGTGAGAGGTCAAAATCTTTGTAAGTCTTAGTATTAAAACATGTTGCATATAGTTCATTAAGAAGGGTACGTGCATTATATGACATTTTCATGATATATTCAGCAAATATTAAGGATGTTGAATAACTGGAAATTGAAAGTTAATAGCCGTTGAAATATCCATTAGTTTAACGCTATTTCTTACCATATCAAAAAGCTTAACTTTTCCTTCCAATTTATTCCTCACTGAATCTTGAAGGGTATGAAGCCCTTGGATATTTGTACGTTGTATCTTGAAAATAATAACGATCTGCAATTTATGGGGAGGATTAAGGAAAGATTGGCATGAAGAAGGTAATTCCCGCGCAATTGATTTTCCTCTTAAAGTGGGTATCCAGGAAGCAGAAAGTGTCAGTAAAGTATCTACCACCTTTTCAACAATAGCAGTTTCATAGCTGGAGGGATCAGAAGTCTCTTTAACCTCTAATAGAAAGAGCACATTTTTAGAATTGTCCCACCAACCGAAATCCATATCTTTCAAACCCTTATTTCTTATATTACTAAGCGCAGTTATATCTTCAAATCTGAAGCAATCATTGTCAGGCAGTGTGATTTTCATTCCTGATTCTTCAAAGTCAGTCATGATTCTTAATCCTCTCCCATTCTCAAATCTTCTTCAAATTGTTCGATGGAAACATCAATAATAGGGTTGTCAGGCACTCCATCACGTAGATTATTAATAGAATGAGTGACGTTTCCCTCTTCATTGTTTAGAGAACAGATCGGTATATCAAATTGGTTCTTCCTTGCAATAAGTTCCAGTTGTTTAATAACGAAATAGCTATGAGTTGCAAGATAGATTTGTATTCCAGCCATACTGAAATGATATAACATAGTCATAAATTTTTTGATAGCTCCAGGATGCAAGTTAGTCTCTGGTTCATCAATAAATAATATAGATCCCTTTCTTAACGATTGATTTTTAATCAATAGAGTTAGCATACTTAGTTTCTTTATACCCTCAGCGATTTGCGACATCTGATATTTTTCTTGCTTTCTGCTGAAAACAAAATGGTCTTTTTCCAGCTTGATTTCTCCCCTGAAAAGACTAAGTATTTCTTCGATGACTTTATTGAGATGTAGGGTACTTCTGGTTTTTTTTGAAACCACTCCCCAAGGAGCAACTCCGAAAGGTTGTACACCAAAGGGTGCATTATTATCAAGCGCTCCTCTGGACTTACTAGGTACTTTTCGAATAGCTGTTATTAGATCTTGATAGGTATGGTCAAAGCCTGGTATGTCATGCACTTTGTATATTGCATCAATCGAGGTAAGAACCTCTTTTGGTGGAAGAAATAGTGAATTGGTTTTTTCCTGAATCTGAATGACTTCGGTGCAATTTTTAATCGTTTTTTTCGTATCTTTACCAAAAGAGAAATGGAGATTATTATTGCAGAAGTGAGCTTCTACTTCTAACCGTTTCTCGCCTTTTCTAACAAGTTCGCCAAGATGCCAATCACCAGTAGAACCAGGTTGAAACACCCAGAGTAGTTTTGATGCTAAAGCTTGTTTCCACAAAGGTTTATCTGTCTTTTGTCGTATCTTGAATTCCTCTATACTTTTGGCGATAGAATACATAATCTTCAGAAGATGTGTTTTGCCTGTATCGTTTTCACCAATGATAACATTTAACTTATCGTGGTTCTTCCATTCAAAATCTTTAAATAGAGCAGAGTTTTCTAATCTTAGATCAGTAAACATTTTTCCTTCCTTCTTTTCAATCTACTTGACTAAAAACTCAGAATTATGCCAAATCTGTAAAAAGACGAGACTGCAATTTACAAGTTAGTTCTGTTTATCAATATTCTGTGTCAAATAATACGAGATACAATTACATTAGCAAAGTTGGAAAAGATAAGCAATCCGATTTCTCATAACTATCATAAAAAAACATATAGCACTATACCTCTCTCACGTTTCCTCAGCGAAATCAGGGATGACTCGCGTTATATCTCGGGCGGGTGACCCTGCTGGCTTGCAAACAGAGTGTATTCTATGTCTTCCAACGTTCTAATAGGTTTCCTTCACAGTTTATTCAGATATTCTGCAAATAATTTAACATAAGATACAATCTATCAATTCTTGTTGTAAACTATTTCTTGAATTATTGCGAAATCCATAATGTATATCTCTCGAGTCTCTCAAAGAAGACGCCGACATGAGTTTAAAAGTATTTAATTTCGATGAAAGTGAATTGAATGATAATTTTTATACACTATTGATTTGATGTTCTGTCAGGTCTTGAACGTAGTGGAGACTTGACAGAGCCTCCCGTCAGTTCACCGCTTCGCTAAGGAACTGACGGAACGCTAAAATTAAGTCGAATCTGGGGATTGCTTCGTGCCTCGCTATGACGGCTCTGAATCTTTTATCACGATAGGGTTTCTTCTAATACTTCCAAGCAGGAATAGTATGGCGATAACCGGACCTAATAATCCTACCGGAAAAACTGCGTCATATCCCCATACGCCTGCGACTTTTCCCAAAGAGAATGCAGCGAGGGCGCTTCCTGTATCCATCATACCGGTCACAACTGCCATAGCGCTGCCCCTGTATTCTTTTGGCGCAAGTTTAAATCCCAGGGCTGTTACAGCGGGAAACGAGACTCCATGACCCAAACCTGCAAATAACCCTGCAAGGAATATCCAGATCAATGAAGAGCTGAAAGCTAAGGTCAGTAGTGCAATCGCATATATAAAGAATCCTGGTATTAAAATGCGGCGTGGACCGTATTTATCTCCCCAATGGCTGAAAAAAACTCTTACCAGGGTCCCTGTGATGGCAAATGCAGTAAAATACAAGCCGAACCCCTGGATTCCACGCTCGGTAGCTACTGGTGCGATAAAATAACTCGGGGTGGCAAAACAAACAGCCATGCATATCGCGAGCACGAAAGTCAACCTCATGCCCGGAACACGAAATGTTTTGATGAGTCCCGACGGATCGGGAACTTTGCTGCTTGGTGGAGTACGGTCTTCCTTGATGAACAAGATGAGAATGAATGCTATTATTCCGAATCCGGTAATGGTAAGAAAGAACTCTTCCGGTCCTGCATTTCGGAAAATCTGTTCGCACATAAAAGGACCGAAAAAACTAGCGACAATTCCGGAAAGCCCATATTTTGAAATGTTTTCGCTCTGTCTTCCTAATGGAGCAGTAACGCCTCCAAGTGTAAAAAATGCAGTAAAATGTGCCCCGAATCCAAAGCCTTGTATTGCCCTGAGAATCCAGGTAACAGGGGTTAATCCATCACCAAGTATAAAATAATATCCAATGGAAGGAAGACCAAGACACAACATCCCAAATAACCATACTGGGCGAATACCCCAACGGTCTATCAGGATTCCCACAATAGGTCTGCCGAGGATCGCGGCAAGGGAAAAGAGCCCCATAAAAAGCCCGATACTTTCGGCTCCTCCACCCTCATGAGTTACATAAAGCGGGTAGATTGCATTACTGGTAAAATTGAGCGCAGCAAAAAAGTTGGCTGCAAAAGCCAGGATAAAAGTAGGGGTCAGTAAACTCTGATTAGATCTCACTCCTGCAATACTCCGTTCAGGATATTTTGAAAATCATAATATAGCACAAAATCTTTTGTATATGAATTATCATAAATTCGAAAGAGTATGAAAACTGACTGAATAGCAAGACTTGAGTGAGAACTTAAATGATATGTATATGTCTTGGGTGTATAATGAGTTATAATCATAATTATTTTTGAACTATATGAAATATCTTCAAATATTCTGATCTCCATTTATTTCGAAAATTATCGTGAATATAGTCGCAAAGTAAAATACTCGACATATATTTCAATTCATGGATTATTCAGAAATATTTTCAGGCAATTAGTGGAAGGTTACTCAATTATTTTTGAGCAATGAGGGGAAATGATTAAAGATTCAAGACTGCAATCAATGATCCACGCAATGAGAACTGCATGGAATAAATCTGTAGATGAGGCAAAGCTCGCCTTCTTATCTGAATTTGAGAAGGATATTGAGAAATTAATTGAGTCAGAGAAAACTGATAGTAACAAAGAGGAACATGCAGAATCGAAATCAGTCGAGATAGAGAAAGATGAAGGAGAAATTAAACTCAAGGATAAGGACACAGATGAAACTGAAACGAATATAAAGAAGAAGGAATCAGGTGCTGATGAGAAGAAAATAGCTCTAAAAGAACCTGAAACAGATAAACCGGAAGAATCAGACAAAAAAATTAGAACTGAAAAAAAGACTAAGACTGAAAAGAAAGCAAAAATTGGCAAAACACCACCACCAGAACCAACTATCCCTGTTCCGAGTGAGCCCAAGCGCTGGCTAGAACTTGAGAACCGTTTGAAAAATACAAGCAAGCTCCCTGTTTTACCGACAATATTCCTGAAAGTGATTAATATTGCAAATGATCCAAGCAGTGATGTAGATGAATTATACAAGGCAATATCCTCAGATCCCAGCATCAGTACTGAAATATTGAGGTTAGCAAATTCCGCTTATTACGGTTTGAGCCGTGGAGTGAAAAATCTTCGAACTGCATTAGTGGTAATTGGATTCTTTGAAGCCTGCCATCATGTTCAGTCACTCTCTGTATTGAAAACCTTTCCAAAAGAACAGCTTGGTGAGAGCTTTGATTTTGACAGGTTTTGGATGCACAGCATTGAGGTTGGTGCAATTGCAAAAACTCTCGCTTCATTCTTTGGTATGCCTCATCCTGAAGAGTTTCAATCTGCCGGGTTGCTTCATGATATTGGAAAGATCTTCCTTGCAACATATTTTGGCGAAAGATTTGCTAAAAGTATAAATTTTGCAAAGGACAAAGACATTTCTCTTTGGAAAGCTGAGATGATGCTCAATGGTACAGATCATGCACGAATTGGCGGCTACCTGGCAAAAAAATGGGACATGCCGGAGTTTATAATCAGTTGTATCCGCTTTCATCACCAAGATAATCCTGATGAGGAATTTTCTCATGATGCTTCAATAGTGAACCTGGCAAATAGACTGAGTGGTGAAATCTATTCAAACGAAAATGAGATAGATATCAGGAAATATTTCTTGAATGATAACCAGTTTATTTCTTTAATGGTGGATAAAACGTCTCTTGATGATACAAAAGTGAAAGAGCTTGCTGAGAAAGTGGAAGAGGCTTTGAAAGAAACACGAGAATTCATAAAGAATACAACATCTTAGAGCACCTTCCAAACGTCGGCAACTCAAAACAAGAAGATTACAGGATACAAGGATATTTTGGATATATAGGATATTTTGTAAACGGATACACTTTAAAAGAGTGTTCAAGGAATATCAAATGATTTTTCATGTGGTAAAGTAAGTAAAAAGAATACTGAAGATTCTTTTGGATTTCAATATTGAGAAACAGGTTATCTGGATCAATTCCTCAATGTGTTTCTTTCAATACACGGATAGGATTTGAATAGATCCAGCCGCGTCCTTTTCTATGAGCTTCAACCCTCCACACTCCCTCTTGATCAGATGTATGTTCCAGGCTGCGACCTTGTGTTTTTACAACTTCACGCCCGTTACGGAGAAGAATAATTTCGGCATCTAATGGTGTATGTACTACAAATCTAACCGGATTTCCGGGTTCGATGCAGTCGGCAGGAAGTACTCTTTCACCGTTGACGACTGAGTAAAAAATAAACCCGTCTGCTTTACCCAGCCGATGATTTGCACCAAAATGACGCCCCGTTCTTAATGCTGTCAGTACCTGGTTCTCAGCGATGGTCAGATTTTCCTTGTCTAATGGCGAGGAGAGCAACAGATGAGTCCGGAGGCTGCGAAACTGCACTTTATAATGGAAAACTTTTACATGGATAAGTCCGCCGAATAATGGATATCTCATAGCGTGAGCATCAACTCCAACAAAACCGATTACCTGATGATCCAGGTTCAATCTATCCCAGACTGCGAGTGTTTCAGGGTCAGGTCTGGTCAGACTTTTTAACGGGTGTAAGAAATGATGTATCCGATTAATTCGAGTAAGTCCCTCTACCCATTGAGATAATTGGTTCCATATTTCAATGCCGTCGATTCTAACATCCCAGGCGGTCCAGGGGTAAGGCGGCATATCTTTGAATACGTCACGTTTTTCATGAGGATGTGCAATAGCGCCAAATCCACCTTGATCGCGGACTGATCGAACTATGACATCCGGATCAGAAGAATTCGGTACTTTATCTATTCCAAAAGCAAGATAATGGTTGTGATGTTTTTCGTCACCCAATTCGCTTCCAACGAGGACACAGACAGAACTGTAAAAGCCTTCTTCACCTAAATCTTTCGCTCTGAGGTGTTCATGGTCGGTAATAATTATCCATTCTAATTTGTGTCTCGCAGCATACCCGGCAACATCCGGTACTGTTCCGGTGCCATCGGAATATGTTGTATGTATATGGAGAGCGCCGACAGATTCGAATACCGGATCGCCTGTACCCCCGTATTTTTTTGATTTAATACTCAAAGTCCAAGTTCTTTTGAAATTTCAACCATTGCATCCCTGGAGATCATCAGGAAATCATCCAGCTCCAGTCCAATTTCTGAACAGGCAGCCATCTGATCACGATTAGCACCTGCTGCAAAACGTTTCTCTTTGAAGCGCCGCTTAATAAATTCAATATCAATTGCGGATAATTGTTTTGAAGGATGCATTAATGCACACGCTACCAGGAATCCAGTGGTGGGATCTGTACAATAAATTGCTTTATCCATCAAGCTTTTACGCTCCACAAAATCAGCATGCGCCTGTATTGCATGAATTATTTCTTCGTTGATTCCATCATGTTTTTCAAGCAAATCACGGGTCAGGAACGTATGTTGATCAGGAGTGTCCTTGGTATCCTCATAGTCGAGATCATGCAGCAAACCCGCCAATCCCCATGTTTCTTCGTCCTCGCTGAACTTGCGTGCGAGTGTCCTCATGACTGCTTCAACAGCATAAACATGCTTCCGTAAATTTTTGTTTGGAAGATGTTCCTTTACAAGTTTGAGAGCTTCTTCACGTGGCATCAACAAAGTACAATCTCCGATATGTTTTCTCAGGTTGCGATTAATTAAGGAACCTGATGATAAATTATTGTCTATTCTTCAAAAAATTATGAGCAAATTAAGGCATCTTAATTGTGATGCCTGCTTCAAGACCGTCCCCTGTAGGAGTTATTCCAAGGGATGGATCAATAATGAAATCGTAAAGGTGTCCTTCGACAAAGGCATCAAACGTTGCCAGTAATGTTAACCCGGCAGACCACCAGATCATCCTGTTACGGTCATCCCGGTAAAAATCCGCAATCCGTTCGTATTCTACTCGTAACCGATCTGTCTTCTGTTGTTTTGACAATTTAAGGCTATCATTATACCTTCTGTTTTGAATATAAACTCCATATAAAATGCTAAAGTCAGCGCTGAAGTAAATTCCTGCTTTTATCCAATGTTCAGTATAAGCCTGTCCAAGTCCGGGAATCGTAAGACTCATCAGCGCGGCGATGGTTGGATTTTTGTGCATAAGGATACCTTGCACCATTCGTCCGTCTTTTTCAGTGCTGTCGGGGATCTCTTCTTCGAGAACATCAACCGGTTGAAGTTCATTTGATTGAACATCTGCTGAATCCAGGACGGTATTTGCAGTATCTGTCACAGTTGGCTGAATTTCCTGGTCAGGTTCTGCTTGTAAGGTCTTGATGCTCCCAGGGAAAGCAATATTAGAAACCAGAAACAGGGCTGAAATATATATTTTTATTTTACTAATGCTACGCATTCTATCTCTACAAGAACGTCTTTAGGCAGCCGGGAAACCTCAACAGCGCTGCGTGCTGGCGGCGCTTCAGGAAAAAATTTGATATACTCCTCATTCATCGCTGCGAAATCGTTCATATCCTTTAAAAATACGGTAGTTTTTATAGCATTTTTTAATTCGCTGCCTGCTTCCTCAAGCACTGCTGTGAGGTTTTTAAGAGCCTCCCTGGTTTGTTCTGTAATGTTTGAGCCTACAATTTCACTGGTTTGCGGATCCATTGGGATCTGCCCGGCTGTGAAAACAAATGAACCCTGCGCTATGATTCCCTGGCTGTACGGACCAAGCTGACCGGGCGCTTTGTCAGTAGATACTATCTTTCGCATTTTATCTCCTTATGACTATTTATAATAATATACTGAAAAATTAAGAGAAGCAATGCAGAATTCAGTCTAATAGCCGAGAGTAATTTGTAATCAAATTATCCAGCATGTTCAACTTGAAGGACCCAATAAAGCCTCAGGTAAATGAATATCCGTTCTGAAACTTTCGCTTATTAAAGTTTGTTCCCGGTGATACATTTTCATATATTTAATAATTGTTATGACTCTTTATTTTGGTAAAAATCTGGAACTGATTCTTGAGAGGATCCGGTATGTATCGGCGAATGATTCCCCAAATTTGTACTTCACATGGTTTTCTAAAGGTTCAAGTCATTGCTCGTTTATTCTGCTTAGCCTTTATTTTTCAAGCAGCTTTGGCCACAATAATTGTAACTTTATTTGCAGGGTCTGCATTAGCTTCACCTGAGCTAACCATCAGTGAGGAAAATGAAGGTATTCTATTGAATTGGAATATACCACAGGGGCAGGTACGATGGGCAGTTCTACGCTCAAAAGATCCCTTGTTTCAATATGCAGATACCCTCGCAATCACCTCTACCACAAGCTGGTTCGATCCAGATGGGAAGCAGCAAACAGGAATGCACTGGTTTTACCGTGTTGTCCCCTGGGTACCGGGTTCCAATGCAGACAATTTTGATGTTATCGAAGATTTTGAATCAGGAGAAGTCGATCTGACAAGCTACCCGGGTGAGGACAGAAATCCTGATGCAGCAGATGTTGTCAACGGCGGACCGGGAGATTCTCAGTACAGACTTTTATTGTCTGGAAATACGTGGAAAGTACAAACACTCGAACCAGCATTGGAACTTGATTCCTCAACTGTCTGGTCAGTAGATCTTTATAATGCCACGCTTGGCAACCTGCAAATGATCGGGTTTGGTGATGGCGAAGATGTTATGAGTTATGTGATCTGGGGACGAAGTTTTTTAAACAGCGATCCCTGGATACCTACTTACCAGGGATGGTTTCCCCGGAACGAATGGGTAACTGTTTTTATGCCTGTCGGTGAAGACTGGCATGGTAGATTTGGTGATTTTACTGAAATTACCGAGATCTATTATATCAATGACTGTGATAATAACAACAATGGAAGATTATATTTTGATAACCTGAGGGATGTGACAAATGCAGTAGAATCAAGACCGGGAGTTGAATTTGCATGGCGGTGGGGAGATACTGCAGATCAGGATTCCATCGAAGTTATTTTTAATAACTGGACCCTCGATTACGATAGCGATGAATTAAGCTATCACTGGAATCTTGGCGATGGAAGCGTTTCATTAGAAGAACATCCAAGGCATACTTATCCAAGGGGTGGAAGTTGGCCTGTCACATTAAGAGTAACAGATGAAAATCATAACTGGCAGGTTTACACTGAGACTGTTGTCGATAGTCCCCTGACACAAACAACTGATTTTACTATTACCTGTGTTGGAGATATTATTCTTGGTAGAGGTTATAGAGGTATAATCGATAACTATGGAGTCGATTATGTTTTTAGAAATATAGCTGATATCACATCTGCAGCGGATATCGCTATATGCAACCTTGAGAATCCCCATACCTTGAGTACAAATGGTCATCCAACCAAGGGTATCGTTTTTTCCAGCCGCCCCCGTGATGTCGAGGGTATATCATATGCAGGATTTGATTTTGCAACTCTTGCTAATAATCATGTTTTCGATTATATGGTACAGGGAATGCATGATACACAAGATGCACTTGACAGGATTGGAGTGCTCTGGGGTGGAGCGGGAGACAATGATATCCAGGCGCGTATGCCCACTTATATGTCAAGAGATGGAAAAAGCCTTGCCATAATTTGTATGTGTGACCGTACCGGACATTACAATGGCTATCAACCATACCTCGATGCTCAAAGAAACCGTCCCGGATTCGCATACTGGAACCGCACTGCTATAGAAACACAGGTTCCTCTCGCTGCTGAAAACGCCGATATCGTAATGTGCCAGGTTCATTGTGGCAGTGAATATAAATTAAGACCAATGGATGGCGATAAATTTGGCATCCAGTATGTCAGCGAAGTTCCACAGGACGATGATTATATAACTTATGAGCTGCATCCTGACACAACCCAGGTAAAACTCAGGCATTATGCTGTTGATAATGGAGCCGACCTGGTTATTACCCACCATCCGCATGTTATCCAGGGCGTTGAAGTCTATGAGGGTAAATTTATCGCTCATTCCATGGGCAATTTCATTTTCGATCTTGGCTCCAACGAAACTCAGATGACAATGTTTATCGAAATTCATGTAGGGAATGACGGTGTTGACGGCGTAATAGTGCGACCGGGCTGGATTGAAGATTATATTCCGACTGATGCGACAGGAGACTTCGGTCAAACCCTGCTTGATTATCTGAGCTATTACTCATACCGGTTAGGTGGTACACACTTGATGAGATATCCCGATAGCGATGTCGGTGTGGTAATGTTTGACACTACTTATAACCGTGAATCTGCCACGAACGATGGTGATTTTAATCTGGAATATTTCGCTGATGGTCAATATCGCACTCGTCCAATTTACCTTGAAGGTAATGGAGGGGACATTTCTCAAATAGAATCCGACGGTGCAGACCAAATTCGTTATGGTAGGGATATTGTGCTTTGGGCGAATATGGAGAATGAAGGCGCACAACCCTGGACGCTTAATACCGATTACGAATTTTATGATACAGAACATTCTCACGATGGAAATAGAAGCATCAAACTTAATGTTCCTGCCGGCGTTGGAACTGCAAGCGTTGAATTCCAGAGACGTGTCAGATATTATTATGATTATTATGGCGATACTTACCAATGCAGTTTCCTCGGCTGGATTTACACTGAAAATGCCAATAATGCTGAGATGCAGATAGGGCGTCACTCTGACCGGTCAGGAGGGAATGCTGATTACACAATTCCAGTCAGCCTTGACGGCGACAACGGTTGGACGCCGGTATATGCTGATTTTGATCAGGCATATAGAAGTTTCCTGGATGTTCGCCTTAGATGCACTTCCCCCGGGAATGGCACTGCTGAAGCTTGGTTTGATGATATCGCCTTTATCGCATGGGAACCCTGGGAAACTGTGGATGGTAATGGCGGGGTTGATGTACCTTTCCCGCAAGGTTACCGTTTCGCCCAGGTTAGAAGCACCGAATCCGGAACTGTAAATGTGGAGTGGACCTACCAATGGCCCTCAGATGCACAGCAGTTTACCGGTGTAATAGATCGTCGGGATGACAATCGTTAAAGAATATAATTGCTTTTTTAGTCACTGAATTTTCGATGTATGAATATTTGATCCCTTTCGTTGAAAGGGATTTGATTTTTAGAATACGTAAAATAATGACGCCCATAATTAATGATATGATCAGTCATAAATTTAAGAGAATTGCCATAAAACGAATACCTTCTTTCCATTCTTTTTGATTAAATATTTCCTCCAATTCGCCTGATGATGTAATATTTCGGCTAAAAAACCCAATGCATGCCTTACAATTTTATTGCTTCCAACATCACTGCCATAACGACAGGGACATATGCTGCCAATATGGCAGGCTGTGTGTCAATGTGTGTAATCACGAACCTGAATTGATATTTCATTGATTGATGATCCGATTATATATTGTATATATTCAAATACTTAAGGGAACTGTCTGAATAACTGGCACGTGGGTTGCTAATAATAGATTTGAAAACGATTTTTATTTCAAACGATTAAACATTTAAAGTTAAACACAGGAGAAATTATCATGACACTCGTTAGATACAATCCACGACACCATTCAAATGCAATTGATAGATGCTTTTCCGGAGAAATGCGGGATATGCCACATGGCAGGAGTTTCAGTCATGACCTTTTTGAATCGGTGTGGGGACCACGAGCTGATATCGCTGAGAGCGAAAATGCATACAAAATATCTATGGACCTTCCCGGCATGAATCGCGAGGATGTTGATATCACAATAGAAGATAACGTCCTTACCATCGAAGGTGAACGCGTCAGCAAGTTTGACGAGAAAGATACTATGCACCGCAATGAAAGGAATTACGGCAAATTTGCACGTAAGTTCAATTTGAAGAATTCTTTCGATAACAGTAAAATCGATGCAAGTTTTGACAATGGAGTTTTGACCATAGAGCTGCCCAAGTCAAAAGAAACGTTGGCACGTAAAATCGAGATCAATAAGAAATAATTTAAAAAATAAATAATATCAGGAGATTTTCCTCCTGAGCAAAAGCAACCCGTTCGTCCACAAAACGAACGGGTTTATATTTTTGTTCATTTAAAAGGCATTTCTGTAGATTACTCACTCAGAATAACTCCATATCATTCATATCCTCATTCCGATTTTCCAATCTTTCAGTATGTATTGATCTCTCTGATATGCATATATTTTCAGCTAACAGATACTGATTGATTTTTTTTGTGATCATTAAATAAAAATATCAAGGTGTAAATCTTTGGCAAAATTTGCATTATATTCACCATTGTTGAATTTAGTTTCTTACTCTCAGGTAATGGGCGATTTGTAGAGGTTCTGACAGAGGTGAAAATTGGAGTTAAGAAATGTTAAAAAATAAGCTTACGGGCATTTCATTTGGATTGATTTTAATAATATTAGTTCTGTTTTTCATTCCTGATTTTGCGTATTCAGCAGTGATCCAAGGTAAAGTCATGTTAAAAAAATCAGGAGAACTGGCTCCTCATGTGAGTGTATTCATGAATGGCAGACCCGGCAAGGAGGGAAATGCAGACGGATCCGGGCAATTCGAATTCACAAATATCACAAGAGGTATTTATACCGTTGGTTCCAAACCGTATGGTTATTATCCGGCAGGCAGCAGGTACAGCGTTTCTGAGAAAGACACAATTCATGTTGAGCTCTTTCTGATTCCCAAAAGTAGTTCAAAATTGAAAAACTCTTCAAAACCCGCTCTTACAGTAATAGTCATTGGTGGGGGGGAAGCAAAACCTGTTGCGGGCGCAAATGTCATTATGAAAGGGCCGTTAACCAGGTCTCAGTTGACGGATAAGGTAGGACGTGTGATATTCCGTAATCTCAAGCCGGGTCTCTATAAACTGTCTGCCACTCATTCACGGCATGGGAAGGTTGAAGATGAAATTCAGATATCTCCGGGGGGGATCATGATGGAGAAGATATTGAGATTTGACTCAAAGTAATTATTTAAGAATAAGTGCTGAAAGAGTGCATTTTGAATTTTATACTTTCACGTTTACTTCATATACCAAATCCTGATGCTGGACGTCCTGAAAATCGTCCTCCAAGGTTACTTGCAGTGCAAATGCGAGGATCGGCAAAAACACGAATGATCACGCTCCATATTTTGATATTTCTGTCAAGGATGACGGTTCACTGCCTGTTCTAAATCCTGCAGAATCTTCAAGTTCTCAGATTATTGCAAATATTTTCTGGATTAACTCGAATAAAACATTAAAATTATATATATTCCACATTGGATTATAGTTTGATCAAATTATTAGTTCATTGCTCTTGAATTGAGTATTAAAAGTAGCCCCTTTCGCCGAAAGGGAGTGGTTTGTATAACGATTCAATATAGCAGTTGGTTGGAAGAGTGGGACTCCCTTTCGGCGAAAGGGAGCTACTGGTCAACTATTCAAATCATGTGCAACGCTCCACTATGACTATACAGAACTATTTGCACTGTCATAGCTTTCTATGAACAAAATGATAATTCACTTTGAAATTATAGAGATATATAAAGTAAAACTACTTCAAGTACGTTATTATCAGTGATTAAAGGAAACGTCCACTGGTTTGGTTGAATACCATCCATTACATATCTTCACTGGCTGATTTTTAATGGAGAATATCTTAATGCGTGTTACTTACTATATGAGGCCAAAAACTGGGAATTTCGGTAGTATAGAGCGGCTTTTCGGGGATATAACAAAAGCTCTGCCTCAAAGTATTTTAACTAAAGTCGTTTATTCGCGATTTTCTCCAAAAACTCCTTGGGGATTTCTCTATGACATCGTTGAAGCAAGTTTTCGTCAAGGTGATGTAAACCACATAACCGGTGATATTCACATCGTTTCGCTTCTCCTGCATAGGCGAAAAACGCTACTAACGATACATGACCTCGTTCCTTTACATACATTAAAAGGTTTACAACGTCTCATTGTACGGAACATTTGGTACAGGTTTTCTATAAATCGGGTTAAGTCAGTTGCGGTCATCTCACAATCGGTAAAGGATGAATTGATAAAGCAGTTTAATATTAATTCTGATAAAATCAACGTCGTTCACGATTGTGTTTCAGATGAGTTTACTCCAACTCCTAAGCCGTTTAATCAAGAAAAGCCCGTTGTGCTCCAAGTTGGGACGAAGTGGATGAAGAATGTGGAACGTGTCGCAGAAGCCCTAGAAAATATTTCCTGCCATTTGAGGATCATTGGACATTTGAATGATTCACAATCTGCAACTCTGAAGAATTTTAATATAGACTACACAAATGTTGTGAATATTTCGGACAAACGAATTGTAAAGGAATATAAGCGGTGTGATATATTACTTTTTGCATCGCTCTATGAAGGTTTCGGACTACCCATCGTTGAAGCACAGGCAATAGGACGACCGGTAATCACAAGTAATATCCACTCGATGCCTGAAGTCGGCGGAGATGCTGCATGTCTTGTAGATCCTTTCGATCCGATCAGTATCCGAAATGGAGTTATTCGCATTATAAACGACAATTTTTATCGAGAGCAATTAGTCAAAAAAGGATATAAAAATGTAGAACGGTTCAATTCAGTTGAGATAGCAAAGAAATACCTTAATATCTATTCTGAACTTCATTCTTAAACAATCGGTTGGTGGGAGTATGGATTTAATTTCTTCTGATGAAGTAATGATTGCAATTAAGGAACTTTTAGGCTCAATATAGATTATTGTATCATTCTGAAATATCAGGCATAACCTTCCGCAAGGCAAATCTTTCCTTATTTAATACCCCATTTATTTCTTGTTAATTAAAGTGTTATATAGTAATTGTGACTGGCATATTGGTTGCACTTTGGCAGATGACAATATATTCGAGAAACCATAATGCTGCGAGAAGTACTTTACAATAATACATCTGTACCAATTCTTAAACGAGGAATTGATGCTTTCGCTGATAGACAAAGGGCGATAGCATCAAATATTGCAAATATTGAAGTTAAGGGATATGAACGCAAAACTGTCGTGTTTGAAGAGTTGCTTAAACAGGCGTTTGGAGATAAAGCCGCAGGCTTATCCGCCTCTCGCCAGAACCATATCCCAATCCAAATGGACCCAAAAGAAGTCAGACATATGATTAAGATATCTAATGATGATTCAGAATCATCCGGCGTAAACGACGTCGATATTGAGCGGGAAATGTCAGACCTGGCAACCAACCAGATTCAATATGATCTGACTGCAAGAAAACTTAAGGGTTATTTTAATAAAATCAAGAAATTAGCAAGATCTTAGGGAGGTATCTAATGAGAATTCGAGGAATTTTTTCAGCGATAGATATCAGTTCTACCGGGCTTTCCGCCCAACGTAAAAGGATGAATGCGATAGCAGAGAATATTGCAAACGTCAACACTACCCGAACACCCGAAGGCGGACCGTATCGGAGGAGGATATCATTTTTTGAGGAAAACAGCCAGAAAGTTGATACAGTCCGGCTGAAATCTGATGCTCGTCGTAAGATCAATCTTAAATATACTGATCGTAAACATTTAACTCCTTTTGAGAAGCACTTTCTTGAGAAAAGATTTTCAGGAGTGAATTACAATGAAAGACGAGACGACAGCATGCCGGAGTTTGTGTTTGATCCTAATCATCCGGACGCAAACGATGAAGGTTATGTAGCAAAACCAAGGGTAAATATTATTACTGAAATGGTTGAGATGATTTCTGCATCAAGAAATTATGAAGCTAACGTTACAGCATTAAATGCAGCCAAAGCCATGGCTAAAAAAGCGATGGAAATCTGATAATGAATCACAAACTTTCAATATTTAATAATAGACAACGATTTCAATTCTCCACAGATACAATTACGGCGATGAGGTAATAATGGAAATAGATCCCAGGTTGGAGAATTTACAAAATCTGATTGAGAATAAACGATCCAGGATGATGCGAAATGAAGTTCGACAGAATAATGTAAACCAGCGTTTTCCTATTGTACCATTAAATAAACCTGATCAAGGATTGACTGTATCTCGTAATTCAAATCGTGTATCAAGCAGTTATAATCAGGGCACAAAAATTAATGAAAATTCAGAAATATTCCAGGTTAAAAAGACAATAAATAGAAGAGAAGGGTTGTCGCCTCCCATTAATGATAGTAAACTTAATATGGGGGAGTCTGAGTTCAGAATGTCGAGGGGGGATGGTCATCTTGGACAATCCCTGGATATTTACGCATAATATAATTGCAAATTGTAAGTTTTAGGATATTAGAGGATTAATATGGCAGAAATTCCAAACATTGGTCCATTAAGAGGGCAGTTTCCAGCTGAATTACCAAAGCTGGACAAAGGAACTAAAAAGCCGGATGGCGCGGCTGAGTTTCAGGATACCCTGAAAGGGCTGGTAAGTGATGTTGACAAAATGCAAAAAACGGCTGAAGAATCATCTAAGAGATTGTTGACAGGACAGGTCGAAGATGTTCACCAGGTGATGATTGCTATGGAAGAGGCTCAGACCTCATTCCAGTTGATGATGGAGATTCGTGGAAAGATACTCGAAGCGTACAAAGAAGTTATGAAAATGCAGGTATAACCTATGCCAGGATTATTAGGACAGTTAAGCGAGCAGTTCGGTTCTGTTTTTCGACGGTTTACAGTCGGCCAACAGATCGCGATGGTAGGAGTGATGCTGATCGCTGTTGCAGGAATTGTAGGTGTTGTTAAATGGGCGGGAACACCGGACTATGTTCAGTTATATTCAAATCTCCCCGCTGAAGAAGCCGGGAGAATCGCGGATTGGCTGACAGAAAACAAAATTGAATACAAGCTGGAACAGGGTGGAAGTCGAATCCTGGTTCCTCAAGAAAACCTTTATGATTCACGGATCCGTCTTGCGCAGGAAGGAATGCCGAGAGCAACGGAAACCGGTTACGAGATTTTTGATCAAACAAATCTCGGTATGAGTGAATTTGTGCAGAAATTAAACTATAAGCGCGCTCTTGAGGGCGAGCTGTCTCGTACTATTGAACAGCTTGATGAAGTCGAAAGCGCAAGAGTACATATAGTGATTCCTGAGCCTGCTCTATTTCGGGATAAGGAGAATCCGACAACTGCTTCAATTGCTTTGAAATTAAGAGTTACACTCAAAGGTCAGCGTATTGCAGGGATTAGTCATTTGGTTGCAGCGGCTGTAGAAGGATTGGAAGTAGATGAAATTACAATCATTGATTCTCATGGAAATGTACTTTCAGATATGCAGAGTCGTGATCCCCTGATGGCGTTATCAGCCACACAACTTCAAATGAAAGAAGCTGTAGAAAGAAGTTTGACCAACAAAGTTTCTACCATGCTTGAAAGTCTTTTAGGTCCTGACAAAGCTATTGTTCGTGTTTCAACAGAGCTTGATTTCAGTAAAAGCGAGGTAACAAGCGAACTTTATGATCCTGAACTTGTCGCTGTACGAAGTGAAGAATCGATTGAGACGCAGAGCACGGACACAGATCAGAATTCAGTGAACCCGGTAGATCCCAACTTGCAACCACTTGGAAAGTCTTCAAATATTTCCGAAACGAATGCTATTACAAATTATGAAATATCAAAAACTATCAGCCATACCGTTTCCCATTCAGGCGGAGTAAAGAAGTTAACATCATCGGTTCTTGTTGATGGTGCCTATGAAACTATCACAGCAGAGGACGGTACGGTTACTGAACAATATGTGCCAATAACTCAGAATGAGATGAACCGGATAACAGTTGCAGTAAGAAATGCACTTGGGATTGATGAAACCCGGGGTGATCAACTATCAGTCCAGAACATAGCTTTCAAGGCGCCCAAGCCCGCTATTGAGCAGGACGCAACGATCCTGGACTGGTTAATGGTTCATTGGTATGCAATGCTTAAGCAGATCATATTGGGCGCTGCAATTATTGGTGTCCTGGTTTATATACAGAGAATACTATCTAAATCATCAAAAGCAGCTCAAGTTTTTCATGAACGAAGACTTGCGAGTATGCCGTCTGCCAGCGGAATAATGGGTGCATTACCGGGAGCCACAGCGGGTGTCGAAGGACAGCTTGCATTACCGGATATTGACAGTGAAGTATCGGAATCAGCGCTAGAAGCAAGCCAGTTGCAGCAAAGATTAATCGATTTTGTAAAAGAAAAACCTGAAACTGCTGCAAGCTTGCTAAAATCCTGGTTAGTTGCGGGATAATTGGAGAGAAGAAATGTCTGAAGTATTAAATTCAAACACAGAAATATCGGAATTAAGCGGTGCGAAGAAAGCAGCCATTTTTCTTGTTTCACTTGGCGCTTCTGCATCAGCAGAAATATATAAGTTCCTTTCAGATGATCAGGTGGAAAGACTGTCAAACGAGATTGCCAGGCTTGAGAGCGTTCCAAGTTCAATGCTGACTTTAGTCAATGAAGAATACTATCAAATGATGCTTGCTCAGAAATATATTGCAGCTGGTGGGATAGGGTATGCGCAAGAAGTACTTCTTGAGGCGCTGGGAGAAACAAGAGCCATGGAAGTACTCAAAAAGGTGCAGATGTCGATGGTTGTTAAAGGATTCAATGTTTTGCAGAAAGTTGACTCCAATCAGCTCCTGGCTTTTTTACAGAAAGAACATCCGCAGACAATCTCCCTCGTGCTCAGTCAATTGAACCCGATGCAATCAGCGAATATTTTAACCGAATTGCCGCCTATCAGCCAGGTTGACGTAATGTTCCGCCTGGCTCAGATGGAGCGGGTGAATCCTGAGACTCTCGAAGCAGTTGAAAGAGTCCTAGAAAGCCGTATTGATTTTGACGCGAGCGCTTCGGTACTTGGTGGTGTTCAGCAGACTGCTGATATCCTCAATATGGTAGGTCAAAGATTTGAAAAGAATATTCTTTCAGGCATTGCCAAAGAAAATCCCGATCTTGCCAGTGAGATTAAGAACCTGATGTTTGTATTTGAAGATGTTATTAATTTGGATGATAGATCAATACAGAAGGTACTGAGAGAAGTTGACAACAAGGAACTTGCAATGGCATTGAAGACCGCGAGCGAAGAGTTGAAGGCAAAAATCTTAGCCAACATGTCTGCACGTGCATCTGAAATGATCGAGGAAGAACTTCAATATATGGGGCCGGTCAGGTTGAAAGAAGTAGAAGAAGTTCAGCAACGTATCATTGATATTATCAGGCGCCTCGAAGAGGAAGGTCAGATTGTAGTTGCGGTCGGAACAGTTGAAGAACAAATGGTATAAGCTGCCAAAAGACTAATTGAGATAAGAATGTTTGAAGTTGAATTATTAAAAAAAGTTCGAAGAAGCCGGGCACGCATCATTAGCGGTCCCTACAATTACGTAGATACAAAAGAGAAAATAGGTATCCAACTTGAGGATGTTCCCAGTGTTCATGCCGGTCGTATCGCAATAACTACTAAAGGCGAAAAAGGGAGTGTCTCTGTCAAGTATAACTCAGATAAATATGGAGTTACGAAAGTAGAAACTATTGATGAGATTTCAGCCAGGCATAAGAGTGAAATTGAAGAGGCACACAAAGCTCTCGAAATAGCCAGTAAAGATTCATATCTCAAGGGAGAAAAGGAAGGCTACAATAAAGGATATCAGGCTGGAACTGAAGAGGTAGCTAAAACGGTTGAATCACTACTGGAAGTAGTACAAGCAACTCATTCAGCCACGAAAGATTATTTTGTGAAAGTCGAAGATCAACTTGCCGAGTTTGCGATGACGATAGCGAAGTCAATTGTCAATGATGCTGCTGAAAATTATCGTGAAGTAGCAGTTAAACTTGCCGGTGAGGTGATCAGTGAGGCAATTGACAAAAGTAAAATTTTGCTTATAGTCAATCCAGTTGATTATGAAACGGTAGTAGCTGCCCGGTCAAAATTAAAATCAGTTTCAGAAGGTGTGAAAGACCTGGAAATTGAAAGTAGTGTTAATGTACATCCCGGTGGAGTAATTCTTGAATCCAAAGGGGGGTCGATTGACGCTACAATTGAAACGATGATTGACGAAGTACATAAGGCACTTAAGCCAGGTTTTGAACAGATTGATAATGGGGATGTGGAATGAACGAAGTAGTAACACATCCCGATATCGAAAAGGCGTTTTCAAGGCATTATGATCGCTTATCTCAAGTGATACCCATTGTTCCCAGGGGAAAGGTAACCCGAGTGATAGGTCTTGTTATTGAATCAAACGGACCTGAGACTTCTATCGGTGAACTATGTGAGTTACAGGATCGAAATGGAAATCGATGCGGAATGGCAGAGGTAGTAGGTTTTCGTGAACACAAGGTTTTATTAATGCCATTGGGTACACTCGATGGTATCAGACCTGGGAGCATAGTTCGCAGCCTTCGCAAGCCATTTGTTGTAGGTGTTGGTTCAGGGATTCTTGGCAGGGTAATTGACGGGTTAGGTGCTCCGCTGGATGGCAAAGGCGCTTTGGATGTTGAGACCTACGTTCCCATCGCAGCAAAACCACCGCATCCTCTTAAACGGCAACGAATAGATGAACAATTGGAATTAGGCATCCGTTCGATAGACGGTTTGCTTACATGCGGCAAAGGACAACGGTTTGGGGTTTTCTCAGGCTCCGGTGTTGGAAAAAGCGTACTAATGGGAATGGTTGCCCGTAATACTGAAGCTCAGATTAACGTCATTGCGCTAATCGGTGAGCGTGGACGTGAAGTACGTGATTTCATTGAGAAAGACCTTGGACCAGAAGGACTTAAACGAAGTGTTGTTATTTGTGTTACATCCGATCAACCGGCTCTGATACGTATAAAAGGAGCAATGCTTGCTACTGCAATCGCAGAATGGTTTCGTGATAATGGCTTGGACGTGATGCTGATGATGGATTCGGTGACACGAATCGCGTTGGCACAGCGTGAGATTGGATTAGCAATAGGAGAACCACCGACTACCAGGGGTTATACCCCAAGTGTTTTTGCCATGCTGCCAAAGCTGTTGGAACGTTCAGGTCGAAGCGAAAAAGGATCTATTACAGCATTATACACGGTACTTGTAGAAGGTGATGATATGAATGAACCTGTAGCGGATGCTGTTCGATCAATCCTTGATGGCCATATAGTCCTCTCAAGGAAGCTGGCTGCAGAAAATCATTATCCTGCTGTTGATGTTTTAGAAAGCATAAGTCGTGTGATGATAGATGTCGTACCCCATGAATTGAACGAAGCAGCAAAAAAAATCCGTACAGATTTAGCTGTTTACCGTGAAAATGAGGATTTAATTAACATTGGCGCATATAAAGCAGGTTCCAATTCCCGTGTAGATAGAGCAATTGAAATGCGTGATATTACAGAAGAATTATTAAAACAGGATATAAAAGAAAAAAGTACGCTTCAGGATACCTGGACAAGAATTATTGAAATGGCAGCATGAGTGCCGATATTGCGAGATAAGTATGAATTTGCATATTTCAAAGAATAAATCATGAAGAAATTTAAATTTCGCTTGCAAAGAGTGCTTGATACAAAAGGCAGTGAAGAAAAAATGCGCCAGCGTGATCTGGGAATAGCTCAGCAAACATTTAATACCGAGGAAGAACGACTGAAGAATTTAAATACTGAATTGAGAGAACAGAGCGAAAAGCAAAGAAGTCTTGTATCGGGTTCGGCGAAAGTGGCGGATCTGGTTATGAATCATAGATGGCAAAGACAACTGAATACAAGAATCAGCAAACAAACGGAAGAAGTAGAACATTGTGGCGAAGTAGTTGAGGAAAGACGGCAAGAATTACTTGAAACAAGTCGTGAAAAAAAGGTTCTGGAACGGCTGAAAGAAAAGAAATTTGAAGAGTATCGTATAACGGAATTAACAGCTCAACAAAATGCTCTTGACGATTTAGGCAGCAGGAAACGATCTATCATGGTTGAAGAAGCCGAGGAACCACTTTCGGATTAATACTGTAATTGTAGTAATAATTATGGCTCAGACATTAAAGTTTTGAAGTTGAGGAGATCATGGACAAAAAAAATATCCCGACATACGTAGGAGTATTCCTCGTTGCATGGGTTGTCTTATTCTTATTGAATTATATGTATTTGAAGAAAACAGTTGTATGGGAAGAAGATGAATTAGTTGATTCCACACTGGTAGAGGAAGAAGACGGGCTGCGTCTGACCTGGGATATCTCTGGTGAATCTTTACCACCGGATGAAAAGCTGACTCAACTTGAGGAACAACATATTCGTCAGCAGGAAGAAACACGTGCCCTGGTTGATAGTGTGGTTAAACAGGAAACAGTTCCACTTCAAGAGGAAATGGAAAAGACAAAGCAGGAGCTTGAGGCAGCCAAAGAAGATGTAAATGAATTGGAAGATATTTTAACAGCCTTATCGACTCAAGCGGATAGCCTGGATATGGTAAAAGCAAAGCGACTATCCAAAATCCTTGAAGGTATGAAACCACAGAAAGCAGCATCGATCCTTAGTCGATTGCATAGTAGTGTCAATGCAGAAATTTTAATGAAAATGCGTCAAAAACAAGCAGCAAAAATACTCTCAGAATTACCACAATCACGTGCTGCCGAGATTGCACGATTCCTGTCTGAAGCATATACAAGGAGTACGATATGAGTGAGAATATTTCAGCGGGCGGATTGCCATTTTTCAATAATAAGTCAACGGCTTATAATATAAAATCATCTAAGCGGGGTAATTTCAACAATTTGCTGAATGGGTTTTCGGGCCAAAAGAACCGTCCCCTTGCTCTTGTCAAGAACGGTAAAGAAGTTTCTTTTCAGGGGATGCCATTTGTAGATAAAAGTGGGTCAAAAATTAAACTTAATATCAACAAAAAAAACGGGAAATTACTTGTAAACATACAACGCGGACCTACTTTATACCGCCGTAAAAATGATGATTCAAAAATTCGCTTTGAGCAACAACTCAGCAGTAATGCAGGTGTTGATCAGGTACTCACAGAATTTCAAAAATTAAAAATGGAACATTTGCAAGAGACACGCGACATCAGGCATGGTATTGTTAATGGAAAGATTGAAACTCAAGGTACGAAAGACGCCGCTTTTTACAGGATGCACAAAGAACTGGAATTAAAGGGCAAACAAGTTGGAAATAATTCAGGATTAACAACGAATGGGCTTTCTTCACTGGGACAAAAAATTTCGAAAACAAAAGCTGGAAAAACGTCTTTTCCTAACCGTAAGATTTCAATAGGTGAAAATAATTCGATTGCAGGTACTAAATTAACAAAATTGAAGGGTGACGAAGAATTAGATTCTGATCTGAAAAAGCATATTGATAAATTAAAAGGCACTTTACCACATCCATTGGAAAGACAGGTAAAAAAATTCATGCCGGCACGAATCAGTACAAAAGAGCCAAAAATTTCTCTAAAAAATAATCATGCGGCACAGGAACCGGCTACAAAGAAATCATCCCCAATTAGCGGAAAGCAAGAGTTGATTACAGAAGACAATAATATAAACAAGGTAAGTTCAAATTCTATAAAAACCGAAAAAACCGAAAATTTATTAGATGATCAACATCCAATCAGGAATATCATCAAAGAGACAAGCAAAAACATTACTAAAGAAACTAATCCGGTTATAAAAGAGGTTGACAATGAAAAACCGGAAAAAGTTTTAGTAGCTGCTGAACAAAAGATTGCAAAAATGAAAAGTGAAGGTTGGGAAATCCGTTTTCCCGGAACTTCAAAATCAAAAAAGAACAAAACATCAAATAATACCCAACCGGCAGTAAAATCAAAAAAGAATAATAAATCTGTGAAGTCTGCAAATTCAACGATTGAAGAAAATGTTGAAAATGACAAAATAGAAATGAAAGACAAAACCATTGATAATCAGGTGATTAGTAAACCAAATAACGGATCACAACTGGGTACTATGCAGAATAACATCAATAATCCTGTTGGTAAGACTATCCAACCGAATTCACAAAGTAGTCAGGACAATCCTGCTGCATCTTCGGGAAACCTTATCCGTAACCTGGATGAAATTCTTCAAAAAATTGCTGGCAAGGCAAAGATCCTGAATCATGATGGAAAAACAAGCCTGCATATACGTCTTCAACCTAAAGAACTCGGTATTCTATTAATAAAGATTAGTAAAGAGAATGATCAATATAGTGTTACTATGAGGGCTGAAAATCCGGAATCTGCCAAGGCGGTTGAAGTTAACATGGCAGTTATCAGGGAACATCTTGCAGAAGCTGGAATTCAAATTGATAAATTCGAAGTTGAAACGCAGAATTCAAAAAATCAGGATTTTGAGTCAATTGAGAAAGATAAGTCAAATGGCAGGAATGGGAGTGGACAACGTAAGGGCAATGATGAAAACGCCAAGCAAAGTACCGAGAATGAAAAGACTCGAATCGCTCTGAAGTTGGGAACAAATACGGTGGATTTTGTCGGGTAACAAAATAGTAAAATATTAAATATCAATGCGGCAAGTTTTTCCGAATAAAATAGATAACATTATTAACTGTTTTATGATATAATTCATAAATATCTATTTTATAAATATTAACCATAAAACAGCAATGATTAGAAAAATAAAATTACATGGCATGTGCTTTGCCATAAACTTCAAGTAACTGTTAAGAGATATTGAACTATTTGCTTGATGTTCAAAAGTATTTAGTTTTAAAGAGTCTTATTTTTGTATTGTTTACATTGTGATCAAACTCAAATCAGTATGTGTGAAACAGTCAGATATACTTATTTGTACTCATAATACATTTATAAAAGAACTAAAAGGAGGTGATTTTATTGAGTGAGATTCAACAGTTAAATGGCTTGGTAGGTCGATTGCCGACAACTCTCGACGAACAGGTGAAAGCGCCTGGTGAAATGGACAAGAATGATTTTCTTAAGATGATGCTTGTCCAGCTTCGTTACCAGGATCCTCTTGACCCTATGAAAGCAAACGAATATGCAGCCCAGCTTGCACAATTCACCACTGTCGAAGAGTTGCAAAACCTTAATGTCTCACAGGAGCAGGGATTGCAAACCGATATTTTGCTCGCCCAGTCGATAAACAACACGCTTTCCTCAACCTTAATTGGCAAGGTAGTGAAAGCAGTGGGCGGTGAAGTGATGCTTAAGGACGGTGAGTCGGGTAATATCGTATATGATTTACCTCAACCAGTGCAGAATCTTTCACTGACAATCCGTGATGCAAACGGGAATATCGCACGTGTCATACACGAAGATAATCTCGGATCTGGTGAAGGATCTTTTGCATGGGATGGAAAGGATAATTACGGTAATGCTCTGCCTGATGGTTCATATTCGGTGGAAATGACTGCTACTGACGCCCTTGGAAATTCGCAGGCTGTTCCCGCCTATATCGTCGGAAAAATAAATGCTGTTCAATACACCCCCATGGGAGCGGTTCTCATGATTAACGGTCAACAGATCAATTTTGGTGATGTTATCGAAATTCGTGAAGCCGAAGAAAATGATGGTGGAGTGCTGGCTGCAATTGGTCTTGGCACGGAGTAGGGGGCGATAATGGACATGGACATTAAGCGAATTCAGAGCACATTAAATGGCATTCAACAGGTTAAGCCCGCTGAAACGCAGAAATCCAAGCTTGATAAAACAAGTTCAAAATCTGACTTCGATAAGGCACTTGAACATGCAATTCATTCTAAAAGTGAAATTGATGTTACAATGTCTTCCCATGCCTCTAAACGTTTAATGCAAAGAGGAATAACATTGGATAGAAGCGATTTACAGAAGATCGATTCGGGCTTAGATGTCGCAGAGCAAAAAGGTGCAAAAGAATCGCTGTTTATCTTAAGAGACCTGGCACTTGTAGTAAGTGTGGAAAACCGAACGGTTATTACCGCACTGCAGGGTGAAAATGCCAAAAACAACGTTTTTACCAACATCGACAGCGCGATGTTTTTGTAAGTGAATTTTCGAAATCAGAATATTTGAACAAACATATTGATTTCGAATAAGTAAGATTTTAAAAGAAAAAATAATTTGAGAGCTGGACCTGATTATGGAGGCTCTCGATTCCACCGAACGACGGACGTGGAATCACAAATTATTAACAGAGAAGTTTAGAAACTGCATCAAGAAGATGCACAAGAAAAGGAGACTCCTATAATGATTAGGTCATTGTACAGTGGAATATCCGGTTTACGGAACCATCAATTGAAAATGGATGTTATCGGTAACAACATAGCGAACATTAATACGATTGGATTCAAAGGTCAGCGTCTAACATTCGCGGACCAGATATCTCAATTACTTCGTTCTGCAAGAGGTTCGTCAGCGAATCATGGTGCATCGAATCCGCTTTCTGTTGGATTAGGCGTGTCAGCTCAGTCTATCGATACAGATCAGAGCCAGGGTGTTTTTGAATCTACGGGATTCGCAACAGATCTGGCGATTAACGGAAATGGATTCTTTGTCGTTCGGGACGGCTCTGACACCCAATTTACCAGGGCTGGTAATTTTACAATTGGCGCGAATGGTAATCTTGTGACTGGAAGTGGTGCGTTTGTTCAGGGCTGGAATGCTGATGAAAACGGAACAATTGGAACAGAAAGCCCACGAGGTGATCTGAATATCCCGTTGCAGATGAAAGTATCGCCAAAAGCCACTGATGAAGTAGTTTTATACAGCAATCTTGATATGACTGCAACCTCAAGCTTAGCGACACTTGACAATGCAGGAGATTCCGGCATAACCAGTGTCAGCGGAACGGCAAATAATGGAATCGGTGGAACACATAGTGTAGAAATAACAGGCGTTCAAGCTACCAATTCCACAAATACAGGTGTGTTAGGAACGATGAATCTAAGCGACTCTCTTTCCTCACTTGGCATCACAAGTGTTGATGGATTTTCTATCACAGTTGATGCCGGTTCAGGGGAAGAGGTAACATATGATATAGCCGGTTTAAGTACTTCAAGTACAGTTAGTGATCTTATAAGTTCATTGAATCAGCAAACAACCGGAGCGACATTTGAACTTGTTGGTGGTGCTATTGTAGCAACACGTGATTATGCCGGTGATGGCAGCACCTATAACGTGCAGCTTAATGATGGCGCATCAGGTTCTGATCTGGTAGCGACAATTTTTGATGCAGGCGGGACTTTTGACGCTAATAGCGGCACAGCTTCCACCATTGAAGCCATCGATACGTTTACAGATGCAACCACAGGTAATGTCACATCAACTCTACTGGAACTTTCTGCAGACAGTCAAACAGGATTGATGACTGAGCTGATAGGTCTGGGTGAGGGTGGCGTATCTATTCTTGCTGCTGACGGATTTACTGCAACAGGTGTAAATCCTTTGTTGATAAACACCGAAGATACGTCTCACACGACTTCGATACTTGTCTATGACAGCCAGGGTGAGACTCACAATTTATCCATGACTTTCAAGAAGACCTCCACAGAAAACCAGTGGGCCTGGGAAGCTGGAGTGTCGGCACCTTCAACAATTATTAATGGTGACACCGGTCTGGTAACATTCAACGAAGACGGATCGCTGGCATCGTTCACTTTTGATGATAACGTGACAGCTTTCAGTTTTAATACTGGAAATGGCGCTGAAGAGATGGCTGTGAATTTCGATCCAGGAGCATTCAACACCTTCAACGGGATTACGCAAACTTCTTCACCGTTTACTACTTCAGCAGTCAGGCAAAATGGTTACGGTCTGGGTGAGCTTGACAGCATACAGGTTGATACCAATGGAAATGTAAACGGCATATTCACCAATGGGGTTGAGCAGACATTAGCACAGATGGTGATTGCCGGCTTTAACAATGCAAACGGTCTTGAAAAAGTTGGCGGAAACATGTGGCAAACAACAGCTTCATCCGGTAATCCGACTTATGGTCAGTCTGAGGTTAATTTTAACAGTCAAATACAGTCCGGTTATATCGAACTGTCTAATGTGGACCTGGTCAGGGAATTTACTGAGATGATTGTAACGCAGCGTGGTTTTCAGGCGAATGCGCGAGTCATAACGACTTCTGATCAGATTCTTACTGAGACTGTAGGACTAAAACGATAGATAGTTATTTAAATTGAAGTAATACTTTTCCTGGACCGGCAAATGCCGGTTCAGGAAGAAATTTATGGAGCATGTATGATTCGAGTTACACGACTGGACGCAAGTGAACTGATGGTCAGCAGCGATATGATCGAATTCATTGAATCCACTCCTGATACCATACTCACGTTAACTGATGGTAAGAAAATTATCGTCAGGGAGAATCCGGATGAGATACTTGATAGAATCATCATATTCAGACGGCGTGTAATGGCTCCAATGCCTTCCGATTCGGATTCGATGGAGATGGAGGGTTAGATGGATATAGCCACTCTGGTAGGAATATTTGCCGCGGGCGCGTTGATTCTGCTTTCAATTTTAATCGGGGAAGGAGCAAGCTTCTTTTTCAATTTGCCTTCTTTCATGATTGTATTCGGTGGTGCTTTCGGGGCAACATTAGTGAATTTTCCGCTTGCAGACGTCCTTGAAGTTGTTAACGTTGCGAAAAATGCTTTTCTTCATAAGACACAATCCCACGTGGATACCATCGAATTACTGGTACGAATTGCGGAGAAGGCACGTCGAGAAGGGATATTGGCTATTGAACGTGAGGTGGAAGGTCTCGACGATAAATTTATGAGAATTGGAGTCCAGTATGCTGTTGATGGTACAGAACCTGAGACTATTCGAGCGATTCTGGAATCTGAATTATCCGGAATGGAGGATCGTCACCGGCTTGGGAAAAAAGTCTTCGAAGCATTAGGGACTTATGCACCTGCATTTGGAATGATCGGTACCTTGATCGGGTTGATCAAAATGTTAGCAGCGCTTGAAGATCCGTCACAGATTGGCGCTGGAATGGCAGTAGCCCTGGTAACGACACTATACGGCGCTTTGGCTGCTAATCTCATTTTTCTTCCGATTGCAGGAAAACTGGAAGAAAGATCTCATGAGGAAGCAAAACGTAAAGAATTAGTAATCGAAGGGATTCTATCGATTCAATCTGGAGATAATCCAAGAATTGTCCGTGAAAAACTGCTTACATTCCTGCCGCCTAAAGATCGGTTGGAAGAAGATGAAGATGCAGGTGGCTTGGATTGATCAATCTTTGAATTGGTTTTAGAAATTATTTGCAACTCATTATGTTTGGTTATCAAAAATCTTGTTTGTTTAGAATTATATGATATTAAGAAATTTATGTTGTTGACAATAAAGTATTAATCATTAAACTTTATATAATATTTATAGATTTGAAACTTAGTAATTGAGTAGAGCTGAAGGGCTTTGAGCGATGGCAAAAAAAACTGAAACATGTCCACCCAAAGGAGCACCATTGTGGGTTGTTACCTATGGGGATTTGATGAGTCTTCTATTGACATTTTTTGTGCTTATCGTTTCTTTCTCATCGACTGAGAGAGTCAAGTTTAAAGCAGCGATTTCAAGCATTCAGGAAGGAATGGGGATATGGCCTGAATCTGCAGGTTTGATGGAGCGAATACAGCTTGATGCTGTAACCAAGCAATCACTGCAATCTCAAGAATTCATCGAACAATTAAGTGAAATAATAGAAGAATTGGACATGAAAGAAGCGGTTGAAGTTTATAATACAGCCGAGGGACTCAAGATAATCATCTCAGATCCACTTCTATTTGAAAGTGGATATGCAATAATTCAGCCAAGATTCAAAATGTTACTTGGAAAAATTTCGAAACTAATAAAAGCTATGACATTCACTGAAATACGCATTGAAGGACACACCGACAATGTGCCAATAAATACCACACTCTTTCCCAGTAATTGGGATTTAAGCGCTGCGAGAGCGTTGGAAGCTACAAAATACATTGCTTTCCAGGGGGGATTGCCTCCGGAAAAACTTAGCGCAGTTGGGTATGGTGAATATCGACCCAGGGAAGATAATGCGACCGCTGGAGGCAGAGCAAAAAATCGCAGAGTAGAGATTCATCTTCTAAACAGTAAAAAATAGTGGTGGACTATGAACGAATTAGATGATAACCAGGAAGGCGCCGTAGGTGTGGATGTTTCGGAAGACTCCGATCTTGATGGATCTTCTAAATCTTCAATGCCGCTGGTGCAGAAGATTATTATTGCAGTGGTAATACTTGTCGTTCAAGCTGCGAGCGCACATTTTATTGTAAAGAAAGTATTCTTTTCAAAATCACCGGCTGAAAAAGCTCAACTGGAGAAAATGCAGGAGAAAAAACCCCTGGGTGAGGTTTTTACTCTTACCGGTATTATTGTTAATCCAACTGGAACGAGAGGTTCGCGTCATCTTTTAATCGATATTGGTCTGGAAACATCTGACGTTGGAGTAACAGCGGAACTTACACTAATCGAACCGCAAATTCGTGACAATGTGCTTACTTTCTTATCCGCTCAGCGGGTAGAAATTCTCACTGATATTCAGATGCGTGCGAAAATAAAAGAGCGAGTAAAAGAAATTGTTAATTACCATCTTAGCGAAGGTCAAGTTGAACAAGTATTTTTCATACGTTATGTATTCCAGTAATATAAGGAGGCATTTATGAATCGAATCTTATCACAGGATGAAATTGATGCGCTCCTGACAAGTGTATCTGATGGGAAAAGTTATGATTCGGCAGAGTCCGATTATCAAGATTCCGACACTGCCGTAACTTTATACGATTTTAAGCATCCTGACCGGATTAGCAAGGAACAAATCCGGACAATGAGGACTATTCATGAGAACTTTGCCCGGTTATTTGCGACTTTTCTATCTACTAATATGAGAGCGCTGGTTGATGTCAATGTTATTTCAATAGACCAGGTCACATATTCTGAATACACTATGTCTCTGTCCATGCCTTCGAGCCTTTATCTTCTGAAAATGCCCGATCTGGACGGAAAGGCTGTAGTAGAAATTAGCCCGCAATTCCTGCTGTTTGTTGTTGACAGGTTGCTTGGTGGCACGGGGGAGACAGAAATTGAAGTTCGTGAAATCACGATTATTGAACAAAACATTGTACAGCGCCTGATTAACACCTTGATTTCAATGTTGAATGAAGTATGGAACCAAATTTATCCATTGAATGCTGCATTTGATTCATTTGAAACTGATCCTCAGTTTGTTCAGATAGCACGATCAAGCGAGACAATCGCAATTATCTTCTTTGAAATCAAGGTAAGAGGCGCTGTTTTTCCAATGAATATAGGCTTACCATATTTCGTGCTTGAGCCTATTCTGCAGAAACTATCGAGTCAGACTTTTTTTATGAATGTCAAGAAAGCTGGCGAAAGTGAAAGAAAACTGTTAGAAGAACGAATACAGGCAACAAAAATACCTTTGAAAGCAATTTTTTCTGATACATTACTGACTGTTAATGAATTTCTTGGATTAAAGCGAGGCGATCTAATACTGCTTGATAAAGAGCTGGATGATGAACTTCAGATTAAGGTTACGGACAATTTGAAATTCTTTGGCGTTCCCGGCAGGAGAGGTCGCAAGCTGGCAATCAGGATTACACGAAGCGCCTCGTTTGAAGAAATTTTGTCACACGAATAGTGAGGAAAACATGGTTACCGATCAAAAGATTAATGTTGTGGAGGATTTGAGCTTATCTACTGTGAAAGATGTGCTTGGTCCGATACTGAATAGAAATGTTAATATTTCCATAGGCGATATCTCCGACTCCGCGTCGCCTAAATACGACGCTGATGCACTGGGAAATACGCTCGGAGCTAATCCTGTTTTTGTAGAAGCTCCTGTTGAAGGTGCTGTTTCAGGTTCCATATACTATATATTCAGCCAGAAACTTGCTGCAGCTATTACCGATCTAATGGTAATGGGCGATGGCACGGCGCCATTCAACGAAGATGAATCTCTTGATGGAATCACTGAAGCGACTAACCAGATTGTCGGCGCACTTGCCACTAATTGGACAGAGCAGATAGGTGCGGATGTAAGAGCTTCGGGTGCAAATGCAGAAGTTGTCGATTTAAGCAGCCTTGGAGTTGAGCTTGATAAATTCATACAGGTTGAATATCTTATTTCGATTGAAGATTGGGGAGATGAAACATTTATAAAATTGATTTCATCTGAAATAGAAGAGGTTTTGTCTCAAGGCATTGATGAAGATATGATGGGGGGAGTTGGGATTAGAACTGATCCTGATGACGAGATTGAAAGCGCATCATCTAAGCAGGGATCAACAAGGGGAGAGCCGACAGTTCATCCAGCCGAGTTTGCACCTTTTGATGATGCTGGACCTGGAAGAACAGCCGAAGAGACTCGAAATCTTGACCTGTTACTTGATATCTCATTACCTGTAACTATTGAGCTTGGACGTACAAATATGCTCATTCGTGACGTATTGGAGATAGGTCCCGGATCAGTTATTGAATTGCAGAAGTTATCAGGAGAGCCGGTTGATCTCTATGTAAATGACAAAAAATTTGCATTGGGTGAAGTTGTTGTGATCGACGAAAATTTTGGGATTCGAATTACAGAGCTGCTTAAGGTTGAGGATAGAATTCAGGCTCTAAGGTAGACATGGAAAGCAGATATTGAATGCAAAAGAAAATTTTTAATGTTTTAGTTGTAATTCTGATTCATCTTCCACTCTTAGTTTTTGCTGAGAGTGACAGCGGTTTATATGCAGATGAAATGAGTGTTGGAGCGACTTTGGCAAAAGCCGCTTTTTATTTATTCCTCGTCATCGCTCTAATATTTGGTTTGGTTTATTTGTTGAAACGGATACTTCCCGGACTTGCCACTAAGGCATCACTGAAAGGGAGCCAGGAAAGCAGCATTGAAATTATAGATGCAAAAACTATAGGACCCAAGAGGACGATCATGTTAGTGCGCACCGGCAAGCGAGAGATACTGGTGGGATCATCCGAACATGGTTTGTCTGCCTTAGGACAATGGGAATTAAACGACATTGAGATGAATAGCCTTGCTGATAATAACGTGCCGAATGAAGAAAGTAGTTGAAAAAAGTAATCACTTTAATGTAATGTACAGATGATGATCATTCTGAATGAAGCATATAATCTCAAGTATTGAATTCACAATATTTTTCATTCATTCAGTTTGGTATTATCCAGAGCATTATTTGACTAAACTATACAATTATCCCACTAAACGTACGGTTTGAATCTATGCAGGAATCCACCGAGATTAATTCATCACCTGTACCTTCGCAAGATAAAATTGCTGCGAATGGATCGGTTAGATGCACGATTGCATTGAGTAGTAATGCTGTTGATGCTCACGCTGTAATAATTGGTCCGGAAGGTGAGGAATTTGATCCTAAGCTTATTCTGGATGCATTAAAATCTGAAAAAGTTCGGGTTGGGATAAATAAGAATGCTATAGCACAACTTGCATCCAAAAACGGAATACGCGGACAAGCTGTTTTAGTTGCACAGGGACGTGATGCTGATCCAGGTGCAAACTCTGAAATAAAGTATTTGTTCAATACTAAACCTAAACCAAAACCCATTGTTGTGGATGAATGGGGAAAAGTGAATTTCCGTGAAACCGGCATACTCCAGGTTGTAAATCCAGGTGATGTGCTGGCAGAAAGGACTTTGCCTACAAAGGGAAAGCCGGGGGTGACTGTAATCGGAATAAAAATTTCCTCCCAATCAGGTAAAAATATTCCAATAAAAAATGGTGACAATACTTCTTTTACAGACAGCCTGGAGACTCAACTGGTCTCAAATACCGTAGGATTCGCAAAACTCAATAGCCAAAAGGAAATAGAAGTCAGTGAAACTTACGTAGTTGAAAATAATGTAGATCTTAATACGGGTAATATTTGTTTTGACGGCAATGTAATCGTTAAAGGAGATGTACTCAACGGATTCAGAATTGACGCCACAAAAGACGTAGAGATCAAGGGGGTAGTCGAGGATGCTCAAATACACTGCGGCGGTGATCTGATTATCAGGGGTGGATTTATCGGCACGGAGAAAGGAAATATTTACGTTGCCGGTGAAACTCATATTCGCTTCATGGAAAATCAAAATCTTGTCTCCAGTGGTGATGTTTACATCGCTGAGGAAATCGTGCATAGTAAAATTAAAACCGGTGGTTCTGTCTTTATTAAATACGGTAAAGGTGCAATAATAGGTGGTGAGATTATTGCCGAAGGTTGTATAGAAGGGAAAATTATTGGTAATCAGCATTATGCCCGTACAGAATTAATTGCAGGTCATTGCCCTGAGTTAGATATATTAGAAGTAAATATTAGAAAGGCAATCAAACAATCTGACTCTACTAAAAATCTCATACAAATCGCAGTATCAAAGATGTTGGAAAACAAATACAAAAGCGACAATTTTACTTCTGAGCAAGAAAATATTCTACAGCAATTGTATGATTACAATTACAATTACGATAAAAATATTAAAGAATTGGAAGATTCTCTGCAAGGAGTTATTGATAAATATGCGAAGATTATTAAGCATGGGTACGTTATCGCTTCTCAGCACGTCTTTCCTGGTGTATCAATTAAAATTGATACGGCTATAAAACTCCTTGATAAGGATCATGATCGAAAGAAATTTATATATTCCAATGGAAAGATAGAGGCAGTGCAAATTTAGGTACTTATACATCATATTTGCTCAATAAGTTAGCAGAATATTTAGAATAATATAGTAATGAATTGTTTCCAAATGCATGCAATATGTCATTATGAATCATTAGGTTGACTGACGATAAATCTAGGATTTTATCGGAAGATAGCGTGAATTCGGCATTTGATTACTTGTTGGCATTTAGCAGGCTTAAGCAGCATCTACCCAAAATCAGGATAATATTTGAGTGTGAAGAATCTAAATATAGAGAATACTCTTAGACAGTATTTATTTTCAAATAAATACAGATTGATCAAAATAATTTTCTGTACAATTATTATTGTTGCGGGAACATTATCGAGTGGATATGCTCAAGCCCCGACTTTGCCAAAAATTACCGTAGGTGTCGATCAGGCTGGAAATCCCCAGGATTTTGCCGTAACAATCCAAATATTACTCTTGCTCACTGTTCTATCTTTGGCGCCGTCAATTCTGATAATGACTACGAGTTTTATCAGAATTGTAATAGCGTTACATTTTCTTCGCCAGGCAATTGGAACACAATCTCTACCTCCAAATCAAATGCTTGTTGGTTTGGCATTATTCCTTACGATGTTCATAATGGCTCCCACTATCACGGAAATTTATGAAAATGCCTGGCAGCCTTATGCAAAACAAGAAATCGTTATTTCTGAAGCCTGGAATCGTGCACAACAACCATTACGTGAATTTATGCTTAAGCATACACGTGAGAAAGACCTTCAAGTATTTGTACGTATGGCAGAAATTGGTCAGCCTGATTCACCAGATGATTTACCTTTGCGTATTATTATTCCCGGATTTGTTATAAGTGAACTTCGAGTAGGTTTCCAGATTGGTTTTCTCATCTATATGCCTATGCTGATAATAGACATGGTTGTAGCTTCAATATTAATGTCAATGGGTATGATGATGCTCCCACCGGTTATGATCAGTCTTCCATTCAAGCTGTTAATGTTTGTTTTGGTGGACGGATGGTATCTCATTGTTCAGTCATTAGTGGAGAGTTTTAAATGACACAGGAATTTGCTATCTATATAGTGAGAGAAACCTTATTTACCGCAATAATTCTTGCTGCTCCAATGCTGTTGTCAGGTCTGCTTATTGGTTTGATAATCAGCATGATACAATCAGCTACACAAATTAATGAGATGACCCTGACCTTCATTCCCAAAATTCTTGTCGTAGTCGTTGTGATGATTGTTGCAATGCCGTGGATTATCAACCGTGTATTATTATTTACCCATATGATATATGGTTACATAGCGCAAATGACGAGATAACCAGTGAGGCTGTGTGAATAATAACCGGAAAGTTATGCTTGTTGATGACGATGAAGCCATTCTGAAGATGTTGAGTTCAACATTGGCAGAAGAAGGCATTGATGTATTGACTGCCGACAGTGGCAAGGCAGCGATAGATTCATTTAATGAAGCTGATGATATTGCGGTTATTGTTACCGATCTCATCATGCCGGGTATGGATGGTCTCGAATTGATGGAAGCAGTTAAGAATTTAGATCAATATGTTGAAGTTATTGTGATGACTGGATACGGGACACTGGAATCATCAATGCAAGCGCTAAAAATGGGAGCGTATGAATATATAAACAAACCTATCGATACAACTTCACTGATTCATTCCATAAATAGAGCTATTGAAAGAAGCAATCTTTACAAAGAGAGAGATAATAAGAAAAAAGAACTTGAAACATTAGTCCAAAAACTCGAACAACGTAATAACGATCTCAAAAAGACTCTTAGAAGCTTGAAAAGGGCTAACACTCAGCTGATTCAAACAGATAAGCTTTCGTCATTAGGCCAACTCGCCGCAGGCTTGGCTCATGAAATCAATAATCCGATCGGATTTGTCCATGCTAACCTGAATACAATGTCAAAATATTCACAGAAGATCCAGAAATTTCTTAAATTTGTTAGAGAGAAGTCGAATATGAATGATAATATCGACTTTTCAGATCAGATTATCAAAAAATGGGACACGGAAAAAATCGATATCATTCTTTCTGATTATGACGATGTGATCGAAGAATCAATCGGAGGGACTAAGCGAGTAAAAAACATAATCGAGGATTTGCGAACATTCAGCCGTTCTTCAGTTGAGAAAATGAAAAAATGTGACCTGATGGAAGGTCTCGAAAGTACTCTGAACATCTTAAAAGGATCAATGAAGCATAAAACGGAAATCGTAAGAAAATACAATGATATTCCATCTGTGGTGTGTACTCCACACCAGATAAACCAGGTGTTTCTGAATTTACTGCAAAATTCGCTTCAGGCAATTGAAAAATCACCTGGAAAAATCATAGTTCGTACCAGGGCTATCAGCAACAACAGAATTACAATTGACGTGGAAGACAATGGTAAAGGAATAGAACCCAAGGTATTGAAAAGAATTTTTGATCCATTCTATACATCAAAAGAATCTGGAAAGGGAGTAGGTCTTGGCTTGTCAATCAGTTACAGGATCATAAAAGAGCATGGCGGTGAAATTCGAGCCTCCAGTACCCCGGGCAAGGGTACAAAATTTCAAATAGTACTCCCCGTAAATGGACCTGAATCGTCAAAAGCAGGTAAGTAAGATGGCTTTGAAAAGAACGATAGTTATTGTTGATGATGAACCTCACATTTTAAGCGCCCTGAAAAGAGCTTTTTTCGATGAGGATTACCGGATCGAGACATTTAAGAGTGGGGAAGATGCTCTTGAATATGTCATGGAGAATGATGTTCAAATAATAATTACCGATCAGAGAATGCCGGGAATGTCCGGTTCGGAATTCCTTAAAAAGGCGAGAGGGTACAATCCTACCGCAATTCATATAGTCCTGACCGCTATAACAGATATTGATGCGGTTGTAGATACAGTGAATATTGGTCAAATCTATCGTTTCATATTTAAACCCTGGGAAGATGAAGATCTAAGAGCTATTGTCAAACAGGCTTTTGAGTTTTACGATCTGGACCGTGAGAATGAACGATTACTTGCAGAACTTCTGAAGAAGAATGCTGAATTGGCTGAATGGAATCAGACACTCAATGCAAAAGTTAAAGCACGCACTTCTGTTATAGTTCAACGGAACCTGGAATTAGGTCAAATTACCAAGAAGCTTGAAAATTCATTAATGAATACCATATTGGTTTTCAACAAACTTGTTGAACTTGTTAACCCGGAAATGAGTACTCATTCCAGACGAGTTGCATCTATCGCTACTATGTTAGCTGATACTCTTGAATTCAGTGATGAACAGATTCAAAATATTGAAATTGCTGCTTTACTACATGACATAGGTAAGCTCGGTATTCCTAAGTCTATTTTGGCAAAGCCTGAAGAGATGATGACCGAATCAGACAGGGACTTGATAATTTATCACCCTATCCAGGCTCAAAACACCTTACTGATCATTGAGCATTTCAGTGAAATAGGAAGAATAATAAGGCATCATCATGAGCACTGGGATGGATCCGGTTATCCGGATGGATTGAAAAAAGAAGAAATTCCGATTGAATCCAGGCTGATATCAATATGTAATGTTTATGACCATATGGTACAGGAAGGTAGAACGAGAAGCGAAACATTCCTGAGGAAATACTTTTACAATAATTCCGGCATCAGGTTCGATCCGGCAATTGTTAAAGTGCTGATCAATTTTATATCAACTGCGGAAACTGAAAAGAAGCTATCACGTCAGGTAAATGTTATACCTTCTGAGCTTGAGCCTGGGATGGTATTAACTCAGGATCTGAATACGGAAGGCGGTATTTTCCTGCTTCCTCGTGGACAACTTTTGACAAAGCAAAATATCACGACTATCCAGGAATTTCATCAGGTAGATCCCGTTGTAGGCTCAATCCAGGTGGTTATTTCTTTGGGCAAACAATAATAGTAATTCAGTTTACAATTTGATGGAAAAAGCATCAGTCTAATTTGTGACATTCCAGCGAAACAGCGCACTATTGTTTTTTGACTATCTAATAGGTGTTGGATGCTGTTTCACGGAATGATATGGTTGGCTGATCTAAAAAATCAGCTATCAGGCAGAATTGTATTATCAGTAGATCAGTTAAATGTTTTCAACAAGAGATTCACAAATATCGGATAACAATGCAAAAGATTAATTTGGTTTAGATCATGAATACTGAAACAAATAGTAAGATTCTTGTAGTTGACGATACACGAATCACCAGGAAAATTCTGGATACCATGCTGAAAGGTGTTGGATACGAAGTCGTGTTTGCCACAGATGGGGAAGAGGCAATAAGCCAGGCTTTGGCAGAAGATCCGGATATCATCCTGATGGACGTCAATATGCCTAAAATGAATGGATTTGAGGCAGCCCTCGAAATAAAATCGAATCCGGAAAGCAGCAATATTCCAATTCTTTTTGTTACCACAAGGGATGAAATCGAGGACAAAAGAGAAGCATTTCAGTTGGGCGCCGATGATTACATATTAAAGCCTTTTAACAACGAGGATTTATTAGTCCGTATTGATCGAAGGCTGGAACGTCAACGTGAAGAAAAGGATCATGAAACACAGGCGCGCAAAGAGACCCTGTCTCAACTGATGATCACTCTCGCACATCATATTAACAATGCTTTGGCAGTCATGAGTGGACGGCTTGAATTATCTGATCCAAGTAATACTGAAGAAATGGTGGTTCTGCGAAAGAATCTTCACGTTCAAATCAGGAAGATCAGCAAAGTGGTCGATTGTATTGAAGAGATGTCTAATGCCAGCGAAATATCCACGGTTCCTTACATTACTTCAGGAGGAGGAATGTTAGACATTTCAGACCGGTTGGAAGAGAAACTTAATGAAATAAAATGAACCTCCTAAATAAGAATGTTTCGTGAACAGTTAGCTAACTAAAATTATTATTATATTTAAATGAATTTAGTGCAATATTAGACCATAGGATAATAACCAGATATATTTAAGCAGTACTAATTTCCATCCCGGATGATCTTTTGGATGTCTTGAGTTATAATCTCGATGAAATTGAACGATGGCTGCTGATGCTCTTTCGCATTAGTAGTATGCTGATGGTTTTTCCATTTTACGGACTTATGGGATTTCCGATGGTGATTCGTGCCGCAGTGGCAGTTCTACTAACCACTATACTTTTCCCAATACACACTACTGTCGTACTTGATCTTGAACCTGGTATAATCAGTTATTTCGGCGCAATTGTAAAAGAGATTATTATCGGGGCAGCTATTGGGATGGTTGGAACTTTTATCTTCATTGGAATTCAGTTTGCCGGACAAATACTCGGGCATATAATGGGATTTTCAATGGTAAATGTTATTGATCCTCAGAGTGAAACAAGTGTTCCACTTCTCGCACAATTGCTGAATTACCTCGCCTTGATAATCTTCCTGATTTTGGGAGGTCATCATTTTCTTCTTCTTGCAATCGATGAATGTTTTCTCCGTATTCCGGTTGGAGGGGGAATTTTCGACCCCCTGATGGTGGAAGGGATTGCCCGATTAAGTGCTGATATTTTCATAGTCGGCGTTAAAATTGGTTCCCCTGTGCTCGTGGCTATTTTAGTCACAGATTTTGCGTTGGGTATAATGGCACGGACAGTTCCACAGATGAATGTATGGATTATTGGATTTCCATTGAAGATTGGTATTGGGCTTTTAACTCTTAGTTTGACGCTACCATTCTTTGTTTATGTATTTGGGAAACTGTATCAGGACTGGCAGGGAAATATTATAGATTTTATTCATGTTATGGCGGGATGATAATTGCCGAAAGAGAATCAAGACGGTCAGGAGAAGTCTGAACAACCAACCTCGCGACGCAAATCAAAATCTAGAAGTGAAGGTCAGGTTGCTCAAAGCAGGGAACTCAGCAGTTTTGCAGTGTTATTGGGTGGAATATCGACCCTGGTAATATTCGGTGGGTGGATGTTGCAGCGAATTATGTCAATGATCAGCAGTGTTTACCTGCATCTGAGTGATTTCACTGTAGATACTTCAAATTTGGGAGGATACGTCGCCCAAGCGACCGGATGGTGGTTAATAACTGTTTCTCCTGTTCTGATCGTGGTAGTCGTTGTGGGTGTCTCAATTGGTCTGATGCAATTTGGTTTTCTCTGGTCAACAAAAACAATGCAGTTCAAATTCGATAAATTGAATCCATTTGCGAAAGGTATGAGTGGATTTAAGAAGTTGTTCGATCAAAGGGCTGCGGTCAGATTATTAATAAACCTTGTCAAAGTGACAGCTATTGGATTTGTGTCATTCAAAGTAGTGAAGCGTTCATTTCCGAAGTTTATGTCCCTTGCAGATAGCACTGTTGGAGCGATCTATATATTTCTCCTCAAAACAATTCTTGAAGTAGCAATTTGGACACTTGTACTATTGCTGGTCATTGCGATAATTGATTTTATATATCAAAAATGGAAGAGCATGCAAGAACTGAAAATGACAAAAACCGAGGTAAAAGACGAGCGGAAGATGTCAGAGGGCGATCCAAAGGTAAAATCGAAAATTCGCCAGATGCAGTTTCAGCTTGCTTTTAACACAATGATCAAAGAGTTACCCACTGCTGACGTTGTTGTGACAAACCCGGTACATGTTGCTGTTGCTTTGAAGTACGATCCGGAGCTTATGTCTGCCCCGAAAGTTGTTGGTAAGGGAAAGCGAATATTAGCAGAAAGAATCAAGAAAATTGCACGCGAACATGAAATTCCTATCATTGAGAACCCACCACTTGCAAGGTCTCTTTTTAAAGCCTGCGAAATAGGTGAAGAGATCCCAGGACAATTCTTCCAGGACGTGGCGGAAATCCTCGCCTATATCTACCAACTACGTGAAGAACTAATTGAAGCATAATCAACAACTCCAGTTCAGGCACAGCGCTTGCTTCCGTTAAATTGGATATCTGATTGTAGTGCATTTGATTGTTAAGCATTTTCAATTCGATTCTTATAATTGTTCACTGATATTTCTCGATAGATCATAATTGATTTTGTCCTATTGCCTGATAATAGAAGATGCAAAACTTTAGGCAGGCTAGAAGTAAAATATCAGATCGAACATCATTTATTTAACCATAATCAACATTGAAAACACGATGGCAGATTCGCAATCAAAGACTTTTATTTCCACAGAACAGCAAGTTCTCGCAATTCCATTTCTGCACAATTTAACGCAGCGAAGCGACATAGTTCTCGCGATTTGTGTGGTAGGCGTAATAGTATTAATGATTATCCCTATCCCTGCTTTTCTACTGGATATTCTGATTGCTGTAAATATTTGTATTGCACTGTTAGTACTCGTGGTTGCAATGTACGTCAACCGGTCACTCGAGTTCAGTGTGTTTCCTGGACTGTTATTAATAACCACTTTATACCGGCTGGGGATCAATGTCGCATCGACTCGAATGATACTGGGTGATGCCTTCGCAGGTGATATAATTGCGTCCTTTGGCAGCTATGTTGTCAAGGGCAACTATATTGTAGGAATTGTTATATTCCTTATTCTTGTAATTATCAATTTTCAAGTTATTACAAAGGGTTCAGGTCGAATAGCTGAAGTTGCTGCACGGTTTACTCTTGACGCCATGCCAGGTAAGCAAATGGCAGTCGATGCTGATATGAATAATGGTTTGATCTCCGAAGATGAAGCACGTACCCGTCGTGATGATATCCGGAGAGAAGCAGACTTCTACGGTGCTATGGATGGAGCTGCGAAGTTCGTTCGAGGCGACGCAATGGCGGGACTGATAATAACGTTTATCAATATCGCTGGTGGACTTGTAATCGGTATGGTTCAACTTGACATGAAATTCGATCAAGCGTTGACAACCTATACCATGCTGACCATCGGTGATGGACTTGTCAGTCAAATTCCTGCATTGATTATTTCTACCGCTGCCGGTATAATTGTCGCAAGAGCGGCATCCGAGATGAACCTGGGTCGAGAGTTTACCGGACAATTACTCGTGAGAACTAAACCGGTTGCTATTGTTTCTGGTGTTCTTGCTTTCTTTGCCCTGGTACCTGGGATGCCAACTATACCATTCTTTTTACTTTCGTTCGCAACTGGTTATATAGCCTGGATGACGAGCCGTTCAAAACGTGCTTATGAAGCGACTTCTCTGGCTGAAATAAGTGAAAAACCACAGCTTAAAGAGGCGGAAAAGATAGAGGATTATCTCTACGTTGATCCCATGGAAATTGAAATCGGATATGGTTTGATTCCACTGGTCGATGCTGAGAAAGAAGGTGACCTGTTAAGCCGGATTACGATGATCCGGAAACAACAGGCGATTCAGATGGGAATCGTGATTCCACCAATCCGGATCCGGGACAATATTCAACTGAAGCCTACTGAATACACAATCAAAATGCGTGGCAATGAAGTTGCTCGCGGTGACTTGCGACTGGGACATTTCCTGGCACTGAATCCCGGCACAGCTTCGGAGAAGATTGAAGGGATTGAGACAAAAGAACCCACTTACGGATTACCCGCACTCTGGATTCAGGAAAGATTACGCGACAGAGCTGAAAATGCAGGATATACAGTTGTTGAGCCGACAGCAGTTCTTGCTACACATATAGTTGAAGTAATAAAAGCAAATGCTCACAAGCTTCTTAGCCGTAAAGATGTAAATAATCTAATTGAAAATCTGAAAAGCGACAATCCTACTGTTGTCGAAGAATTGATACCCAACCTGATGACAATAGGCGGGGTACATAAGGTATTGCAGAAACTGTTGAAGGAGTCCATACCAATAAGAGACCTTGGCACTATTATGGAAACTCTGGCAGATTATGCACCAATGACCAAAGATGCCGATATCCTTGTCGAATACGCTCGATACTCTTTGTCTGCAACTATTACACAGAAATTTCAGGACAGTGATGGTAAGATATACACACTGACTCTTGATCCATCAGTAGAACAAGCCTTGTTGGATGGGGCACAGAATTCAGGAAGACAGGGATTGGCAGGGGTGGTTGATTTGCCACCAAATGTTATCAATACTATATATTCAAGCCTGGCGGTATTAGTAGAGAAAATGACAGAATCAGGACGTCAACCTATGGTGATTGCCTCCCCTACAGTAAGGCAGACTTTCCGCCGGTTGATTGAACCGGTACTGCCGCAGGTGGTTGTATTATCCTATGGTGAACTGTTAGTAAATGTACAAGTTGAATCTGTCGGATTGATTACATTGGAAAAGAGCTGATAATTTAACAATTTCAGGGCAACCTGTATGTGGATGACATAATATCATTCAACATGACGGTTCTTTTTCTCTGTAAAATATTTAAAGTAACTGAGTAATTATTTTTAAAGTTATTCTTTCAGTTTTAGATTGTAAAGTGTATCTTAATGTTTGAAGTGTGTTCTAAGTGAAAGCTTTATTTATAGTACAGTAATTATAAGATGTTCAAGGGTTGACAACAACGAACATCAACGGAAATCAGCATGGTAATTAAAAAGTATATAGCAGAATCGATGAGTGAGGCATTGAACCAGGTTCGACGAGAACTCGGTGAGGATGCGGTCATTCTCCAATCTCGAAAGATTGAGAAGGGCGGTCTATTAAACTTTTTGAATAAGCAGATGGTGGAAGTTACAGCAGCTACACCTGATTCGCATCCGTTGCAGCAGAAACCACAGGTGAGCCTTACCCGACAGCAAAGAGAGGAAATAGCACTGGCGACTGGAGGAAGAGCCCCGATCAGGACAAATGAACCTAAACAAACGGTTGTCAGTAAGCCACCGAAAATAAATGATAAGCCTAAAACTTTATCAAACAATATTAAATCTGTTGAATTACAGCAATTTCGCTCTGAGTTGACTGAATTGAAAGATTCCGTGCGTGAATTGGCTGATCATATGAAATATAAGAGTGCGCCGGGTTTGCCCGAGGAACTCTCAAAAAGGTGGATTGACCTGGTTGATAATGGAGTCAACGAACGCACAGCTCATGATATCACTCAAATACTGTTTGCACAATTAAAAGATGATGAGTTGAAGGATAATAAATTAATAGATAAAGAATTGAAAAAAATGATATCTGATCGAATTCCATCAGTAAAATATCCTCAAAACCGAAATAAGAATAAAGCCAACGTTATAGCTCTTATCGGTCCCACAGGTGTTGGGAAAACTACTACTCTTGCCAAAATGGCAACAAACAAGCAGATATACGGCAGCAAGAAAGTTGCACTGATATCGACAGATACTTACCGCATTGCAGCTGTTGAACAATTACAAACGTTCGCATCAATCGCTGGAATACCAATGGAAGTCGTTTACCGGCCGGAAGAATTGCAGAAGGCAATTGGACGTCATTCTGACAAGGATGTGATATTAATCGATACTGCCGGGAGGAGCCACAATGACTCAGGTGCACTACTTGAGCTTCGTGAGTTTATTGATGCGGCTGAGCCTGATGAAACTCTGCTGGTATTATCTGCAGGAACACGCCTTGAAGATCAGGTCGATATAGTAAAAAGATTTGGACAGATTCAGTTAACAAGAATAATATTGACTAAAGTTGATGAGATATCTTCAGCGGGACATTTCCTTGATATTGCTGAAATGATTCCACGAAAATGGACATTTCTAACGATTGGACAGAATGTTCCTGACGATATTCTACCTGTTGAACCTGAAAAATTGGCGAACTGGATCTTGAATAGAGAAACATTCAACAAGGTTCGGCGCTCAAATTTCAGGATGGTTTAAGCGTGATAAAATCAAGTTGTAACTATATGTATAATAATAGCAAATGTTGTCAAGCATTTTAGCCTGGCAAGTTTTATTTAAATATTTTTTAACACGATGAAACAATCGGCGTCAAAGCAATCTGTTGTTTGAAATACGCATATTGCATTTAAGTTACAGGATTTAGAATTGATGAAAGCAAATAAATGAGCCCGGATCAGGCAGAGTCATTACGCCAGCAGGCAAGATCAAACAAACGCCCCTCAGTAGATATAAAAGGTGAAAAAATTGCCTGGAGGATTGCTGTCACGTCTGGAAAGGGAGGAGTTGGAAAATCAAATGTCAGCCTTAATCTGGCAATTGCTTTTGCCAAACTTGGAAAACGTGTTCTGCTGGTTGATGCCGATACCAATTTAGCAAATATCGATATTTTATTAGGTATAAAGATAAAACATACTTTGCCGGAGATGATATTCGGTAAAATCTTTTTGTCTGAAGTACTGGTGAATGGTCCTGAAGGAATAAAAATTCTTCCTGGCAGTAATGGTGTAATTGAAGTTCTTGAGCATGATGAAGAAGTCAGGAGAAAGATATTTGATATTTTCAATGAGTTGGAAAGGCAATTTGATATCATCGTTGTCGATACTGGAGCGGGATTATCAGAGAATGTAGTCCAGTTCGTTATTGGGGCTGACGACGTGGTATTAGTCACTAATTCTGAACCAACTTCGATCACTGATGCTTATGCCATGATTAAAATAGCCGTAGCAAGAAATCCGGCGCTTAGGATGCATATAATGATCAACCTTGCTGCAAAGCAATCTGATGCAATAGAAACCTTTGAAAAACTTCATTTGGTTGTGAAGAATTTTTTGAATGTTGATACACACATGCTTGGTTTTCTTCCAATCGATCCCAGTGTTCCGGCAGCAGTAGCAAGGCGAGAACCATTCATCTCATTATTTCCGAGGAGCGCAGTATCCATAGCGATGATCATGATAGCAAGAAAATTGCTTAAGTTACCGGTTTCATCAAATGAAAAAATGAATTTTCTCCAAAAAATTCTTCGTAGTAAGGAGAAAGTATGACACCTTCATGGAAAGATTTAGCAAATGCCATCAGTTTTGTGCTGTTATTCGGAATTATGGGCTTCAGCCTGTACCAGGGAAATGCAATTCTGGTTTCAATTTTCCGTGGCATAATAGTTTTTTTTACTTTTAAGATTATAAACATAATATTTACAAGTATAACAACAAAACTATTGAACGATTTTGAAATCAGACGATTGCATGAGATGCAGCATGGATTTGATGAAGATGATCATGAAGAAGATATCCCATCCGAAAACAGGGAGCAAATTGGATGACAGTCTCCGATTTAGCTAAGTTGGATGCTGATTCAATCTGGAAACTCTGGACTGATAACAGGACCCAGAAAATCAAGGATGAACTGGTGGTGAGGTATATCCCCCTCGTCCGGCAGGTAGCCGGGAGATTGAAAATGGGACTACCAAATTCTGTAGAAATCGATGAACTTGTAAGCTCTGGAATTATAGGACTTGTATCAGCTATAAACAATTACCAGATAAGCCTTGGATTCAAATTTGAGACCTATGCAGTACCCAGAATTAGAGGCAGTATTCTTGATGGCCTGCGCGACTACGATTGGATGCCCAGGTCAATTCGCACTAAGGCAAAATCACTTGAGTCAGTATTAGTAAAATTGGAAGGTTCCCTTGGAAGAGTTCCGTTTGATTACGAGGTCGCGGGTGAAATGGAACTCGATATCAATGATTATTATTCTCTAATAGATGAAGTTAAAATTGTATCGATTCTTTCATTGGACGAGCCATACCAAAGTGCTGAAGGGGATATGAGTACCCTTTCGGAAGCGATACAAGATGTTAATTCTCCAGATCTGGATGGCGTGCTTGAATGGGAACAAGCGAAAGATATTGCAAAGACAATGATTAAGGGTCTCAGCCAGCAGGAAAGACTTGTTATCGCTCTTTATTATTATGAGGAATTAACATTACGAGAAGTCGGCGAAATACTGGGAATCAGTGAATCCCGAGTATCCCAGATCCATAGCAAAATAATGTTGACTTTGAAGGGTAAACTGAAATTAATTTATGCTGAAAAATCGGCTAAATAAAGAAATGTCACACGAAATTATTTCCTGAATATCATGCGCTTGCACTTCCAATCTAAAGTTATTTATAATATAATTTCTCTTTACAACTTTCAATGTGAATATTGTGAAACCTGTCCATTTACAAGATAATCTTAGTAAAACATGGCTGGCACAGGAAGCTATGGACAAGACGCTCGAGGGCGCTGAAAAAGCCCGCGATCAGAACGCTGTTTTCGTTCGCAGCAAAATTGAAGAGGAAGCAAAGGAGCAAGCGGTACAAACCGAACAGAAAACCGGATTATCATCAATTCGATCTGAGGCAAAGAACAAGGAAGGAAAACAAAGAAGTCGAAAAAGACGTAAACGTACCAGTCAGCAACCAGAACAACTTGAGGAAGATACAGATTCCTTGAGGCTTAGACGGCCGGAAGATGATGATGGAAAAGGACAAAACCTGGATATAGAATTATAAGTACATGAATTTATAAGATATAATTAATAATATTGTTTATAGAAAAGTATATAGCGAATTAGAATGACGGGCTGCACAGCCCGTTCTTAGCTCAATATAATTAGAACATTGAAATTAAATATCTTGATTGTCAGTTTTCAAAATTTGATGACATGAAATGATTAATTTATATTTCTTCTTGAATTGTTGTGTATAACTTCATAAATTTCAACCTGAGAATTTCAAATATATGGTCATATATTATCAGGATTTCTAATCCTTTGAGAAGGGCAAAAAAGCTATGTTATTGACAACTTCGGTTGGAAATTAATGATTATGAGAGATAAGATACAGAAATCAATTAAAGATGACCTGGAGATTCCTCCTCTTCCTCAAGCGGTATTGCAGGTACAAACTCTTGTAGAAGATCCTTCAACGACTGCAAGGGATTTAGCAGCAGTTATATCTTCTGATGCCACTCTAACTGCAAGATTATTAAAGCAGGCGAATTCCAAATTTTACGGTTATTCAAAATCTATCGGAACAGTCCCACTCGCAATCGTCGTTCTAGGATTCGATACTGTTAGAGAAATAGCATTGGGTATCACCACACTTAGACTTGCGGATTCTGCATTCGAACAATCATTGTTGGATCCTGAACGATTCTGGTCACACAGTCTCGCGGTTGCAGCCGGATCACGTATCATCGCTCAAAAATGGCGGATTGGATTAGCCGGAGAAGCATTTGTAGTGGGATTAATGCATGACCTGGGAAGATTGCTATTAGCTTCTTACTGGTCAAATAAATATAAAGAAGTTATCAATGAAGCCAGGTCGAACTCTCGCCATCAATATGAAGTTGAAAATGAGATGTTAGGCACGAACCATGCGGAAGTCACTTCATGGCTTCTGGAAAGATGGAAATTGCCTGAACAAATGGTAATAGCAGCCAAACAGGTTCATCAACCTTTAGAAGAGCAAACCATTGATCTTTCAAAATGTGTGATATTGGCAAACTGGCTTGCACACAGAAGTGGGTTTCGACATGACTCAGACGCACCATACCTTCCGGAGCCGCAACATATCATTAAAACGCTGCCTGGATATGAAGAGATAGAGCTTCGGAACCAGATAAAGGAATTATATCGCCAGGCAACCGGATTATTAGATATTTTGAAATCAAGGTCCTTCTGATGGTAACAATATCAAAATATTTTTCCATTAAGGATTTTAGACTATAGTGGATATTTTGGAAAACAAGGATTCTCGGGAAGAACTGAATATTTTCCAGCAGCTATCAGAGCGGATCAGCGTAACGCTGGATCCTGAACAGGTAGCATCAGCTCTTTTTGATATAATAAAGAGTTTGATTTCGATCAAACAGATTGGTTTATACATTTTCTCTGGTTCACCATCTGACTTTATTCCAGTTGGTTCAGAATCATTGGATTTATTGGATCAGGCTTTATCCTTAAGGGAAGAAGGGGTTGTTGACTGGGTATTCGATCAAAAACAACCTGTTTTCACACAATCACATTCATCACTGAAAGGTAAGCGTGAAGACGATAGTGAAATTCTTCTCATACCTTTGATTGTAGGTGATAAACGAGTAGGGATACTATTTGCCTCGAGTAATATTTCTTCCGACAAAGTCAATCAATACAAGCTGACCCTCGTTTATTTAGCGTCATACCAGGCAGCAGTTGCTATCAAACATGCTTATGATTATGTGGAATCCGAACGATCAAAGGCGTATCTTTCAAAAATACTTGAAAACGTTAACGATATTATTTATTCTACTGATGCAGCAGGAATAGTAACCTTTGTAAACAGTAGAGTAGATGTTTTTGGTTTTAAACCGGAACGTCTGATTGGTCAACCGGTATATACGCTTATCCCGATTGACCTGGATGAAGGACGTACAGTTGAAGTATTGAATAACGGTAAGTCGTTCGCATTCGATGCAGAGTTTGAAACAGTTAAGGGCAAAAAGTCCTTTTCTATTAATATTGTTCCTTTAAAAGAGAGTCGTAATAAAACTAATGGATGTCTTGGAATAATGCGGGATATCACTTTGCGGACACAGTTTGAGAAGGAATTGTCAAGGAGAAAACGTCTTGAAGCGCTCGCTGAAGCTGCTGTAAGCATTAATCATGAGATGAATAATCCTTTGACAGTTATAAAAGGGAATATGTATTTGCTTGAAAACCTTTTTCCTCTGCAAGATTATCCTGATGCGATGGATATGCTAAAGATTATAGAAAAACATGTCGAAAGAATATGCGAAGTCGTTAAAAAATTTGAACGAGTCAATGAAATGGGTACTGTAGAATATCCAGGCGGTTTGAAAATGCTCGATATAAATAGTAATATGGACAGTTCAGATAAGCAAAATGACGCTGAATCATCCAGCATTGATAACGATAACGATATTTATTAACAAGGGTTAACGAAAATTCAGAGAATGATCAAAAGTCATCATATATTAAGGAAAACCAAGTATTCAATGCGAGCTGCTATTTATTTATTGATGATTCTATTTTTTGCAGGAGTTTCAGATGCAGCCCGCTTGCTTTCCGGGAGCGCTGTGTCCCAGGTTGAGGGGAAAACTCTTGTACTATTGAAATTTGATGAACCAATAAATGCGACTTTTACACAAAACTCTGGCACGAGTATCATTATTCAGATAAATGGATTAGCTCCTGTTTCTGGAAAGGTTCATTCTGCAGGTCTATTAAAATCCATTAAAGTTACTGCAAATAGATTAACTTTGAATGCCACTCGTTATGTTGAAGCATCTTTGATGCCGGCAGGCGCAGGAACGGAAATGATTCTTCTTGCGCCAGCCATTGATCCCAACCCACCTAAACCAAAACCGAAGCCAACTCCACCACCTCCGAAAGTAATTGAAAAAACCAAGCCGGTAGAAACAAAAGTAGAAACTAAAAAAGTTGAAAAACCGGAAGAAAAGAAAATTGAAAAACCAGCAATCAAGCAGGAAGAGAAGAAAGAGGACAAAACTGAACCCGAGATAAAAACACCGGTTGCTGATGTTCCCGAAAAAGAAGAGATCTTTAAAGGTTTGGAAGATAGTGAATTAGTGTCAGATGAACCTGAAGAGGAACCGGAGGAAATCATACCGGAAGAACCTCCGGTGGAAGAGATTTCATACGAGGAGGTTATTGCGGAAGCAATGAGCCTCGTATTTTTGAAAAAACACTCCGAAGCTGTCGAATTGCTTGGAACCATTCCTTTAGATGTTCCCGAATATGGACAGGGGCGTCTTATGCTCGGAGATATATATATCGTTCTAAAGCTGACCGATGAAGCGATTGACAGTTATACTGAAGCGAAGAGATTTCCGGAACAGGCTGAGGCAGCGACAATAAAACTGGCATTAACATACCAGGGATTAAAAAAACTGGAAGAGGCAAGTAATTTTTGGGAGGAGGCGTTTGCTATTCTCCAGGGAAATAAAACCTTTAAATCAATGTCTGCAAGCGAGGAAGAGCCGGAGATTGACAGTGAAGCAGGGGAAAAAGGACGGAAAGTAATCTTTACATTGGTTATTGCAGTGATTATCGCAATACCCATTTTGATAATCGGACTGGTAGTCTATAACAAAATTAAATCCAACCGTATGTATCAAAGATTATTGGATGAGGAAGATGAAGAGGATGATGATGACAGGTACGCATCTGAACCTGCACCCGAACCATCTGGCCTGGATGCTCGAGTCGCTGACTTGTATTCTGACCAGCAGGATTTGGAACGCGAACTGGCGGAATGGCAGGTAGAGCCGACACCAGCGCCTGCTCAAAACGGTAGCACGATGATATTGGATGATGGCGGTCAATTGGTTGCAGAAACCGCCGCCCAGGAACAATCAGCGAGCCCCGATTCTGCGTCATGGGACGATGAACCCGCTTCACAACATCCTCCTCAGTGGGAAAAAATTGAAGAGATGCACCAAATGGGCGCAACGATAAGAGAGATTGCAGAAGCGCTGAATATTGGACAGGACGAAGTTCAAACCGTAATCAACCTGATGAATGAACAGACTGAAGTATGATTTTTTTCCCTACTGATCAATAGCGAAGCAATATCCTTCTTGCTCTATTTTAATAATATCATTTTTCTTGATTTACTAAAGTACTTTCCACTTACCGATTCAGAGTTTAACCTGTAAAAATATAATCCACTTGCCAGGTTTGACCCTGAAGAATTTTGAGAATCCCATTGTACAAAGTGTGCTCCTGCCGGCATGGAAGAATCAACCAGCCTGGATACTTCTCTTCCCAGCAGATCGAATACTATCAAAGATACCTTTCCAGATTCAGGAAGATCAAATCGGATAGATGTAGCTGGATTGAATGGGTTCGGATAGTTGGAATGAAGCTCAAATTTTAATGGGATACTTCCGCTTATATCATCAACTTTGTTTACGTCTATCTCAAAAAACTCGGATATCCTGTACATCAGGTTTTCTCTGGTGTTCGATGAATCGCCATCGGTGAGTTCAGCTAATGCATAGGAAAAGCAGATAGTTTTCTGTCCGTAATCCCCATCACTAAGTTGCACAGCTACATCGGCATAGGTACTCTCATTAAAAATACTCACACCGTTTTCATCAGGTGTAAACCTGTCGATATACCAGTTATTTCTTTGGCTGGATGAGGTGAATAACATACCCTCAGCAAGGGAACCATCCAGACCTTCAAGATGATCTATCGCATTCGCATTGTAAGGGAATGAAGTTGCGGACATACCGAATAAATCTATCATATCATCATACAAATCTTCATATCCGCCAAGCTGGATTCCAGAGAAAAACGTCCCGCATTCAATATATAAATATCCTCCGCTCATCACGTACTCAGCGATAGCTTCACCCATATAGAATTCAGGAAAGGTGCCAGCGTCGATATATTGTCCAAAGTTACCGAATGATAGAAATACTACGTCAAAACCAAGCATTGATGAGGGGAAACTGTTAGAATACCGAATTTCCTGATCATTGTCCTGAAAGAAATTACTCATATAAGTACCGCTGTAATCGCGTCCAAAAGCTTCGCCTTCCCAGACGAAAATTCCTTCATTCACTGAAATATAATCTTCTATCGTCAATGTATTGGTGTTTTCTCCATCAGATACCGTCAGGCTGACTGAATAAAAACCGGGTTCATCGAATGTCCAGGTTGGATTCTGATCATCAGAATCGGTGGTGCCGTCTCCATCAAAATCCCATATCCATGAGGTGATTTCATCAGGATAGGAGAAAGAGCCGTCGGTGAAATTAACTACCAAGGATGGTTCACCACCTGTGACATCTGCTTCGAAGAGCGCCATAACAGGCCCGGCTATATAACCTCTCTCAGTAAAGACGTCAATAATGACATCAAGGTTTGCACCGTCGTATAAGTCTTCATCCGCTTGTACATAGGCAAATGCAGCATCCCTTTGGTTGGTGTTTTCATCAGTCATTGACAAGGCTTCCAGGAGATCCGAATCAGTAGCTTCCCTGCCTATTTCGTCATAAATAGACATCAGGGATGAGGACCATAATTGACCATCTGCATGAACCTCACCTTCAAGATCGTCAGGGTAGATGCCATTATGATTGGTGATACGCATACGGTCTCTATTCAAAGCAGGCTGTAAACCCCAGAGACCGAACCAATCATATTGGTCGTCACCGGGTTCAAAGATTCCAAGACTCCTGGTGTAGGATTGCGCCCAGTAATCGCTGCATCCTTCACTCAATCCATCAACCTGGGATAATCCGCCCTCAGTGATCCAGTCATGAATTCCATGACCTAGTTCATGCAGGATTATCGCATGATCTTCTCCCGCATCCACTGCATCGTCCGGACTGCCGAATGCCATATATCCATCATAGGTATAATGTGCATTCAAGTCACCTTCCAATCCGTGTGGGTCGAATTGGACTCCGCCTTCATACTGGTAAGGCATTATATCATAACCCAGTGTATCATTGAGGTAACGCATTGACATATCAATCAGGTAGTAACAATTAACCGCTTCAAACTCCAGGTCACTCCTGTTGTACATGAATGTGTCACTTTCCTGGCTGTATAGTCCCGTATAAGGCTGTTCAATGTCAACAATTTCGGCGTAAGGTCCAACGAGGTGATATTCATCATCTTCAAAAGTGAGATCGTTTAACTCGATTTCAACAAGCTGGGCATTCAGGCTGTCCAGATTATTATCGTCACTGTCAGAAAAACCATCTTCACCGTAAACTGTCCTTCCTCTTGTAATCGGATCAGGAGCGAAGACATTACCGGTTGCATTCAGATCTGATCTTCGGGCTTTGAAAATCTCACCAGTCGTTGCATCAACAAGAATTTCCCAGTCAGAAATAAGACCTTCAGCTCCGGCAATATTCACCTCATAAGCCATCCGTGTCAGACCTTTGTTATAATAGACGATAGTCTCAACATTCTCATACCTGATCTTTCCATTTATGCTGAGGTAATTTCGGGCTGATTCCAGCGCATTAGCCTGAGTAATTGAAATTGATTTCTCAATGTTGAGTATCGGTTTGTAACCATTCATTACAAAAACCACACTGTTCCGGCGATTAATGCTCACAGTAATTGAAGCCTTATAAACCGGGTAGTCATCCACCACCTGTACAAAACGTACACGGTATCCGCCCGGTGTTTCACGCGTGGAGGTGAGGCTGATATCCTCTAAGCTAGGTTTCATTCCCAGCAATGCGGCATTATCAGCCAGGTATTGACGCGCCATCTCTTCAGGAGTACCCGGATTTACCGGGTAATCGACATGATATAATGCTACGGGTAAACCGGTAAAATTACTGATACGTTGATTTCCTTCCACATAGGAATCTTCAGTTTCATCAAATTTGATTTCCAATAAGTTCTGTTCAGTTGGAAGAACCCCGGTAGCTGCTGAAATAAAGAATACAAGTAAGAATGAAGCGATGATGGTTTTCACGATGTGGCTCCTGACAATTTTAGATAAGCTCGTTGAATGACTATTAATAACGTACCGAAAATTCTAACAATTTTCAACTGGTGATTATTAAGAAATTCTAACCGGATGGGCGTCCTGATGGTCGAAGGGTGGATAGACTCTTCAGAGTCGGGTCTCTTTCGAGTGTGCCCCGGACAGCTTGATGTCCGGGAAACGATTATTCGAATTTGAGAGGTAGGCCCGGGTCTCCAAACCGGGCGAGCACTGTCAAATGTTGCTAACAAATTGCCCGGTTCGGAGACCCGGGCCTACATGGTTGCGGATTGAATATCTTTAATCCAGCTCTATTTCAAAATAATAAGATTAGATTCAGAGATAACAGTTTGATTCTCCATAAGTCTCACAAAATATATTCCTGAAGTAAAACTTGATGTTTCTGAAATTGAGATAAACGAGGAATTCACGTTAATATTTTGAACTAATTCACCAAGAATGTTGTAAATAGAAATATTAGATCTTTTATTTGATAACTCTATATTAGAAAGGTCTATATTAATGGTGGAATTTGTCGGATTCGGAAAAATTGAAATCATATCTTTATTAGGTTTTCGCTTATGGATGATTTCACTTCTCACCATGTTTTGAGAAAAGAATTTATGACCAATATCTGCAATTGTCGAATCCGGATCAAAAGGTGACAGAGGATTACCGGCATCTATACAAGGTGAAAGAGACAGAAGTTCAACAAACGAAGAATCAATTATTTCAAGTTCAGGATTCAAAAATAAATTATGGTATATATCAGATGAATCCCCATTAGCATTAATTGTATCTACTACTCCTAAACCATTATCAATATAATTACCTGTAAAATAACTGCCATCATCTTTATTAAAAAGATTATAAGCTATTAAAGACAAACTATCTTCGATATTAATATCAAAATTCACATCATTATTATAGAATATATTATTCTCAACAGCAAAATTTGCATCAATCTGGAGGTTTAAGCAATAATTACCGGAATAATTATTAATTATAGTATTATTATTAAATGAACTTCCAACTATAGATCTTCTAAAGCCTAATATCGAAGATCCATTCAAATCATTGTTTATGAATAAAGTATTATGAATATTTAGTAAACCGTGATACCCATTGATCAATTCTTCATTTGTAAGTGATAAATTATTAATAATAAGAGAATTGGATATTTCGACATTGTAATAAGATAATCGCTGCGTTAAAATTCCACGATTATTTACAAAATTACAGCTGTCAATGGTAACAAATAATCCACTGGAAATAACAAAATTATCGTTATTAGAAAAAACACAGTTTTTTATCGGGTAACGAGACCGACCTCCAAAAATTGTCAACGCTGATCCTGTGTTGTTGTTTGTCGTAGAATTATAGCTGAAGCGACAATCCCTGAAGTTAAAACCAGACGAGGTATAAAGCGTGATGGCAATGCTATTTGCATGTCTGAATGTGCAATATCTAAAATCTATTTGACCCCTCATCTCTACAGTTATTCCGGACCAGCCGTAAAGGTTGTCTTCAGCCAGGAAATTAATAGAATCCCCCTGCTCTCCCACTGCCCTGCACCAGCCAGAAATAATAAATACAGCATTCTCGCAAAAATAAATAGTAGTCCCTTGCTCTATGTTAAGGCTGTCTCGTGAATTCACTCTAATACTATCCAGTACATAGTAATCACCCGTTTCGATTACACCACTTAACGAGCCGGACAGTTCGTGTTGGGCATATATTGGCGTAATGATAACTATTGCCATCAATAATATTAAGATTAGCCGATTACTTTCAGGTAGTGGAAAATAAGCAAGCATTTTACATCTCTCGAATAAATTTCGTAGCCTGGATTCTTAAACCGTAGCGTTGCGAAGCGTGATAAAGTTAATCCAGAAAAACAATAATTATCGTGTTATGTTCTTGAGATTAGTGAATATATGTTATTAGATTTACCAGATACCGGATTCAAGAATCCGGCCTACGTTACTAAATACATGAACATGTTAACTAAAAATACGATAACTGCAGCTATTCTTATACAATATTACTTACAATAAATAATCTTTGATATTCTATGTTCGTTCCTTGTAAATATGTCAATAAAATATATCCCATTTGCTACAGAATTATGATATTCATCTAATCCATCCCAATGATACAGGGAAACACCATCAGAGGAAATACTCTTATCCAATATTTTAACTTTCATTCCTAATACATTGAAAATAGATATATTAACCGAGGTGTTCTTTGTGTTGAATAATCGAATATTTATGGTAGAGTTAAAGGGATTGGGGTAAACTGTATATTTATTGTAATTTGAAACATCTATTGATGAAGAATGATTATGAACCTTTGTAACATTTGATCGACTCCATATCCCAAAGCTTTTCGTTCCAAGGTAAATTGTTTCTCCATCTGATGAAAAATTTACTTCATTACATCTTTCACTATGTGGTCCCCACCATTCGGACCATGTAAGACCATTATTATTTGTCGTATGCAAACCATTTTCTGACGCGACTACAAGATATTCAGAGTCATCGGGATGAAAAGATAATGAAGGCAAAATCCTCACATTCATATCTCCGCGAAATTCCCTGAATGTATTTCCGCCATTTTCGGATTTATATAAATTTCTGGTCTGTTCATAACCAACAGCACAATATGCGTATATATCTTGCCCATCGGGATCGATAATAAAAGTGCTTACATGTCCTATATCAGAAATCAATCGCCAAGTTAAACCGGCATCCCGACTCCTGAAAAGTCCCTTCAAACCAACATAAATTTCATCTTCATGGTTTATTCCGACTACCATTTCCCACATGATTCCAGAGGTATATTGTGGTTCAATAAAATCCATGTATTCCCATGTTTCACCATAATCAGTGCTGCGCAAAAAGAAAGCACCAAACTCCTTTAAGCTACAATACAGTATGTTTGAATTAGTTGGATGTATAGCAAATGCGGTAATTGTCCCCAAAAACCCGAATCCAATATCATCCCAACTGACTCCTCCGTCAAAACTTCGTAATAATTTTTGCCCTCCGGCGTATAAAGTGTCCGGGTGCGCTTGATCTATGGCACATGATCGGAAATAACCTTCTCTTAGTTTATCCCAATTTTCACCTCGATTTTCTGTTTTCCAAATCCCTGTTTCACCCAATGCATATGCCACACGTGGATCGGAGGGATGTGGCTCAATTTTGTATATTGTAACATCATCAATTCCTGAACAACTTAATGAGCTGTTTATTCCGCCATCGTCGGAATGATATAAACCCTGATCGTTACCAAAATAGATTGAATTTGGTCTGTCCGGATTTGCTGCAATATGTACACGCCCTCTGTATTCTTGATCATGTTGAATATCAGTCGTGATTATGGACCACGTATGACCGTTATTATCACTCTTCCAAATATCAGCATCTTCCTGAACATAAATATTACCTTCAGAGTCTTGATAAATGTTCTTTATCCAACCGTCTATATCCTGATGTCTCTCCCAATTTCTCCCACCATCTGAACTGAACATTAAATACGAATGTGATGGTCTTGTTGAGATGAAAGAGCGTCCCCACATGGAATCGGGATTGTCGATATTAAATTCAAGATGCGATAATTTAACCTCTGATATTTCTTCCCAATTCTCTCCTGAATCTGTGCTTTTATATAAAAATGCAGGGTAATCTATAGGTGGGAAATTGGGGCCAATTCTTGAATCAACCATTTGAGCATATATGTGATCAGAATTATTTGGTGAGTACTTGATCACAATATGACTGGTATAAATACTATGTTCCATACTGTTTACGATGTCCCAGCTTTCTCCTCCGTCGGAACTCTTGTATAACCCATCTTGCAACCCGGCAAATATTATTAATGAATCTGTTGGATCAAACACCATATCGTAAATGTAATTATTATCTGGTAAACCTCCATTAATCTTATACCAATTCGCGCCAGCGTTATCAGATGTGTATGAACCTTCGTTTCGAATACTAATCCATACTTTTCCGTTAACATATGGACTTATTATTGTGTTAAATATTGTTTCGTAATCCCCCCACTGCCATTCTTCAGAAAACGTTGTATCTTCCCGCATAGGAATACCATTGTTTATTTCGAACCAGGTTTCTCCGGAATCCACGCTTTTCCAAATACCTCTACCCCTTGTACCGCAGTAAACGATATTAGTATCTATTGGATCAATAGCTAGAGTGTAGACAAATACACCAAATGGTCCGTTATGAATCCATTCTTGCGCATTTGATATAGGATTCAGGAGAGCAATAGTACCAACAAGAAGAAGGATTTTTACTGTTCTTGAAATAATCATCTGTTTTCCACTAATTATTTAGCTAAGTTATCTCTACTGGTGCAGAGAAAATACATGTAAAGTTAATGGTGAAAGCACTTTTAGGTGATGAAGATGGTAAAGTTAGCCTCGTAATCGTCAGGGGTTCAGTTCGGGGTTGTCCCTGAATTATGCCGGTACACAGCCGATAGCAAATTGCCCGGTTCGGAGACCAGAGCCTACCTGCCTGTTACTAATTACATGGGGGGATGCGGTTAGTTAACTAAGAAAAGTTATTTCATATATACTAAGTATTTGATTATAAGATGTCAAGACCTGTTGATCATAAAAACAAAATAAATCCATAAAAGCTGTTCATAAATCCTTGGAATTGGAATATATACTATTTCTTGAAAGTTTTGCCTCGTTAATATATTACATGTACTTGAACGATCTCTGGTTCAGCAGCACTAAAAGAAAAACCACAAAGTACCCAAAGAATTCGCAAAGAGCACTGAGCTTGTCTTTGTGATCTTAGTGCATACTTTGTGTTCTCTGCGGTTTGTTGTTTTATTTTTAGCAAATTGCCCGGTTCGAGGGGTGGCCCGACTCTTCAGAGTCGGGTCTCTTCCGCGCATGATCTATATCAATATATCTATGCTGCATAATAAACATAGTTTTATTAAGCAGTTAATTGTAGTTCGTAACCTGTTTAAGAAACCCGACACTGAAGTGTCGGGCCACCACCTCACCTACCTGTTTTACAGTGATATTTGGAATTATTCATAAAAAAAGTCCGGACAAATTGATGCCCGGACTATATCCAAAAACTGAAACTAAATATTATACTTCTTTCACAGCCTCAATAATTTCCATGAATGCCTTTTTCCCGTCATTGAAAAACATCAGGGTATTATCCATTGCAAACAGAGGATTCGGAATTCCTGCAAATCCGGGGGCAAGGCTGCGTTTGATGACGATACATGTTTTTGCTTTATCTACATCGATAATCGGCATCCCGGCAATCGGGCTTTTTGGATCGGTGCGGGCGACAGGGTTCACCACGTCGTTTGCGCCAACAACGATACATACGTCCACCTGGGAGATCGTCATATTAGTTTCGTCCATCTCTTTCAGCTTGTCATAATCGACATTTGCTTCCGCTAATAAAACGTTCATATGCCCGGGCATACGTCCGGCAACAGGATGAACCGAATATTCCACTTCAGTCCCGAATTTTTCCTCAAGCATATTCCCGAGATCCCGTACCACATGCTGCGCCTGGGAAACTGCCATTCCATAACCGGGAACGAAGACAACTTTCTGCGCTGTTTCAAGGAGCATGGCGATTTCATCACCGGAAGTGGATTTTACAGTCTTATAGACTTCATCAGCATCGGGAGTATCAGCCGTTGGTCCCATTGTTCCGAAAAGGACATTTGCCAGCGACCTGTTCATCGCCTTGCACATGATCTTGGTCAGGATGATTCCTGAAGCTCCAACCAGTGAACCGGCAATAATTAAAACGTTGTTATTGATAACAAAACCGGTGGCACATGCCGCTAAACCGGAATAGGAATTCAAGAGCGCTATAACTACCGGCATATCAGCACCGCCGATAGATAAAGTCAGGATGACGCCAAGTACCCCGCCCCAACCTACCAGTACCCAGAATAGGAGACCGTTTTCAGGATGAAGGACAACAAATACTCCAAGAGTAATCGCTATAATGGCAGAAGCCCATTTCAGCAGGTTCATTCCCGGAAAAGTGGCTTTCTTGTTCAACAGCAACAAACCAATCAACAGGGCAGAAATAACAAGCGCAATTGCGAGGAAAAGGTTATCATTGGATGCAGCATATTCAGCATAAGCGTACCATGAACCTCCAGCTATCACTGCAAACGAGAATCCGAATTTAACGATATTCTGCCACAGGTATAATTTCCACTTAACAGCTATGAATTCTGCAAGCTTTCCGAAAGCGACATAACTGCCAAAGAATGTAACCGAACCGATAATTCCGGATAAAACCGTGGCGACTTTCATCTGCATTGTCGCTTCGTAGGAGGTAGTTAATGCAGACATTGCGGCAACCAACGCTGCCCCGGCTACCATAATTGATGCGCCGCCGCCGAACCCGTTGAACAGACCAACCATCTCGGGCATTGAGGTCATAGAGACACGAAGTGCCGCTACAGCGCCAATCAGGGAACCAATCGCTACACCGATAATTATTAATTTATAATCTAACTGACCGCTCAGGAGTGTAACTGCTATAGCGATCAACATACCAAGCGCACCTATACGGTTTCCCTTCACGGCAGTACGTGGATGAGAAAGCCATTTCAAGTTCATAATGAAGAAAATAGCGGCGATTACGTATGCAATATTTACTATGTTTTGACTCAGCATTTTCTGTCACCTACTTTTTCTTGAACATTTTCAGCATGCGGTCAGTGACAAGGAAGCCTCCGACTACATTGATTGTTGCAAAAATAACCGCTACAAGAGCCATCATCCGGGCAAGCTGCGGGTTCTCCATCTGACCGGCAAGCAAAAGAGCACCGATAACCGTAATACCACTAATGGCATTCGATCCGGACATCAACGGAGTATGTAAAGTAGGGGGGACCTTAGTAATAACCTCGAACCCGACAAATATTGCGAGAACAAATACAGTCAATAACATAACCAGGCTGTCCATTACGTCTCCTTTCCATCATTAGTTTCACCCATCATCTCAAGGATTCGGGGGTGAACGACTTTACCGTCACGGGTGATCATACTTCCAAGAACGATTTCATCTTCCATATCAATATTCAGTTTACCTTCCTTATCAACCATATTCATCAGGAAACTGGTAAGGTTCTTGGTAAACATCTGGCTGGCGTGGAAGGGAACAGTCGAGGGTACATTCAGCGGACCAAGAATTGTAACTCCGTGTTCAATTATTTCTTCACCGGCTTTTGTCAGTTCGCAGTTCCCACCGCCTTCGGCTGCAAGATCAACTATGACAGAACCGGGATGCATACCCTGAACCATCTCTTTAGTTACGAGAACCGGAGATTTTTTCCCGGGAATGGCGGCAGTGGTAATGACTACATCATTTTCAGCCACAACCTTTGTCATCATCTCACGCTGTTTCTTGTAAAAATCCTCACCCAGTTCCTTAGCATAACCGCCGGAATCCTGGGCATCCTCGGTTTCGAGTTCCATTTCTACGAATTTTGCGCCGAGACTCTCTACCTGTTCTTTTACTACAGGACGGACATCATAAGCCTGAACTACCGCGCCAAGACGTTTTGCGCTTGCAATAGCTTGCAGACCGGCAACTCCAGCACCGATAACGAATACTTTTGCAGGTTTAATAGTTCCGGCAGCGGTCATAAACATCGGGAAGAATTTGGGAAGCCGTTCCGCTGCCCAAAGTACTGCCTTATAACCAGCTACAGTTGCCATGGAAGAAAGGATATCCATGCTCTGTGCCCTGGTGATCCGTGGAACCAGTTCAAGAGCAAAGGCAATTGCACCGGTTGCAGCGGTCTTTTTGGCGGATTCAGCGTTGCCAAGTGGATTTGCCGCACCTATGATGACCTGATCTTTTCGGATCAGTTGCAGGTCGGGTTCACCAGCTTCCGGACTGGCGCCAAAACTTTGAATTTGAAAAATCACTTCCGCCTTTTCGAATAACTCCCTGCGGGAAGTGATAATTTTTGCGCCCTTGGCGGTATAATGCTCATCAATAATTCCGGCAGCATCTCCAGCGCCTGATTCGATCAGGACTTCATGCCCCTTTTTAATAAGGGCGCCCAATGCGTCAGGAACCATGGCAACACGTCGTTCTCCTGGATGAGTTTCCTTTGGAACTGCAATGATCATAATAAATTCCTCAAAATCTAATGAAACGATGCCTGTTGTTTATAAAATGTTGGATGTTTTTGTGCGAATATGATGCTGCTCTCTGAATGAAATTAGAGATATCTATATGAACTTATATACAACTCATATAGTACGAGTTTAAGAAAGATTTCTTCGCAGCTACAATTCTGCAAATATATATGAAGGATTATTCAATATCAATTTAGGCGCACCTAACGTTACTCGGCTCCAATGAGTAAAAGGACATAACATTATATATTATATCATATAACAAGATTGAAATCATTGGACGATATTTCGTATATGATTGATAATACAATTGTTATTGAGATTAAAAAGAGAGACCTGTTTTCATAATTCGAAAGTAGTGAGATTTTGTGATTAGTTGGATAAAATGGAGGCATCAATCATCCTTACTTTTGGTTGATGATATGATTCTCTATGGTATATCTATCGACAGAAATGGCTTGATGAATAACTTTATATATATAATGCTAAATGATAAATATCACAATACTTAATATAGTGCCTTAATGGCGATAATGTAGATTCTTGTTACAAGCGATAACGCTAACATATTATTACCGGAACATCAGAGCCAGATTCCTCCCTGTGATTTATCCATTATTGAAAATTCAATCCATAAAACTTAGCTTTGAAGTTCCTCAAATCATTGTTGGGAAGATCAGGCTTGAGTACAGAATACTTGAAATAATAGAGGGATTCATGAACAGGATAATAAGTAAAGACAGACTCGCAGAGGGAATTGTTGATCTACGTGTTGAGGCTCCGGTTATTGCGCGTAAGCGTAAGGCGGGGCAATTCATTTTGTTGCGGATTGACGAAACAGGTGAACGTATTCCCTTAACTATAGTTGATTCGAATCCCGAAGAGGGTAGTATCCGACTCATCATACAGGAAGTTGGGAAGACAACTTATTCTCTGGGAGAACTTGAAGCTGGTGATTCAATTAAGGATATTGCCGGTCCTCTTGGTAAAGCGACACATATCGAGAACTTTGGTACTGTTGTCTGTATTGGCGGTGGAATAGGTGTGGCTCCGGTTTATCCTATTGCTGCTGCTATGAAGGAAGCGGGGAACCGTGTCATTTCCATCATTGGCGCACGTAATCATGATCTGATGATAATGGAAGAGGACATGAAGAAGGTTTCGGATCGGCTTGTGGTTGCCACTGACGATGGAAGTTATGGTATCCATGGTTTTGTTACAGACGCTTTGCAGTCTCTCATTGATGAAGGGCTCAAGATTGACCTGGTGGTGGCAATTGGACCAGTTCCGATGATGAAATTTACCAGCCTGCTGGCTAAAAAGAATAATCTTCCCACTATTGTCAGTCTTAACTCCGTCATGGTAGATGGAACCGGGATGTGTGGCGGGTGCAGGGTTTCAGTGGGTGGCAAATCGAAATTTGTTTGCGTTGATGGTCCTGAGTTTGATGGACACGAAGTGGATTATGACGAGCTGACTATGCGTCAGAGCGCTTATCATGACATGGAAAAAGAGGCAATGGATATTTATCATAAGTGTAAAATCGGTAGAGACGGGGAGGACAAATAATGGCTGACGAACCGAAAAAGATCCCGGACGTAACGAAAAAAACTGTAAAACCTAAAAAACCGAAAATTCCTCGTCAGAAGATGCCGGAGCAGGAACCGCTGATACGCGCCCACAATTTCGAAGAAGTACCTTACGGCTACTCAATTGAAACCGCTATGATCGAAGCAAGCCGTTGTATCATGTGCAAAAAACCGAAATGCATTCATGGCTGTCCTGTCGGTATCGATATACCGGGTTTCATCAGGGAGATTCGTGACGGTAACCTGAAAAAAGCTGCCCGAATTATGAAACAGAGTAATGCTTTACCGGCTATATGCGGTCGTGTCTGTCCCCAGGAAGAGCAATGTGAAATTGTATGTGTGGTTGGTATCAAGCAGGAGCCGGTGGCTATCGGACGACTCGAACGTTTTATCGCTGATTGGGAACGTGATCAGGGCGAGATTGAAATCCCTGAGATTGCACCCTCTACCGGACGCAAAGTTGCGATAGTCGGAGCTGGACCAGCCGGTTTAACGGTTGCCGGAGAGCTTGCCAAGCTTGGACATCAGGTTACAGTCTTTGAAGCTCTTCATAAACCCGGTGGTGTACTGATGTACGGAATTCCGGAATTCCGTCTGCCCAAAGCCATCGTGGAGGCAGAAGTTGATTATGTCAGACAACTTGGTGTGGAATTTGTATATAACGCCGTGATTGGGAAGTACTTCACCCTCGATGAGTTAATGGAAGAGGAGGGTTTCCATTCTATCTTTATCGGCAGCGGCGCGGGGCTTCCATACTTTATGAACATCCCCGGTGAGAACTTGATCGGAGTATATTCCGCCAACGAGTACCTGACACGTTCAAACCTTATGAAAGCTTACGATTTTCCCAATTATGATACACCAATCATCAGGAGTAAGAAAGTAGCTGTAATAGGCGGCGGAAATGTAGCGATGGACTCAGCGCGTACAGCCCTGCGTCTCGGCGCTGACGATGTTTACCTGGTATATCGTCGAAGCCGCGTAGAGATGCCTGCACGTGATGAAGAGATTCACCATGCTGAGGAGGAAGGGATTGATTTCCGTCTGCTGACTAATCCGATCAAGATAAACGGCGATGAGAATGGTCGTGTCAAAAGCATGACTTGCATCAAGATGGAGTTGGGTGAGCCCGATGCTTCCGGCAGACGCCGTCCTGTTCCCATTGAAGGTTCGGAATATGAGGTTGAGGTGGATACGGTGGTTGTCGCCATCGGGAACGGAGCTAATCCCCTCCTGCCTGAAGCTACACCTGAATTAAAAACCAATAAGTGGGGTAATATCCTCGCCGAAGATGAAACCGGTTTGACTTCGATGAAAGGTATTTATGCCGGTGGTGATATCGTCATAGGTGCAGCAACCGTCATCCTCGCAATGGGTGCAGGCAAATCCGCCTCCAAGGCTATGAATGAATATTTAATGTCGTTGGATGTCTGAGAATAGCTATTAAATAGTAACAGTTTAGTTTGGTTGTCATTCTGAACGTAGTGAAGAATCTCACGTGTCAAATCTACCATCTACTCAGCTTCTGACAGAGATTCTTCACTACGCTCAGAATGACTGATTATCAATAGTAGAGGAACTAACCATACAGTTTCATCAAATAGATTCATGTCTTGTTAATGATATAAATAATAGTAATATACATCATATAAAGTATCAGCTTGTAGAAAATGCTTTAGAACAACTCAACAGATCTCATATTAATTTTTAGTGGTGTGATCTACAACAAGCGAATAAAAACAAAATTGATATATATTTTATGGATTGAAACTCAGAATAAATTATTTATTGATAAATGTATTTGTGGATGAGTTGCTCGAGAAAGTATTATATTATTAAAATTCAATTGATTCATGATGTATTTAGGACTAAATTTGCCTATTATTATTTATTTAGAACCATCCAAGTCATGCCATAAGGAGCGCTGATGATACTGAAAGCCTTGAAGCCGCTACTGGCGCTATTTTTACTTCCTGTTATTCTTCTTGCGCAAGATGGGATTAACATTTCACTTGTTTCCCAGCATTATGATTTTTGGGAAAATGCGTCTGAGATTGAAATAGCCGGTAATTACGCCTATGTCGCATCCGGAAGTTCTGGACTAAGGGTGCTTGATCTGTCTTCACCTGCAAGTCCTGAAGAGATAGGATCACTGGAGTTCGACCATCCTGTTCATGATGTTGAGATATACAACGATTATGCTTTCCTTGCATGTGGTTATCCGGGTGTTGTAATAGTAGATATCAGTGACCCTGACAGTCCTATCGCAATTGATACCTTAAGCGAAACGGATACATTATCCATCCATTGTACGATTCTTGAACTGACAAGGAGCTATTTGTATGTATTTACAGATGATGGGGAAAATGGTGATGGACTTGTAATTTATGACGTCAACGAACCTTCTGATCCCGAGGTTCTGGCATATCGTGGAGATATACCGAATCCGGAATTCATCACAATCAACGAACCAAACATCTATCTGGTTTGTGGCAGTTCCTACACTTATGTATATGATATTTCAAATCCGGCAAATCCGTCTTATGTCACGCATATAATGCCTGCACCGACAGGATCAAACCAGGCACATACAGCCGCTGCAGCGACCGGTGATTACGTCTATATACTTGGATGGAACTATCCGAGCCAGGAACATTCATGGATGAGGGTCTGGGACATTTCAAATCCTGAAGAACCTGATTCCATTGCGCTTCTTCTTACTGTCGGTTTGGACGATATTCAGATTCATGGAGATTATGCGTTCGCGACCGGTGGTTTTCGCCGAGATATTCCACGTGTACTCAAAGTTCTTGAGCTATCAAATCCAGCTAACCCGCATTATATCGGGTATTATGATACTCCGGGAAAAGCGTCTAATTTTGCTGTGTCTGATTCCCTGCTATACCTGAATGATGGATATGCCGGGTTAAGCATATATAATATTTCCGATCAACGAAACCTGCATCTGGAAAGTAGTTTTGAAAGAATTGGAAATATTAAAGGTATGTGGCGGGATGATGATGAGTTATTTGTTCACGATGAATCACGGGGCATTTTATTTCTTGATATTGAGGTTCCAACTTCTCCAACAGATACCGATCCCTATCAATTGTTTGGCGGTTTTAATGAGATAGTACGTGAATCTGACCTTTTACTTGCAACCGGTCACATTCTGGATCCATATACGGGCGGACAATTAATGATTTTTGATATGTCTGATCCTGAAGAAATCACCTATGAAAGCAGTTATGATCTTGATCGATTAGACTGTGAACTGGCTGCCAAAGATCAATATGCTTATGTTGCACAGCCACTGCATCATTATAACTTTCAGTTATTAGTCCTCGACCTTGAAGAGCCCTCAACGCCCAGGTTAATTAACACTTTGACTTTTGATCATGATGGTTTGAGCACCATTATGACGGACGGTGATTTGCTCTACCTGCTTGGTAATACCAGCATCGAGATTCTTGATATATCGGATGCAGGTGAACCGGAATCGCTTTCAAGACTTGAAATAAGCCCAAATGTGAACCTGGTTGATGGTTATGTAAGAGGTGAAAATCTTTATCTCCTTTACACACTTGGTGTTTCGGATGATGCTGGAATTCGCGTAATTGATCTCTCAAACCTTGGACGTCCCGTACAAACAAAAAACTATATTTTTGATAATTTGCATTGGGCGGTGGATTGCTCAGGAGATGGTGATCAAATGGTAGTCCTTGACGCAGAGGAAGGATTCACTGTATTTGATATCAGCAATCCGGATGATCTGCAGGAAATTGGACACCATCCAATGACGCATTATCCTTGGCGAATCGAGATGATTGACGGTCATATTCTTCTGCCGTCACGGACACAACTGGATATTTTTCGTGTTGAAGAAGCGAATGCACCTGAATCGACAACGATCACTCCTGCATATTTCAACCTGGAGCAAAATTATCCCAACCCGTTCAATTCAACGACTACGATATCATTTTTTCTTCCTGATCAGGGCGCTGTTAATCTCAACGTATATGATGTTTCGGGACGTCTTGTGAAGATACTGACAAAAGGTATGCTGCAAAACGGCTCACATCGTATTATCTGGGATGGAATGGACAGCCACGCCAGGTCCGTAGCATCCGGAACATATTTATACCGGGTAGATTATTCTGACAAATCAGCAGCCGGAAAGATGATTTTATTAAAATAATTCTATACTATGTTTCACGATTCTCTATATATGTAATAGTTGGTAGCCCATATATCGAAATGGATTTTGTTGATTTTTATTTGGGGAGTTTTAATTTATTCTGTATTCTGGAATTCTGTTTTCTGTCAGCGCCGCAAAGCGGCGAGAAAATACTTTGAGGTTGTGAGTAGTTCGCTTTCGCCGAAAGCGAACTACTCTGAAAGTGAACTACTTCACATGTGAACTGCTTTGCTATCTGATAATGAACATTTGCTATCTTCATTGAACTTAGTCACTCTTTTCACATTCTATTCCATTTATTATCATAATCTTATTATATACAATAGTATAAATCTCGTTATGGCAATAATTGAAATATATTGGCTCTTAGTAAAGAATAGCCATTATTGTTGTTTTTTGAAGAAACAGAGATTATATTGCGTTTCTTGTTTTTCATGCGGCTATTTATATAATATTATGATTTATAATAGGTTGGCTTGTGACGAATAGAACTAAGTCGATATTAATCATATTTTAGAAAGTGTGGAATTATCCGACTTGTTTATATTGAGATAATTTTCACCATGAAATTTTGATTTCAGTCTTTGAGTTTTAAGTGAGGTTTGGATGACACCCAATGATTTTCTCCCGGTCTTAATCACTTTTTTTGTGGTTGGTGGTTTTGCTGGTATTACCCTGATTGCTACACATATATTGGGTCCTAAGCGGTACTCTAAAGAGAAGCACGATATATATGAGTGCGGCTTGGATTATATTGGCGACTCCCGGAAGCCATTTTCGGTAAAATTTTATCTTGTCGCCGTACTCTTCGTAATCTTCGATCTTGAAGTGGTTTTCATGTACCCCTGGGCTGTAAACTTCCGTCATCTTGGTTTATTCGGTTTTGTTTCAATGGGAATATTTCTTGTGATTTTAACGGTCGGTCTTCTTTATGAATGGAAGAAAGGAGCGCTGGAATGGGAGTAATGACCTGGCCCGGTGGTGAGGCAATAGTTACCAATTTGAGTAGTTTTGTCGGTTGGGGCAGGAAATACAGCGCCTGGCCAATGCCATTCGCTACAGCTTGCTGCGGTATTGAATACATGTCAACCATGGCATCCCATTATGACCAGGGTCGTTTCGGCTGGGAGCGTCCGAGCTTCAGTCCACGTCAGGCTGACCTGATGCTGGTTATTGGAACGATAGGTCTTAAGATGGCTCCGGTTCTGAAACGGGTTTATGAGCAGATGACTGAACCTAAATGGGTGATCAGCATGGGAGCATGTGCCAGCAGTGGTGGAATGTTCGACACATACAGCGTTATCCAGGGAATTGACACATTATTCCCGGTAGATATTTATGTGCCGGGCTGTCCTCCAAGACCGGAAATGCTGATAATGGCATATATGAAGCTTCAAGAAAAAATCCAGAGTCAGGGTTTTTTGGAGTATAAACCATGAGTCGTGAAGAACTGCAAGTAAAACTTATCGATGCAATAAATAAAAGATTTAAGACTGGTATCAAATCAGCCAAAGTAGATTATGATATTCCAGTTGTGGAAATCGAGAGGGCAATCTATACCGACATCTGCCAGTGGTTAAAGGATGATGCTGACTGGGCATTTTGTCATTTTATTGATATTACAGCAGTTGATTATATGAAATCGAGGGATAACAGATTTGAAGTTGTATATATCTTGAGATCACACAAGCATAACCTGAAGATTAGAATTAAAGTGCAAGTGGCTGAGGACAAACTTTTTCTGCCTACCTTGACAAATATCTTTATCGGAGCGAGTTGGACTGAAAGAGAAATATTTGACATGATGGGAATCTCATTTAAGGGTCACCCTCGAATGACGCGCCTGCTTTTGCCAGATGATTTTTCCGGTCATCCTTTACGCAAAGATTTCCCTGTAAAAGGACAGCATCGAGGTAGTTTCCCACGTGGATCAATGATCTCAAACAAACATGGTGAACCGGCGGTAGTTAAGGAAACCCATCCCAAGCCGCTTGACCAGTTATTACCTCGAACCCCCCATGAGTTAGAGCGTGAACCAAACCGCAAGGAGGGGGAAGATGCCTGACAAGATTGCTCAGAAAGCTGTTCTGGAAGATTTTAAAAAAGATGAGCTTTGGGATTTGAATCTCGGTCCTTCCCATCCGGCGATGCATGGGATATTTGAGAACAAGGTTAAGTTGGACGGTGAACGAATTATAGATATTGAAGCACATATCGGTTATTGTCACCGTAGCTTTGAAAAATTATCCGAGCATTACACATATACCCAGTGTATCACTATTACAGATAGAATGAATTATGTATCATCAATGGTGAATAACACGGGGTGGGTTCTTACAGCAGAGAAATTGCTTGGTATCGAAGTGCCCAAACTGGTTCAATATGTCCGGGTTATCATGATGGAAATAAGCCGGATAATGGATCATCTGGTCTGCTGTGGCATTCTCGGTGTCGATGCGGGCGCATATACAGGTTTCCTGTATTTTTATGAGCACCGTGAAAATGCATATAAAATTATTGAAAGAATGACCGGCGCTCGTCTGACTACGAATTTTGGACGTATCGGAGGCTTAGACCGTCCGCTTTATCCTGAATTCAAACAAGACGTTCTAGAATGGATGAAACCTGTACCCAAAGTCATTAAAGAGTTTCACACCCTGCTTACAAGGAACAGGATTTTCATCGAACGATGCCGTGATATATGTCCAATTTCAGGCGAAAGAGCTATGGAATATGGCTTTTCCGGTCCGAATCTTAGAGCTGCCGGGATCAATTACGATTTGCGTAAAGATGAGCCATACAGTAGTTATGAGGATTTTGATTTTGATATTCCTCTTGGTACTACCGGTGATGTTTATGATCGTTACATGGTACGTATGATTGAGATGGAACAAAGCCTTAGAATTATTGAACAGGCAGTAAATAATCTTCCAGATGGTCCCTGGCATGCTGACATTCCTGAAGTATTCCTCCCGGAAAAGGAGCATGTTTATTCCAATATGGAAGCGATGATTCATCATTTTAAAATCATCATGCATGGAATTCGTCCTCCGGTTGGTGAGATTTATTATGCCATCGAGGCACCTAACGGCGAACTCGGGTTTTATTGTGTTTCGGACGGCGGTCCAAATCCGTACAGACTCCATTTCCGTTCACCATGTCTTTACTACTATCAATCGGTTGAAGAATTGTTAAGGGGACATCTCATTGCAGATGCAGTCATGCATATTTCCAGTGTTAATGCCATTGCCGGCGAATTGGAACGGTAGGGAGTTTCCATATGGCATTTGAACTCACAAAAGAAAAACAGGAACTGGTAAAAGAGGTAATTACCCATTATCCGGATCCAAGGTCGGCTATTCTACCCGCAATGCATATCGTAATGGATGAAAGAGGATGGGTGGGTGACGACGGCTGTCAGCATGTCGCTGAATTACTTGAAGTCCCTATAATTTATGTTTATGAAGCCTTATCGTTCTATACATATTTTCCCAAACATCCGGTTGGCAAATATCATATCCAGGTTTGTCACAATATCGCCTGTAATCTTCGAGGTTCAGAGGAATTGATAGAACATCTCGTGAATAAACATGGAATAATAGAAAACGCGCTGACCGATGATGGACTATTCTATTTTAACCGTGTTGAATGTCTTGGCGCTTGCGGAAATGCGCCTGTGATGCAGGTTAATGATGAATATTATGAAGATCTGACGTTGGAAGAGGTTGATAAACTCATTGAAGGTTTTAAGAAAAGCAGCGGGAACGGAAAGAACAATTAACAGGATATTTTAAATGGCGTTGGAAAAGATAGTCTTTAAAGGTATCGATATCCCGGGTAATACAGACCTCAAAGTCTATGAGGAACATGGGGGATACGAGCAATGGAAAAAGATACTGAAAGACAAGATTACGCCTGAAGAGGTCATCGAGATAGTAAAGAAGTCAGGTTTAAGGGGACGTGGCGGCGCCGGGTTCCCGACGGGGTTGAAGTGGAGTTTTGTACCTCAGAATACTAAAAAAGAAAAGTACCTGTTGTGTAACTGTGACGAATCAGAACCTGGAACATTTAAAGACAGGGAAATAATAGAGAAATCACCTCATCAGTTGATTGAGGGAATGTTAATTGCCGCATACGCGTTCCAGGGTGGTGTATCCTATATCTATTTCAGGGGTGAATTTGTCAAGGGCTGGAAGATATGCGAAGCGGCATTGGCGCAAGCTCGTGAAGCTGGTTATATCGGTGAGAATATTCTTGGAAGCGGTTGGAATCACCAAGTTTGGACACATAGAGGAGCCGGAGCTTATATCTGCGGCGAAGAAACTGCCTTAATCAACAGCATGGAAGGGAAACGTGGAGAACCACGGATTAAGCCTCCTTTCCCGGCTGTGGAAGGATTCTATAAAAGTCCGACAATTGTAAATAACGTCGAAACATTGACTGCGGTTCCCAAAATCTTGGAAAATGGACCTGAATGGTATCATCAATGGGGTACTGAGAGATCGACCGGCACGAAATTATGGAGTTGTTGCGGACATATCAGTAATCCCGGTGTATATGAAGTTCCCATGGGATATTCCATGAAGAAATTCTTCGAAGAGGAACTTGGGGGAGTTTGGAAGGATCGTGCATTAAAAGCCGTGATTCCGGGAGGAAGTTCCACTCCGGCGATGACGCCCGAAGAATTCTTTGCCTGCAAAATGGATTATGAAAGTATTGCTGAACACGGCAGTATGCTTGGTTCAGGTGGTATGATTGTCATGGATGATCAAACCTGCCTTGTAGAGGTTGCAGAGGTATTGGCGCAATTTTACCATCATGAAAGCTGCGGACAATGCACACCATGCCGTGAAGGTACCGGATGGGTACATCGAATTATTCAGGATATTGAGAGAGGTCAGGCTCAACCTGATGTAAAAAATGTACTGTTTACTGTCTTTGATGAGATTTTTGGCAATACTATTTGCCCTCTCGGCGACAGTATTGTAATGCCTATAAAAAGTCTGATGGATAAATGGCCTGAAGAGTTTGATTATTACATCAAAGAAGGAAAATCAAAGATTACCGGAAAAGCAAGAAGACCGAAAAAGAAAGAAATGCCGGATAACTGGCGGCGTGAAAAACCGTTCAATTACCCGAAAACGGAAGATTATTACACAGATTTCAGTAAAACAGCTCATTCAAATTAAAGTAGCCCGGATGGCTTGCATCCGGGAGTAGCTTAGATTTTTGCAGATGTAGCCCGATTTGAATTCGAGACAAGAGAAAAAGCGAGCAGGAAAGCTTACAATGCCAAAAGTAACAATAGATGGAATAGAGGTAGAGGTAACAGACGGGCTGACCATTCTCTGGGCAGCACGCAAAGCTGGTGTGGAAATTCCGACTTACTGTTATTACCCCTGGTTTCCACCGCAGGGGAGCTGCCGTATCTGCCTTGTTGAAGTAGAGGCGATGATGCGCGGCGAATTGGTTAAAATGCCCAAATTGCAGATTGCCTGCGCTACTCCGATCTCAGACGGTATGGTGATTCACACTAATAATGAGACTGTGGTTAAGGCGCGTCGTGCAGTCATGGAAATGTTACTGTTGCACCATCCTCTGGACTGTCCGGTTTGCGATCAGGCAGGCGAGTGTGATCTCCAGGATTATGGCTATAAATATGGCTGGCCCGTGGGGCATAACAGTCATGAACGGCGTACATATAAGAAAACCGACTACGGCGAAAAAATTGCGAAGGAAATGAACCGTTGTATTCATTGCCGGCGTTGTATTCGTCTCTCCGAAGAATATCTCAAGGTTCATCATATCGGCGCACTCAACCGGGGAGACCATCTCGAAATCGGCTCATACGTCGAGGCGGAAGTTCCAAGTGAATGGGCAGGTAATTTGATTGATGTTTGTCCAGTAGGTTGCCTTACAGACAAGAAGATGCGTTTCAGTATTCGAGCATGGGATCTGGATCATGTTCCGGCATATCGACCTGATTGTAAACATGGTTGCAAGTGTCTTCTTGGTATTTCAAAAGGAAAAATATACAGGGTGACAGCCCGGTTTGATAAATACCATGTTATGAAAAGCTTGATCTGTGATGAATGCAGGTTTGAACATAAAAATATGGATGATTGGGTGATTGAAGAGGACGATATTAATACACCATTAAAAAAGAAGATAATGAAGGTTCCGGAGACGGATGATGCTTGATTTGTCAATAGTAATGTCTATGGCATTCCTGGTTGAAAAGTCCATTGTGACTGTATTCATTTTCATTGTGGTACTTGCTGTTGTGGCATATGCGACGCTCGGAGAGCGGAAGATCGCCGGTTATTTACAGGATCGTCACGGTCCCAACCGTGCCGGAATTGGCAAACATAAACTTTGGGGCATATTGCAGCCAATAGCCGATGGTACAAAATTCTTCATGAAAGAAGATATTATCCCTGATAAGGCTAATAAGATACTGTTTGTCCTTGCACCAACCTTCACATTCTGTGCCGCCGGTTTTATCATGGCAGCTATTCCTTTTGGCGACAGGATAACAATTTTTGGTCGTGAAGTATTACTGCAGATAGCGGATATAAACCTGGGTATCCTGTACATCCTCGCTATTGGATCGTTAGGTGTTTACGGAATAGCAATGGGTGGATGGGCTTCCAATAATAAATACTCATTGATGGGTGGATTGAGGACTGTCAGCCAGATGATTTCGTATGAAATTGTTATGGGACTGGCGCTGGTTGCATTGATGATTGATCACGGAACTCCTGCATTAAGGCAGATTGTAATTCAACAATCCGGCCCGATCTGGCATTGGAGTGTCTTCAGTCATCCTCTGGGTTTTTTATTATTCTACATCTCAGTATTTGCTGAGTGTTCAAGGATGCCTTTTGATCTGCCTGAAGCTGAGAATGAACTGGTAGCGGGTTATCATACCGAATATTCGTCCATGAAATTCGGACTGTTTCAGTTTGGTGAATATACTCATATGACCCTGGCATCATGTTTTATTGCCACGTTATACTTCGGCGGCTGGACAATTCCCTGGGTAGCGGTTCCGGAGAATCCGGGATTAATATGGGGTATTATCAGTTTTGGAGTACTCTGGATAAAAGCGTTATTCTTCCTGTTTGTGTTCATGTGGGTACGCTGGACGCTGCCAAGATTCCGTTATGACCAATTACTATATCTCGGTTGGAAGAAACTTATCCCTCTTGCAATTTTTAATATATTCCTGACCGCAGGATTAATATTATTGTTCCAGAAATTTGGGATTGCGGGGTAAAGCATTCACAGGATGTAAGGATGTTTAGGATGGGTAGGATAAACATATGGAATTTAAGTATGGTGAACTTACTCATAAGATAATTGGTGTTTGTTTTGAAGTTTCAAAAGAGCTAGGCTCAGGTTTTCTTGAAAGCGTATATGAAAATTCCTTGTAAATTGCGCTAAAAGAGAAAGGCTTGAAAGTAGAAAAACAGAAGAAGATAAACGTTTATTTTCGTGATCAGGATGTTGGTCTTTTTTATGCAGACTTATTAGTTGAAAATCGAGTCTTGTTGGAGTTAAAAGCCGTTGGCTATCTAATTCCTGAACATAAAGCACAGGTAATTAATTATTTAAAAGCAACTGGAATTGAAGTAGGATTATTAATAAACTTTGGAAAACCAAAATTGGAATATAAAAGACTTTTTATTGAATAGATTTTATCCTGTATATCCTTGATATCCTTATATCCTGTGAATGCATTTGGAGAGTTGAGTGTCAGATACAAAAGTAAAAGATCCATTTAGAAAATATGATTTATCCTTTTCAGAAAGGTTATACATACCTGCAATAATGAAAGGGATGGCGGTAACGCTGACTCATTTTTTTCAGAAGCCGGTTACAATTCAATATCCGGAGCAGAAACTTGAAGTGAGCCACCGATGGCGTGGAAGACATGTTTTAAAACGTGATGAGTTCGGGCGGGAAAGGTGTGTTGGATGCCAGATGTGCGAGCTGGCATGTCCGGCTGATGCTATCACCATTCAGGCAGGAGAAGTGCCGCCTGAAAATAGACATTTGCATACAACTGAACGTTATTCAGTTACTTATGAAATAGACCTGTTACGTTGTATTTTCTGTGGGTTATGTGAAGAGGCATGTCCAGAAGCAGCGATTTTCCTGACACCATTTTACGAATTTATCGGTGAGAGTAGAGAATCACTGATTTGGGATAAAGAGAAGTTGACCGATAAAGAAGGCGGTCCGATTTTTTATAAAGATTAATACCTGTAAGTCTTAATATCGGATAGAGCATGCAAGGTGTAATGTTCATAGTATTAGCGCTTGTGACGCTGTTCAGTGCGTTGATGGTTATAACCCGGAAAGACCCGGTATCGAGTATCCTGTATCTCGTACTCACATTCTTTTGTTTTGCTGGGTTTTATGTGCTTTTAGGCGCACAATTTTTAGCTGCTGTGCAGATTATCGTTTATGCGGGCGCGATAGCGGTGCTTTTCCTCTTCGTGGTAATGATGCTTAACTTACGTGAACCAGAGGCGGAAGAAGGAAAAGAACTTATTCCGATATGGAAACCGCTTGGATATGCTGTAGGGATTGGTGTAGGTATCGTTTTTCTGTCATATCTCGCAAGCAGCCCCGGCCCTGCAATTCCGCCACTAAACGGCGGAGATGAAATCTATGCGATGGGTCGTGCAGATTTCCTTGGAAAAGCTTTATTTACTGATTTTATTTTACCCTTTGAAATTGCCGGTGTTTTACTATTGGCGGCAGTACTTGGCGCCGTAGCCTTAGCCAAGAAAAAGCGAGTATAATTATGGAATTGACTCTTAATCATTACCTGATTCTTTCAGCAATCATTTTTGCAATAGGTGTAACGGGAGTGCTGACCAGGCGCAATGTATTAATAATTTTAATGTCAGTTGAACTTATGCTGAACTCAGCGAACATGACCCTGATAGCATTCAGTCATTATTTACAGAATATTGATGGTATGGTATTTGTGTTTTTTACTATGACAGTCGCTGCAGCGGAAGTCGGTATTGGGCTGGCTATCGTTGTGACCATGTTCAGGAATAAAGGTACAATTGATGTTGGCAATTTCAATTTGCTCAAAGGATAGATTTAAATAATTAGAAATTATGAAAACCTTTACTGCTATAGTCGAACGGTGCTTGGATACAGAACTCTACGTTGGATATGTTCCTGGATTTCCTGGCGCTCACAGCCAGGCTGAAACGCTTGATGAATTGAACGAAAACCTTCGTGAAGTTATCGGAATGCTTCTTGAGGATGGTGATCCGGATATGGACACTTTTTTTGTCTGAACACAGAATGTAGTGTTGGCGCAATAATGGGGAAAACACCCATTCTTAAGCCGAATGAGATTATAAAAATTCTTGAGAACTTGGGATTCAAGGAAATCCGTCAACGTGGTTCGCAGAAGCAGTTTTAGCACTCTGATGGAAGAAGAACAACGGTTCCATTTCATAAAGGTAGAGATATTTTACCAATTTTACTTAGTAGAATAGCGAAAGATGCTGGAATGATCGTTAGTGATTTTCTTGGATATCGTAAATAATTATAGTTTAATCGTTTGATTAGTTAAGAAATTTAGGGAGAACACCGTGGATTTCGCGGTATGGATAGTCTTATTTCCACTGATTGGTTTATTATTCAACACTTTTTTCGGGAAGAAATTACCTGAGAAAATTGTCGGCTGGCTTGCGAGTCTGATGATCGGTGCATCTTTTGTGGTTGCGCTAATGATCACACTGAAGCTTGCCGCGCTCGATCCTGAACATCGGGTCGTTGAGGTAACGATATTTCGTTGGATCACGTCCGGGAATCTTACGCTCGATTTTGCTTTCCTGATTGATCCTCTGACCTCTGTGATGATCCTGGTTGTCACCGGTATCAGCTTTCTTATCCATATCTATTCTATTGGATATATGCATGGTGACAGCAGATTTCATGTATTTTTCGTTTTTCTCAATCTTTTTGTCTTTTTTATGCTGGTACTGGTTCTGGGTAACAACCTCCCGATCCTTTTCATTGGGTGGGAGGGAGTAGGATTATGCAGTTACCTCTTGATCGGTTTCTGGTGGGAAGATCAGAAAAAAGCAGAAGCTGGAATGAAGGCTTTTATTGTTAACCGTATCGGTGATTTCGGTATGTTGATCGCCATGTTCCTGCTTTTTTATTACCTCGGAACGCTAAAATTCACTGAAATGTTTCCAGCAGCCGCTCATCTTTGGGGACATAGCGTTGGTGCTCCGGCGATAACTGCAATAACGCTTTTATTACTGCTTGGCGCCACGGGGAAGAGCGCTCAAATTCCGCTTTTTGTCTGGCTGCCTGATGCAATGGCAGGTCCGACACCAGTCAGCGCTTTAATCCATGCTGCTACTATGGTAACTGCGGGTGTTTATATGATCGCCCGTACAGCTACTCTGTTTATGTTGGCTCCAACGTCAATGATGGTGGTTGCCCTGATTGGTGGATTCACAGCTTTGTTTGCAGCAACTATCGGCATCAAGCAGATGGATATAAAGAAGGTTTTAGCCTATTCAACGGTCAGCCAGCTTGGTTACATGGTTATGGCTTGTGGTGTCGGCGCTTTTTCTGCAGGAATATTTCACTTGATGACCCATGCCTTTTTCAAAGCGCTTCTCTTCCTCGCTTCCGGCGCTGTTATCCATACTATGCATGGCGCGTTACATAAAGTTCATGATCACGACACCGACCCCCAGGATATTCGTAATATGGGTGGGCTAAGAAAATATATTCCTTTGACTTACTGGTTGTTTGTAATTGCGACAATTTCAATATCCGGATTACCCGGCTTCGCAGGATTTTTCAGTAAGGATGAGATACTGGCTAACGCTTTTGCTTCAGAGGGCGTTGGATATGTTGTATGGGGCTTGGGACTTGTGGGAGCTGTAATCACAGCATTCTACATGTTCCGTCTCGTTTACCTGACATTCCACGGAAATTATAAAGGTCCTGAGGGTTCAGCAGAAGGACTGAAAGAAAGTCCGCCGATAATGACTGCACCATTAGTGGTACTGGCAATCCTCGCAATTATTGGAGGTTATGTCGGATTGCCGCCGGTGCTTTCAAAATTCCATCTGTTCCAAACCTGGCTAAAACCGGTTTTCGAACCGGCGTATAGCGCTGTTCATTATCATCCTCACCATTTGTCTCATGGTCTTGAATGGCTTCTGATTGCAGTAAGTGTCAGCGCTGCTGTCATCGGTCTTTTCATAGCATGGTTGATGTACATCAAGAAAGGTTTGATTGCCAAATCCGATGATGAACAATCAGGGATTCAGAGATTGCTTCTGAAAAAGTATCATGTCGATGAAGTTTATAATGCTGTTGTCATCCAGCCGCTGATAGATCTAAGCAGGTATGCTTGGAAGATTTTTGACGCTGGATTTATTGATAACATCCTGGTGAATGGAACGGCCAGGGCAGTTCGTGTTTTTGGTGGAGGTCTGCGAAGGATGCAGACAGGTATTGTAGGTAACTATGCGCTTATGATTGCACTTGGTGTCATATTAATTCTTGCCGCCCTGATGGGCAGGTAAACGCAAAAGGTGTAGGGAGAATGTGATGACCCTTTGGTTGACAGCGATAATTTTTATCCCCTTCATCGGGGCGTTGCTGTTGTTGGCGCTGCCGGCGTCAAACAGTAAGGCGCTTCGTATTGCCGCTTTTGCAATAATGACGGTGGATTTTATAGTCAGCCTGCCGCTGTTTTTTGCTTTTGACAGTTCAACCGCTGCTTTTCAATTTGTTGAAAAAATTGACTGGGTTCCCTCTATGGGAATCAGTTACCATCTTGGAATTGATGGAATAAGCCTTTTATTAGTGCTCCTAACTACTTTCCTTGGACCAATTGTGGTTCTTGGAAGCGCGGCTGTTACAAAATCCCTGAGGGGATATTTTATCAGTATGCTTATTCTTCAAACCGGGATGCTGGGAACTTTCCTTGCCCTCGATCTCTTCCTGTTCTATGTGTTCTGGGAAGTGATGCTAATACCGATGTATTTCCTTATCGGAATCTGGGGTGGGGTGGAGCGAATTTATGCGGCGGTGAAATTCTTCCTTTATACCATGGTCGGCAGTTTGCTGATGCTGGTTGGAATATTGTGGATTTATTTCAATACAAATATCCCAGGTGTCGGGCATTCTTTCGACTATACGCTGATAATGCAGCATTCCTCTTTTGACGTTCAGGCTCAAATCTGGTTATTTGCGGCATTTGCCCTGGCATTCGCAATAAAAGTACCAATGTTTCCATTTCATACCTGGCTGCCGGATGCTCATGTTCAGGCTCCTACAGCAGGTTCGGTGATTTTAGCCGGTGTTTTGTTGAAAATGGGGACGTATGGATTCATTCGTTTTGCCATGCCCCTGTTTCCAGATGGAGTTGTTTACTTCAAGCCCTTGATGCTGATACTGGCGGTTATCGGGATTATATATGGAGCTATGGTCAGTATTGTTCAGACGGATATGAAAAAACTGGTAGCGTACAGCTCTGTCAGTCACCTCGGTTTTGTCATGCTCGGATTATTTGCTCTGAATACCCAGGCTGTAACCGGTGCTATGATCCAAATGGTAAATCATGGACTTTCCACCGGCGCACTCTTCCTTCTTGTCGGAGTGTTATATGACCGGAGGCATACCCGTTTGATTGCCGACTACGGAGGCGTCGCCAAGGTGATGCCTATGTATGCGACAATATTTATGATAGTTATGCTTTCTTCAGTTGGAGTGCCTGGATTGAACGGATTTGTTGGTGAATTTCTGATTTTGCTTGGCGCTTACCAGACTGCACCGATATTCGCGATTCTTGGAGCTACCGGTGTGATCCTGGCAGCAGTTTACTTGTTATGGATGTACCGGAGGGTGTTCTTCGGCGAAATTACTCATGAAGAGAACAAATCATTGAAAGATTTAAATCTCACTGAATGGGCAAGCCTGCTTCCCATACTGGTATTTATTTTTTGGATCGGGATACATCCGAACACGTTCCTGACAAAAATGACGGCGTCAATCGAGTCATTCCTCACCATAGTTGCCCGGTAATGGAGAAAGAAAATGTTTGATAACCTGATAGCCGGAATGCATGTAGGACGAATTCTTCCTGAAATTGTCCTCGTCGGTGTGGTTTTACTTGCAATTTTGACTGATGTAATCAGCCCTCGCGGAAAATCTACTGGACCGGTGAGACTGGTCAGCCTTGCGGGATTAATCGGAGTATTGGTTGCCACTATACTCAAGAAGGATGATTTCGGTCAGGCTTTCGGTGGAATGGTAATGATAGACGGGTTTACCTTCTTTTTCAGGGTGGTCCTTACTTTTATAACTTTCATTATAATTTATGTCAGTGAAAAATATATAGGTCTGGCAAAAATCCGCATTGCTGAATATTACCTGATGCTTCTTCTCGCATTGTTCGGGATGATGCTGATGGTGATGGCAAATGATCTGTTAATTCTTTTCCTTGGCATCGAAACCATGTCTATTTGTCTTTATACATTGGTTGGAATGTCGAGACATAAAGCATCGTCGAATGAAGGCGCACTGAAATATTTCCTGCTTGGTGCATTTACAACCGGTTTCTTTGTCTATGGTATTGCCCTGATTTACGGCTCAACCGGCTCGACAAACCTCACCGATATCATGGTTTATTTCCGCACTGTGAATACTGCAATGCCGGTAATTGCCTGGGCTGGAGTTGGATTGATCCTGATTGCCTTTGCCTTCAAAACTTCGCTTGTTCCTTTCCACTGGTGGTCGCCTGATGCCTACGAGGGCGCTCCCACGACTATAACAGCGTTTATGTCCACAGCTCCCAAGGCTGCGGCTTTTGCGGCGTTTATCCGAGTATTTTATGTAGGATTTGGGGATTTATCAAGTGGACTTGAACCGGTCTTGTGGTGGATAGCAGTATTAACCATGACTGTGGGTAACCTCATTGCTTTACGGCAGGACAGCGTAAAAAGAATGCTGGCGTTTTCCAGTATTACTCACGCCGGTTACCTGGTCGTTGCCCTGCTCACATGGGAACAGATGGGAGCTTCAGCGATTTTATTCTACCTGGTTGTATATGCCATAATGAATATCGGCGCTTTCTTGGTTGCCATCGCTGTAAATCGAGATGAGTCTGATGAAAAAGGTTATTCCTACGAGGATTACCGTGGGTTAGGCTTCAGGAAACCGATCCTGGCATTTGCCATGATGATCTTCATGCTGTCGTTAACAGGTATCCCTCCAACAGCCGGATTCTTTGGGAAATATTATATTTTCAGCGCAGCGGTTAAATCTGGATTTGTTGGACTGGCGGTTATCGGAGTATTGAACAGCGCCGTCAGTGTATATTATTACCTCCGAGTTATAATAATGATGTACCTGAAAGAACGTGATGAAGAAAAAGAAGCTCCCATTTTCTGGGCAGGGGAGATGGTATCTATCATGTTTATCTGTGTCGTGCTTGTGATTGTTATCGGTATCAAACCTGATTGGTTACTGAGTATCGCACAAGCTTCGGTTTCCGGCTTGATGTAATCTGAATTGCATATAGAGATTGTTGATTTTCCCCCGATTATGGGGGATTTTTTATCTGAATAATGTACATACAGTTTAGAGTTCACGCAGTTTAGAGTACACACTTCAGTGTGATTTTTTAAGAACATACTTTAGCTTCTACATTCCAACGCATTAAAAGAACAACCTGAAGGTTGGACTCTAAACAACACAGAGTACAAGCTTTAGCTTGCAGAGTTTTGATTGTTCTGTCAGGTCTTGAACGAAGTGGAGACCTGACAGCAATCCCCGTCAGTTCATCGCTTCGCTAAAGAACTGACGGAACACTACGATGAGCAAGCCATGCTTGCGCTTTTTTTCGTAATGAACAAAGAATTATTTCGTTCAGTTTCGAAAATTGATGTTCATAAAGGAAAGTATTATTGGAATATCTGGAAGTATGCGCTCTTCACCGGGAAGCATGGCTTCAGCACTCCAAAATATCACCAAAACAGCTCACACTATGCTAAAATAATCAACTTTTCAAAAGAAATCTCGAAGGGTGCTTCGCCCCCTTAAAACCCATCAGAAAACAGAACTTCAGCCCACAGAAATATCAAGGACTAGATGAAACAAACACCACACGAAAACCGTTGACGTAGTCACGGTTGTCCGGGATGGTCCCGTTGCGAAGGGCGGAACGACAGCCCCTGGCGTAACTGCCCCAGGAGCCGCCACGCAGCACACGATACGGCCCACTTGATGCTCCCTGCGGATCAGTTGTTGGACTTGAGTCGTAATAATCTCCGTCATACCATTCTTTGCACCACTCATTCACGTTTCCATGCATGTCATATAGCCCCCATGCATTCTCTTTCTTCTGACCAACAGGATGTGTTTTTTTGCCTGAGTTGCCATTATACCAGCCAACACTGGCGAGATCCGATTCGCTTTTGCCGCTATAATATCTTGTTGTTGTTCCTGCACGGCAGGCATATTCCCATTCCGCTTCTGTAGGCAGACGATATCCCTTCCCGGGATCAGACTGGTTTAACTTCTTAAGGAAATCCTGTACGTCATTCCAGGATACTTGTTCTACCGGAAGATTAGAACCTTTGAACTTTGCCGGATTAGAACCCATCACCGCTTCCCACTGCGCCTGGGTTACCTCGGTTGTCATCATTTGGAAAGAGGAAATTGTCACTTGGTGCTGTGGTCCTTCATCACCATCACGACCACTCTCGTCCGATGGCGAACCCATCATAAAACTACCACCGGGAATCCGTACGAACCGCATCCCCGGTAATGGACCCCAACTACCTGCCTCCCGGTTGTTGATTGCCTGGATACGTTTCCCTTACCCGTAATTGCTTGTGCAGCATCTGCAAGACTCGTTTCCGCCACCTCTTCGATAGAACAGCGGCAACGTGCGCTTTGCATGTCTAATACTTCACCAGTCTCCACATCAATAAGACGAAGTGACACTGTATGCAATTCACCCAGCTTGCTTATTGATCCCGCAATCATCTGCTGAACACCTAACAGTTGTCCAACCTCTACAGCACATTCATCTGAAGTACAGCCTGAAAACTGGAAGCCCTGCTCGGTCAGGATGTCTTCCATATTGTTTCGCTCAATCACACGAAATCGCCCTGTATGAAAAAACTCTTCCCGAAGTATCTCGCTCAGGGCGCCCTGGTATGTTTCAGGTACACCTGTCAACATTTCCAGATCGAGAACAGCGACTGTAACAGGCTCCTGTGCCGGGACGTTGCATACAATAATCAGTACCACTAATAAAATGATCTGCCGGCGAACAAACATTGCGATATTTTCCTCTTCTTATACTCTTTCATACTCACACTGCAATCTGTTGCATCAAACACGAATCAACATCCTGAGAAAGGGCAGTCCATGAGATACTGGTGCTATAAATTCTGTTTACGTTAATTAAACTGGTGTTAATATACGACTGAATACAGGCTTATACCTCACGCAAAGCCGCAAAGGGGCAAAGAAAAAATAATTTCTATCCTGTTCACCCATAATATCCTGTGAATAGCTTTCAATTACCACATTCATCAGAGCGAGTTGAATATCGGGATTTGTTACATTATTCATGCTCTTAAAGAAACTTTCTGACTCATAATCTTCTGTGTCTCTCTTGAGTCATCTCAACCCTTTCCTTACTTTCACCCCTATGGAATATGAACCTTTAAAAGAATTGCTGGCAATACCCATGCGTCCAAGCGGGTGGGTACGACGAATGGCGTATCTATTGTTTGAGTTAGGCTTTCTCAGGGTGCGTCACGTCAAGCGTCAGTTGAGTAAGATATTCAGGGTATTACCGCCAAATGCACATATACTCGATGCAGGGTACGGTTTTGGTCCTTATACTGATCAAGCATTACGTGAAATCCCTGATGTAAGAGTTACAGGATATGACGTTAATGTACAGCAAGTTCAGGATTGCATCAGCTTTTTTACAGGCGAGGGATTTGGAGATCGCTGTAATTTCAAAGAACTGGACTTGAATGATTTGAAGGACAAAAATACGTATGATCTGGCAATAGCAGTCGATATAATGGAACATATTGAAGATGACATCAAAGTACTGAAAAATCTCAGAAGAGCATTGAAGAAAGGCGGGATTCTACTCATTCACACACCGGCATCAGAGGTGGACAGTCGTACTGTTTCGCATCATGATTCCTTTGTCGGCGAGCATGTACGGGACGGCTATCATCCGGATGAATTGCGAGAGAAGCTGCTTGAATCAGGTTTCTCTCGAGCCGAGGTAAGGTTTACTTATGGCAGATGGGGGATGGTCTCATGGTGGATGATGCAGGGAATACCATTCAGGTTGCTATCGATCTCAAAGTTTTTTGTATTATTGCTGCCGTTATATTATCTTTTTGTTTTTCCTTTCGCACACAGATTCATGTTAGCTGACCTGAATCTCGACCATTTGAAAGGAGGAGGTTTAATAGCGAAGGCTTGGGTTTGATTTACCGTTATTACCAAGAATATATGCCCTCGTAGCTCATCAGGATAGAGCGCAAGATTCCTAATCTTGAGGTAACAGGTTCGAGTCCTGTCGGGGGTACTTGTAAGCTATCCCACTGCTTGCCGTGGGGTAGCTTACTTTCATGGGACACTCAGCAATCCAAATATTAAAACCACACTCACAATACATAATTTATTGAATGTGAAATCATCATAGTTGGGAGGACGGAAAAGTAACTACAACGTTAAGACCAAAATTACAACTTTAGAAGCTGTCTTAATAACTTTGACAACATACAAACGATACTTATTATCTGAAAACATACTCATTTGATTCAAGCAAAATTCAGGTTATATTCAGTAAACATATTCAGGAAGAATCAGATGATGACAAGCATTTCTAAATATTTGTTACTGCCAGTAATTTTTGCATTCTCGCTCAACGCATTTTCACAAGAGCTTACCCTTCCGACATATGAGCTTGAGGTTGCTGAACAATATCTTGAAGCATTATATGCAAATCCTCAATCAAATCAGTATTATCCAGCGGTTTTTTCGTTTGGGGATATTGAGTATGATTGTGAGGTTCGATTCAGGGGAGGTCTCTCTAGAGAGTATGAGAAGAAGAGCTGGAAAATAAAATTCGAAAACAGCAATAACATTTTTAGCGCACGTAAGATCAACCTTAACGCAGAATATCTTGACAAAACCGTCATGCGGAATCACTTAACGATGAACCTTTATCAATATTTTGAATACTTAGCCTCCAACACCCAACACATTAGCCTCGTCCTCAACGATTCTTTTATAGGAGTATATATTCACACTGAAGTTGTTGATGAATACTTTTTCGAGAGGAATGAATTGACGGCTGGCAACCTTTATAAAGCGAGCAATCATGGTGGTTCTATGGCTCCCTTAAATAATTATAATTTTTATCCTTCAACTTGGGAGATTGAAATCGGCAATGAGAATAACTATTCAGATTTGCAACTGCTCCTGAACAGATTATTTTACATGACAGATGAGGATTTCGAGGATTCCATTGATTCTATTTTCGATATTGACAATGTGCTTCAATATTTTGCTATAGAGTATTCAATAGTCAGCCTGGATTGTTTCACCAAGAATTATTACCTCTATAGAAATCCTGATTCTGGCAGATACCAGCTTTTTCCCTGGGACAACGATGGATCAATGGGTAATCTAGCTACTGGCGAATTTGACAGCACACATATTCAGCTATACGATATTTTCTTGTTAAATCATCAAACTTTGTTCCGCAGATTGATAGAGTCAGATGATTATCGTGGTCAATTCTGGGAAAAAGTATACAGTGTCGCTGATGAAGGCTTCGATTACCTTAATGACCTAGTTGATACAACATTCATTCGTATTCAGAATGATGTTAATCAGGATACTCTAAATGGAATGAATAGTGATGAATTTGAAGCCGCTATTGAACACTTGCATTTTTTCCTAAATGAAAGATCTGAATTTCTTGACGATTTGGACTATTTCAACTTTACACTACTCAGTAATTTCTTTGTATCCAACGCTTTCCCAACTGAAGAAGATCCCGAAGTTACATTCAGAGTGAGCTCAGAGGAGGCACAAGAGATCGTAATTTCATACGCGTTTGATCTCAACTTCGGTCAATGGGGATCCTTATATGATTTCAACACCATTCATTTATTTGACGATGGGAATCATGACGACCTCGAAGCAGGAGATCTAGTCTATGGAATTTCTTTAAATATCTATAACACCGGAAGGTATTTAATGCCATTTAGTTTCGCTGGATCTGGAATTTCATATCCTTACAATGGTCTTTTTTATCTTGAATATATTCGCACAAATACATTTGCTCTTAATTCGAGAGAGAGCTCTACAGGAATTCAGGAAAATATTTCTTTTGAAAACTTCTATAAACATGGTGATGATTACTTTGTCCAATTGGAAAATTCATCTGAGGAATCAATTGATCTCTCGTATTGCCTGATTCAATCCGGCGAGTATTATCAAAATTTCTTCCTTCCCGAAAGTACAATTGTCGATCCGGGCTTGACTCTGATAGTCGGTTCAGACAGCACTTATGCCAGCCATCATTTTAATCATTCGATTTATGTGGGCGAATTGTATTATGAGATTTCTGTCGATGATACTGCAAAACTTCTTTCGCCTGTACATACCGAGCTTGTTTCTCAAACATGTGATACATATGGTACAATGCCCTATAACCAATTTGATGTAACAATTAATGAGATTAATTATAACTCGGCGGATGATTTCGATCCGGGTGACTGGGTTGAGTTATATTTTCCAGGTGAAGGGACAATCAACCTTGAAGGCTGGATATTCCAAGATGATAATGATGAGAATATTTTTATTTTTCCTGCAAATTCTTCAATCCAGGGACAGGATTTTATTGTTCTCTGCAGAGATACAGCTGGTTTTTCTGAATTGTTTCCCGAAGTGAATAATGCGGTAGGCAATTTCGATTTCGGATTGAGCGGACAGGGTGAATTAATCAGGCTCTATAACAACCAAGGATTACTAATCGACTGGGTGGAGTTTGATGATGTTGCGCCCTGGCCTGGATTCCCTGACGGTGAAGGATCGACTCTTGAACTGATTGATCCGATGAAGGATAACAGTCTCGCTGAAAATTGGCAATCGTCCCAGGAACATGGAACCCCCGCTGAAGAAAATGGAGAAGCTTTATCAGTAAGAATCGACGAGCCGGATGTGAGTATTGATTTCAGGCTTGATCAAAACTATCCCAATCCCTTTAACCATACAACTCGAATAGAGTTTTCTGTTCCTGGTTATGGAAAAGGCAAACTTGTAATTACTAATATCCTTGGTCAACAGGTTGATGTATTTTCTATAGTAAATAATATTCCTGGCAGACATTCTATTACCTGGAATGCGCATGACCTGGGATCGGGAATCTATTTCTATTATCTAAGCCTTGAAGGTTATAATTCATCTGTACGGAAAATGCTATTAATTAAGTAATCATTCTGTTATTAGCATTATCATTAATGCTGTTTTATGCTTTGAATAAAATGATTTACAAATCATTGCAGATATTCAAAATTTTCAATTACAACCTCTACATCTTTTCCATAATAAGCAGGCTTTCCCTCATAAAGCCATAGATTTATGTATGCTTTCGAATTGCCGGGCTTAGGAACGTCACCACTTTTATCATATGTCCAATCTTGCAGGTTTTGACTTATGTCTGAAGAATTTGCATCGGCTGCATGATAACTATGGAAATTAAGTTCCCCATGACTCCATTTGAATTCATGAACTGAAGATTTTTTTGAGGGTTTAATTTTGAACCTGTTTACGGTTGGACCTGAGTTTCGGCTATGAAGAGCATATTGAATATTTTTGCCATCCGGGAATCCCCACTTTGAAACCTCTATGTCTATTTCCCGGTATGCAGTGTTCGATGCATTTTTATCGTAGAGAAACAGTCCTAACACGGCTTGAGGATCTATGTTGAAAACATTTGGAGCCAATGTGAATCGAAATGTTCCATACCCGAAAGTCTTTTGAGAAACTATTTCTGCACAAGTCCATTTACCTCTTTGTAGCCGTATCATAAGGTGCAATCGTCCACGTCTATCAACCCAAACTGACCTTTTTGATGAATTGAATATATTTGGTCCAGGTCCTGCAAGTTCAGGATTATCGCGTACAACCCAGGTGTATCCTGAAAATTGAATCGTTCGTTCTGAATCAACAGAAGAAGCTCTTTTCTGATAATTCAGATTTGAAGAAGCAGTACAGCCATATAGTAGGGCTATCATTGAGCCTGCAAAAAGATAGATCCACAAAAGTTTATTTATACGAGCATAAATTGATTGTAGAATGATCATTCTTTTTACATATTGTTTGAGCGACAAAACCGATTAACCTCCGTTGATTATCTGAGATGGGAATAAAATATAATAAGTAAAGAATTAATGAGAACGCTATAAAAAAAAACACAAAACCGACTATATTCCTTCAAATAGTTTTCAATTGATCATTTTTAAGAGAACAGCCCGGTACAATCATGAAAAATAAACGCAAACGTTATACAAAGGTAATTGGATGGATATTAATTCTCACTCCGCTTTGGATGCATGTTATATGGAGAATATCTCCAAGACATCCATTAAACATTCTGATAATCGATAAAACAGTTCCATCCCTTGAAGCTCATGAACATAGATCATTGGTCTGGGTACTAAGAAATGAAAGATATACAAAAAATAATGATGAATTATACATGCTCAATAAAGATTATTCTGGATTTTTCCCCACAAAAGGTGACAAAGAGTACCAAATACAGGATCTTAGCCAATATTCCGATGCCATGATAGATAGCCTGTCAGATGTTCTTGATGCAGTATTTATTACAGATACATACGGGATCTATGCAGACGACTTGCCTGAAAATCAAATATCGGACACTACTACCAGGTTGATATATGGAGGTCTCCGGGAAAACGAGTTGGACTTAATTACCAACATGAAAGAAAAAGGTAAATTGATTTTGACTGAGTTTAATACAATTGCATCGCCAACCAACTGGCACATACGGAAGAAGTTTCAGGAGGAATTTGATATAAGCTGGTCTGGGTGGACAGGACGATTCTTTGATGAACTTGATCTATCTTTAAATCCTGAACTGCCTGCCTGGATACCTGAACATTATGAGAAACAAGATTCAATTCAATGGCATTTTTCAGGCTCAGGTATTGTTCTGGTACATTTGGACAGTCGTATAGTGATTCTGGCAGAAAAAACTCATTTATCTTTCAATTTACCGGTTATAATGACAACTGAGGCTGCTTCGGAGAAATATGATCTTCCCAAAAGAATCCGGTATCCGTATTGGTTTGATATCACGTTCGGTGGGCAGGAAAATGATGTTCTGGCATCTTATGAACTTCATACAAACGAGGTTGGCGACTCTTTACTTGCTAAATTTAATATTCCTAAACGATTTCCAGCGATGATAGTTCATGACAAGCAATATAAATTCTATTATTTTGCGGGCGACTGGAGTGATAGCCCGGTACATATGTTTTGGACTTATTTTCGTGGTATTTCATTTTTTCGCCATTTTCTTTATAATTGGACAGATATCAATGATAGAAAAGAGTTTTTCTGGAATTATTATTTGCCTCTGACACGAAATATCTTATCTGAACAATTGAATTAAATAGCTTTTAAAGGTTATTACTTGTATATTTTTCATTTTTAAATAATCTGAGAGTTCTACTGTGCAAAACTCTGGACAATATCACATAGATAAAGAAATTCTGGAACGGTTAATCAAATTGGGAGGAGTCGAACTGTTGAATCAAATGATCGACCTCTTTTCTGAAACAGTGCCGGAACTTCTGGAAAAAGCAAAAGAAGCTTTTGAGGCTGATGACTTGAAAACTGTTGAACGTTCCATGCACTCCCTGAAATCAACTGCTGCCAACCTGGGAGCCATGCAATTACATTCGATTTCAGAGGAGATGGAATATTTGGCAGTTGATCAAGGTAAAGAAAAGATATCAACTTTGCTGCCAATGGCTTTTGAGAAATATAATATTGCTAATACAATTTTAAAAACACAGAGGATGTAGAATTTTAAAAAAATAGCGGGAGTTGAAGATAATTTTGAATCGTATGTTTCCGGTATATAAAAGTATTCACTTACAATTATACAATAATGAATTTTGAAAAGACGATAAATACTTAAAAGTGTTGGTGAATTAGACATAAACGGAAACAATTTTGGATGGTGTTTTCACTGTGAAGATGGCTAAAAATGAATAATATACAGAATTCTTATATTGAAGGACTTTTCGCAAGGATAGAGGCTCTTTATGCTGCGAGAAAGGTTTTAGGCGATCCTTCAGAAGAAGAATTGCACGCTGAAGCGATTGATTCAATTCGAAGAATTTCGCATTCGCTTAAAGGTTCAGGTGCAATTTACGGATTTCCTCAAATAACTCAAGCGGGACAAATAGTAGAGGACGCGGAAGATACTGAAGTATTAGCAAAACTACAGGACCTGATATCACTCCTGGTGAAAGTTGTCATGGACAATGAAAGCAGGGAAGTGAATATATTAATTGTTGATGATGATCCAAGTATTACTGATTTTCTTAAAAGAAGGCTTGATCTACCTAAAAGAACCATTTTTGTCGCAGATAATGGTGAAAAAGCAGAAGAAATTCTATCCGATGAAAGCATTGATTTAATAATCTTAGATTTAATACTGCCCGATATTGATGGACGAAGTTTACTATTGTCTTTACGTGAACGTCCTTCACTTGCTGGAATTCCTGTCATAGTTCTATCTGGTAAGGACAACTACTCAACTAAAGCGGAATGTTTCGCGCTTGGTGCTTCTGTATATTTTGAAAAGCCTTTTGAGCCGGGTGAACTGTCTGTGGCCGTTGCTACTTTATTACAGAAGTATGCAGATCAACAACGTGAAGCGCGTTCGGATCCTCTTACAGGCTTGCCGAATCGAGCAGCATTGACAGAGATGTTTGATAGAACATCGTCATTCGCCATAAGAAAAAATCAATCATTTTGCATAGCGATTTTTGATATTGATCACTTCAAGTCGGTAAATGATACTTATGGACATGATATAGGAGATAAAGTTCTTTATGCAGTATCCACTAAAATAAAGGATTATCTTCGCCAGTCTGATTATTTAGCTCGATGGGGGGGCGAGGAATTTGTAGCCCTTTTCCCTGACACAAAACTTGATGGAGCAATACAAGCTATCCAAAAGTCGCTTAATGCCGTCCGGGCGATGATATTTCAAACTAAGAAACCAGAAGTTAGAAAGTTCCGGGTAACTTTTTCAGCAGGTGTTGCAGAAGTAAAAGAAGGGGTATTATTGCGTGATGCAGTAGCTGAAGCAGACCAATTTCTATATCTGGCAAAATCTTCAGGAAGGAATAGAATATTTTCCCATGATGATAATGCAATTCCTGTTCAGGAGAAAATAATACTCGCGGAAGATGATGATATGATTGCCTTATTAGTCAAACATCGTCTGAAGAAGCATAATTTCGAGGTTAGCCATTTTACAGATGGTGCTTCAGCGCTCGAAGCCGCAAAAAAGGAAACCCCTGAATTGTTTATTCTCGATATTAAAATGCCTGTGATGGACGGCTTTGAGCTTCTCAGGAATATCCGGGAAATTCCAGCAAATGCAAAAACACCGATTATTATTTTATCTGGATTAGGTAATGAAAAGGAAATAGTCAAAGGACTAAACCTGGGAGCAGATGATTATCTTACTAAACCTTTCTCTCCTGAAGAACTTATGGCAAGAATTCATCGTTTACTCAAGAGAGATAAATGAAAATCCTATTAATCGATGATGATGCCGACATTCGCTTAATCACCAAAATATCTCTTGAGAAATCTGGTCAACATGAAGTCGTTCTATCCGAAGGCGGACTTGAATCCATTGATATGATTTTACAAGAACTTCCAGATTTGATATTACTTGATTACTTAATGCCCGAAATTGATGGTCCTGAACTATATGAAAAGCTGCGAAACATACCCAATAGCAGATTAAACGAGATTCCTGTAATATTTTTGACCGGCAAAACAAAAGATGACGAAATTCAAGAATTATTGTCGTTAGGCGCAATAGGAGTAATAAAAAAACCCTTTGATCCGCTTACTTTATTGAATGAAATTATTAACATAATATCTCCAAAATAACTATCGCTGAAAGGAGATGATCACAATGGATTTGTTTTACTTTGATCGTGTCCTACTTTTGCTTACTTCTATAATCGCTATATTACTTGGCATAAGTCTTACCTATTCACTCTATGCAATATATTTACGGGTTCGTAACAATCAGAAATTAAAGCATAGGAATATGCTTGAAGAAAATTGGCAACATCTTGTTTTGCAATTTATGTCTGCCGATATAAGTCACTTTGATGTTATTAAGAATGTACACGCCAAAGATCAACTAATCTTTGTTGATTATTTAATGAGGTGGGCAGTCAGACTATATGGTGAGGAACAAAGATATTTGATATCTCTATCAAGCTCTTTTCTCTCCAGAATTGCGTTGAAAGCCAGGCACAAAGATCCGGAAAAACGAGCCAGAGCGATCAAAACATTAAGCATTTTGGGTTTTAATAAATATGTAAAAGTCATTTTAGCCGCACTCGATGACCCATCAGACCTCGTGGTCTCAATAGCAGCGCATGAACTAACACGCAAAGATCGACAAGAATATATTTTGCCGGTATTGGATAAACTGCATAGACTTGAAGCTTGGAACCCAAATTATATGGCTGCCAGGCTGGCAGAATTAGGTCCCGACGCAGCACCTGCGTTGAGGAAAAAGTTTATTGACAGAAATGCCCCACTTAGCGTTCGTACAATATCTGCTGAAGCTCTGCGACTACAAAAAGATTCACTTTCAGCAGAAATTGCATCGAAAGTACTTGCAGAAGAAAAGGACCGGGATCTTCTCGCAAACGCAATTCGAATTATCCGGGAAGTAGGAACGGACAAGCATCTTCCACAAATTAGAAGAATGTGTAATCATCCTGATGATGTTGTTAAAGCACAAGCGTTTAACGCAATAGGAAACCTTGGTGATTCTAATGATATCGAAACAATATCGCAAGCCCTTTCACACGATTCTTCATGGGTGGTTTTACACGCTGCCAGGAGTCTTGTAAAAGTCGGAGGTATCTCACTCCTCCAAGAATTTGCTGCTAAAAATGTTCCACAGGCAGAGATTGCCCAGGAAGTCATCCGTGAGATAAATGTATGATTTCATCTATCATATGGGCTATAATTCAAATTTTTAACTTGATCGTACTTTTTTATTTTCTCTCGATTAACTCATTTTATTTTTTGACAAGTATCTTTGCCTTTAAATCTCTCCGTAAGTATTCTCGCAGACTACAATCATTCGATGTAGAAGAATTAGTAGCCTCAGCAGGTGCTCCACCTATTACACTTCTTGCACCTGCATACAATGAAGAAGCTACTTGTGTTGAAGCAATTAAGTCACTTCTTACACTTAACTATCCCGAGTTTGAAATAATCATTATCAATGACGGATCAAAAGATTCAACTGTTGAAACTCTTGTAAAAGCATTTGAATTCAGTGTATCACCAAGACTTCCGATGTCAACTATAAAAACAGCAAAAGTCAGGAAAATATATAAAAGTTCTCGATACTCGAATCTTTGGTTGGTTGACAAGGAAAATGGTGGGAAATCAGACGCACTGAATGCTGGAATTAATAATTGCCGAACACCATTTTTTTGTGTAATGGATGCAGATAGTCTTTTGGAGAGGAATGCCCTGATTCGAATAATCAGACCATTTCTTGAGGATTCTTCGACAGTAGCAGCAGGTGGAATTATAAGGATTGTCAATGATTGCAAGGTTGAACATGGAATCGTAAAAGATATCAGACTTCCCAAAAATCTTCTGGCAAAATTCCAGGTTCTTGAGTACCTCCGCGCCTTTTTGTCTGGAAGGATGGGTTGGGATGCAATAAATGCGACATTGATAATTTCCGGAGCTTTCGGGTTATTCCGACGCACAACTGTGATCGCTGCTGGAGGTTTTGCCACGGATACCGTCGGTGAAGATATGGAACTGGTTGTTCGGCTTCATCGTTATTGTCTCGAAAATAACATAGACTACAAAATCGGATTTGTTCCTGATCCTGTCGCCTGGACTGAATGTCCCGAAACACTTAAAATACTCGGGAACCAACGTGATCGATGGCAGAGAGGATTATGGGAAACACTTAATAAACACCGAAAGATGTTGTTAAATCCAAATTATGGCGCAATTGGATTTGTCGCTTTCCCATATTTTTATTTCTTAGAGATGCTTGGACCACTCATTGAATTTTTGGGCTATATCAGTTTTGTTGTTACCTTAATCATGGGAAGAGCTTCTACATCCTATATTCTCGCTTTTTTAGCTTTAGCTTTTGTGCTGGGTGTGGCATTATCTATCGCAGCAGTGGCTATGGAAGAATTATCATTCAGAAGATACTCCCGCTTTTCAGATCTTTTAAAATTGTTTATTTTAGCAATTCTCGAAAATTTTGGGTATAGACAGTATATTACTTATTGTCGTTTCAGGGGAATTATCTCCGTCTTTCGTAAGAAAAAAAGCTGGGGCAGGATGGAACGAAAGGGCTTCAAGAAGTAGTTAAAAGCATTAAAATGCTTACGTTACCATCGAATTATTAAGCTAACAATCAGGCTTCTTTCAATCAGTCGGTCAAAATCCTCCTGATACATGCCTGATACTGACATTCCGTAGTTTTTCAAGAGAAATTTTTGAAATAGTAACGAGTATGATGCTTTCTGGAAAATTTCGTTTTGAATTTCCATATTTGTGACCTCTTGTGCCTGTTTAGAAACTCCTATGGTCAACTCAATATAATCGTCAATATTTCCAGGATAATAACGAATTCCAATCAAATGAGTTTGATTGATTTTCCCATCATCTGTCGTTAGAATTGCACGTTCACGTAAATACCAGGGTCCCAAGTACTTACCCAGGGAAAGCAGGTAAATATCGACATCAAGATCGGGGAATTGCATCAAATGAAAACCACCGGAAATCTCCCATCCGATCCCAATCCCCTGAAAGATTTCCAGGATATAATCAGTCCGGGGCAGGAACATATAATCCGGAGATGATTCTATACGAAAATTACCATACGATTTTCGCCATAAATCCAGGTAGCTGTCTAAATAAAATGAATAATCCCACTGATCAAAGCGTGTAATACGTTTATAACCAAGTGCGATTGAACCAATCGGGATTTCTCTTTTGACAGATGTCTCATAGGTATTCCAATCCGGGCGACTCGGCATATAAGTGTTCAAAATAAAATTGAAACGACCCTCCCACATCGTTGCTGATGGTATTCTGGATAATGATCGAAGGAGTTTGTCAATTTCAAAAGCGTCTCCATCCAATTCCGTCGCTGTTTCCAAATCTTGACGTGCTTTTGAAAACTCACGAGTGGCACGAAAGGTTTTAGCACGAGCGATATAAGGTTCTGGGCTATTGGGGTTGATACTGATCCATCTGGAGTAGGCTGAAGTTGCCAAACCGGGTCGATTGGACCATAAATACAAACTACCTAATGCTGACCAGGCATCAGCATACTCAGGATAATCCGAGGTTACGAATTTCAAATCTTTTTCGGCAATATCGAATTGTTTGTTCCATGCATAAACCCGTCCTCTCATCAGGTGCGCATCAGCATCATCTGGGTGGCTGTCAATGAGATTGGTTAAAACCTCAATCGCTTCCTCGTGATTTCCATCGAAAGCAAGAGCGCGTCCTAATTCAAATGCAGCTTCATAAGATTCAGGATTTTCAATCAAGTAATCCTGAAAAGTTTGTATTGCGGTCTTAAAATCCTCATTCTTTATGGCTTTTCGCCCATCAGAAATTGGGGACGCAATAATTGGGCAGACTACAATGATGGAAATCAATAATATTGCTAATGCATACTTCATCTTGGCACATCCTTCTAAAACCTTAAATAACTAATTGTTGAAACTTATTATCAAATAATTGTGATGGCAATATTTCCTCTAATAATGTCTTCATAAACTCTTTAGAGTCTTTTTCAATATCAATACCCTGATCATTAACTATAGTGTCCGTAATAATAATAATTAAAGCATAAAGAACAAGAAAGTAAACTCTTCAAGTTTTCTTGTATACCCTCATAAAGTGTAATTCTGCTTCGAACATTGTAGTTATTATTCTTTCCTGAATTCAAGTTTCGTTATATTTTTTCTGAACGAGTTCCTATAAATCATCTCCAATATAGACAATCGTTCCATTTACTTTTCCTGGTACAGCTTTTTAAGAAATAACCTCACTGATCGCGTATTTTAATTATGGGCGAACAGCAGCAATTTTTATGCATAATTGCCCCTTCATCTTCCCATAAATAGAAATAATTGTTTTAGATAGTTAAGTTCTATCAAGACAGAAGAGTTTTATGAAGATTAGTAATCTGTTGTTCAGAAAATCGATGTATTTTCTGTAAATATATATCAATTAAATTCTTCAATTTATTTGACTTCAGAGTTAATTGGACTGTAATATTCTGATCTAAGATGTTGTTTGTTTCAGAAATACGTGTTTGGACAGAGAAAGTACAAGCAGATTTGTTAACAATTCTGCTTAAGAAGAATTTGGGACATTTGGGGGACATTTAACCATAAATAATAATTAATAATCATTATAAACTACAATAGATGAAATCGGATTATCCATTAATAATATTGTTGTTAGTTGTTGTAAGTAATTGTCATTTATTGTATTAATAAGATTCCTAATCTTGAAGTAGCAGGTTCGAGTCCTGTCGAGGGTACTGTAAATATAGACTATTCGAAATTGACAACAACAAACCTGTGTCTATAAAAGAAATTAATAGAATGACAAAGCTATAATTAACTTTTGACGCAATACAAATAATTGAATGCCCAGCTCTAGACAAATAATATTTTGAATCACTTGCCACATGGTTGTAGCCTACTCACATGTTTGCATGTCTTTAAGAACAAAGGGAAAATGGTCATTCATTTCTCATAGAAACCGAAATCTTGATCGTACCTTTGGTACACTTTTACCATGTTCAATATGTTCTAAGAATTTTGTAGGAATAAAAGAAATATCCTTTCTGCATGATGATTTTCTTATATTATAAAACAACCCGGACATTACAGGATAATAATGAATACTGATGATATTGTACAAAAGTTGGCTTCAATAGGTCTTAGCAATAATGAATCTAAGGTCTTTTTAACCATGCTTGGAAAAGGAAATTTTATGGCTTCAGAAGCAGCTTATGCCTCCGGGGTTCCTCGCCAGATGATGTATCGTGTATTGTCACGACTGATAGAGCGGGGACTTTGTACAGAAGTATCAAACAATCCACGAAAGTTTTTTATTAATGATCCAAGCTTTAGCTTGATCAGTCTCCTTGATGAAGAAAAAAGAAAGATTGAATCAGTTGTCTCGTTTCTTCCCCAGATAGCTGAATTATTTAACGTTAGGATAGACAGTAGCAATCCAAGACAATCTGTTACAATAATTAAAGATCCATCAATTTCTTTAAAGCTTCACCAAGAATTACAGGCTAAAGCAGAAAAAGAGATTCTATTTTTTGTAAAAGGACCTTATTCATCAAACGCTGAAAAACCAGCTACACTGAGTAAAAAAGCACCACGGAAAGGTGCGAGCCTGGAAGTTGAAGGACTCTGTCAATCAGCCAATAAATATCGCGTAGTTCGCGCGCTTTATGAACTCGAGAATGGAGAAGCCCCTTTACCTGATCTAATCGAGAAATCAATTCATGAAGCTGGTGAAGAAGCTCGATTATTAGAATACCTTCCTGTCAAAGGAACAGTGTATGACAGGTGCAAATCTATATTAATATTACAAGATGAAACTCTTGATAATGCACCATACCCTGATATTATGCTTATTGAACATAAAGGATTTAGTACAGTACTGTATGAAGTTTTTAATATTTACTGGCAGAAGGCTGTTGATTATTGGGAATGGAAGCAGAGTGACAGAAAGTTGTAGATACATCAAAACACAAAAACAATATATTGTTACATCATAATTGATACACATTTTTTACTCTTCAAATCATAACTGAAATAACCTCCTCCATGATTTGTTGTTCAGATGAGGAAGATTTCTTTCGTCTTCTATTCTCTTGAACAACTAATTCCCAATCCATATATCATTTTACAGAGGATAAAGAGAGCCTGAATAAATCAGATGCTGTCATATTAGATGTTTCATTCAATTTTTAAGATAAAGCCTTTCATTCAGTATTCTATCACTAATTCGATTAATACTATGTCATACCTCCTGAGACACTTAAGAATCAAAACAGAGTTCTAAGTAGTGTAAGAATAACATAATCGCTTGCAAATATGCTTTATGCCCCCTAAGTTATAGATGTAGAACCCATAGGTATGGCTTCAATATTTAGTTACAACTCTTTTGAGGTAACCATGACGTATGATGAAACAATTGGGCATCTTACTGCTCTTGGTCTCAGTAATAATGAGTCAAAGATATATATCACAATGCTCGGGCGTGGAAGTTTTACAGCAACTGAAGCATCTACCGCTTCTGGGGTTCCCCGTCAGATGATCTATCGTATCTTGACACGGCTTCTGGAACGAGGACTATGTATAGAAACTTCCAGCAATCCACGTATGTTCCTCATTTCCGATCCTCGTTCCAACCTCTATAATCTTGTTGAGAAAGAAAAGCGACGAGTTAAATCATTTGACGCTTTCCTGCCAAAAATATTCGAACAATACCAGATGATGCAGGAGAACCACAATCCCCTGGAAATCGTTTCTATCATCAAGGATAGAAGGCTGGCTTACACAACACACTTGAAATTGCAAGCAGAAGCTGAACGAGAACTTCTTTATTTTATCCGTGGACCCTATCAGGACAGCGGGAAAGGCGCTCCTCCTCGAAAATATGCAGAAGAGACTTTGGAGAACCAGATAAAAGAAGCATCTCAAAATAAACGGGTTGTGAAAGCACTATACCAACTTGAAAAAGGGAACCCCGTCCTTGCTGATTTAATTGAGCGATCAGTAATGGAGAGCGGAGAACAAGCTCGACTTATCGATTATATACCAATAAAAGCAGCCATTTACGATGGTAGAAAGGTATTGCTTTTTCTTCCAAGCCAGGACAACGAGACTTCTTTCATATTAACTACACTGCTTATCGAACATGAAGAGTTCGCTGAAACTATGCGTACTACGTTCGATTCATATTGGCAACTTGGGATTGATTTCAATGATTGGATGCAACTAAGTAAGTAGAAAAAGTGAGGTGCAATTGTGAATATCTTCTATAGATTTATAATTTTTTCGACAAGCGTTTTCATTTTGAATTCAGGCTTCCTGTCAGTGGTTATGGCTGATATCACCGGCAGAGTGATACTCACCGATTCGTTATGGCAGGATATAGGGAGATTCTACAACAGAACCAATATATATCCCCTGGGTACGACCGAAATATATGTCGAGGTTCGAGACGTCGACCGCAATTTAGATCCAACCAGGCAAGATACACTTGGAGTTGTGTTTACATCCGAAAGTGAACTGGATTTCGAATACGTAATCCTGGAGGAGGAACCAAATGGAAGGAATTCCGGAATATTTCACGGCTCAATCGAAGTTGATGCTCAGGCTTTCATGTTGGCGCGTGCCACCGATGCTGAAGTAGCAACAGAGATAGCCCGCCTTCGTCAGGAATCTCCGTATGACGATGAAATGAAAATGATGCCTGAAGAAGATTATGAAGAGAGTCTTCGGGATTTGGCTAAGCATAATCTGCTATATAAAACCAGTCGTTATCCTGTTATTCCTAAACGATCACGCACGCTGGAGTTGGATGAAGTCGGGATTTTGGAAATATTCAGCGGCGATACCCTTGTTGCAATATATACTGATTATGCAAACAACTGGGGTAATGAAGAAGAGATCACCGATGTCGCACTTTTCGGTGGTTATTCAGGAGATGTAAGTGGGCAGATATGGACAGATGAAAATAATCCATATATAATCACTGGAGATTTATATACCTCAACTGAAGGTTTAACGATTGAGGCGGGAGTCATTGTCCAATTCGCCGGCTCTTTCTGGATACGGGATTTCATCGGATTGCAGGTAAACGGCGAAACCGGTGATTCCGTTTACTTTGAACAGCATCCATGGTATGAGCGGGGTTATGTATTACATCTATCCCGGGAAGAAGGAGTAATTGACAAGGCTGTTATGATGGGAGCATGGGTAAACCTGGATTCAAGCGCGTCAATGCTCAACAGCCGCCTGGATAGTTCTTTGGTAGCAGTGATGAATTCTTCTTTCGCGTCCAATTGTATTGTTACAAATGGTTCTGATGGTTTCATGATTCGTTCAGGGGCATTGTATGATTGTTTATCGACTGGACATAGACGTTCAGGAATATGGATGCTTGATGATGTTCATATTATATCGGGATGCAATAGTAACAATAATGGTGTGTGCGGTGTCATGGTTTGGCAGAGTCAATACGGATATTTTCGATTCACTGATTGCAGCTTTAGAGATAACGGTTATTACGGTATTTCGATCCATACTTCAACCAGACCAAGGGAGTTTGTCGTACGTAACTGTGATATCTATGATAACTTTTATTTAGATGTACTCAACGGTACAATCCCCGGACCTGACATGAGACGGAATAACTGGGGAGTTGCGACCACGGCTGAGATGAACCTGGGAAATAATCCTAAAGATATCAGCAGCATTTATGATGTGTACGATTGGAATGACGGCGAACTGATGCCCCCTGATTTGGCTGGTATGGTCAAATATGCAGGTTATACAGGAGGAGGTGGAGAAGGTTTATCGGGGGAAATCATGCTGACTGATTCAAACTGGATTGATATTCACAGAATGTATCCCCTGGGAACGGAAGAAGTTTTTGTTCAGGTAAAGGATGAAAATAGAAACCTGGAAAATGATAACGAAGATACGTTAGGAGTAGTGTTCAACTCCCAGAGCGAACAGGATTTTGAATATATAATCCTGACGGAAACAGGTATTAACACTTCAGTCTTTCGTGGTTCCATTCCACTCAATACAATGCAATTTCTTCTTGCGGGACTGGGGGAGGATGACATTGCAGCTGAGATGGATGTGCTGCGGGAGGAGTATCCTGATCTCGAAGAAAGATTCCTTTGCATCAATGCGCAAAAGAACTTGATGGAAGCACTTGATGAATCCCCAGATCCGCCTGGACCTGCTGCAACATTTGAACTGGATGAAGAAGGAGTATTAGAGATATATGAAGGTGAGACTGTTCGATGCACTTATTATGATCCGCTTGGTGATTTTGAGGTAGAGAATGAAGCTATTCGAGATGCGGCATTGTTGGGTGGGATTTCCGGGGATGTCAGTGGACAGACCTGGACAGTTGAGAACAGCCCTTATATCATTGTGGGGAATATTTATACGAATAATGTTTGGGATGAACAATGGGATGACCGCCTGATAATTGAAGCCGGGGTGCATGTTTACATTACCTACGGTGCATTTTATGGAACGGTTGAGATAAATGGTGAGGAAGGAGATTCAGTTTACATTGAAAATAATCCTGATCCTGATTTGCCCTGGTATGGAAACAATGAAGATGTTTACCCTTTTCTTGGATTTCTCTTTTACAGTGATACCAATGTTAATGGGATCGAATACGCTGTATTTAGCGGATCAAACGCCAATAGCCTAACAACAAGTATCACGGGAATTAACGTAAACGCTATTAGACCACCTGAAGTACCGGAGGCTTATGACAGCCTTATGGTAAGTCACTGTCGATTTTCCCACAATTTCAGGGCTGGGGTTGTCGGTGGGAATGTAACTGATTGTGTATTTGACCTGTGTGGTGGTGATCCTGCATTTCTTCATATGAGTATCGGTATTGGATTAGGAACCATGAGCGATTGCTCGATAACACGAACGATAACACATGGTCTCGGTATATCACGGGGTTTAGCTGAAAGATGTGAAATATCCGGCAGTGGAGGTGCTGGAGTATTATTATCAATTGATGATCGTTATTCTGCTCAAGGCGAAAGAAATTATATAAACGATTGTGATATTTTCAATAACGGCAGCGGTTACTACGGTTACATTGATACTTTCTCAGGACTCTATATCTACCCCTACTCATTTGCTACCAATTGCAGGATTTATGAAAACACTATGTTTGGAATTGAAGGCGGGATGTTTACCTCAGCATTTTACCGGAATGCTCCACTTTCAATCAACCATTGTGAGATATATGAAAATGAATCTGGAATCGATTTTTTTAATAGTGGTTATTATGAATTAGATGCTAAATACAACTACTGGGGTGAAACCACCACCGAGGAAATGAACAACGGTAGGAATCCCAAAAATATTCGTGCGATCTATGATATATATGATGAACAAAGGTTTGGATTTCTCAATTACGCTCACTATGTGGGCAGCGAATACGAAGGAAATACAGCATCAATCGAACTTACTGATAGAAACTGGGAAGATATCGGTTATGCTTATCCATTAGGTTCTCATGATATCTATGTTGAAGTATATGATCCGGACAAAAATATCAATACTGAATCGAGGGATACCCTGGGAGTGGAGTTTTCTTCTGAAAGCGAAGAAGATTTTGAATATGTGATTTTAGAGGAAACCGGTACGAATTCCGGGATATTCCACGGTTCCATCGAAGTTGACGCAGAAACTTTCATGTTTGCCCGCCCCACAGAAAGAGACGTGGAAAAGGAATTAGTACTACTTCGAAATGAGTTTTATGGCGAGTCTCTGAATATGGTCTCAAATGGCAATGTTACGTCAGAAAATCCATTTTTTAAAGTAGATGATCCCATTGATAAAGCCTTCGTAGGGAAGAAAGCCCAAAACATAAATACTCCATTCATTAGCAGTGTGAAATCTAACAAGTCTGTCGAAAAGAAATCGTTGCAGGAGTATGAACTTAGTACCGGTGAAGATATCACGCAGTTTGATTTGTTCGATGAAATGCTTCGAAATGAGGCATATAATGATGTTCTTCAGCGAATTGTGGAATCATCACCGGATACCAAACGAATCAATGAACTTGACGAAGAGGGTGTCCTGGAGGTATTTGACGGTGATGTGGTAACATGTACCTACATCGATCGACTCAACGACTGGGATGTTGAAACTGCAATCTACGACACTGTGGTTTTCGGAGGTGTTTCGGGAGATGTGGACGGGCAGACCTGGACCGCAGAAAACAGCCCGTATGTAATAAGCGGTGATGTATATACAAGGAATAATCCTCTGACTGTAGAAGCCGGTGTACATGTACAATTCACAGGTCCATTCACTCTAATGGCAAGTGGCGGATTAATCGTTGAAGGCGAACTGGAAGATTCGGTCTATTTCGAAACGCATGAATTGTTTGAAAATGAATCAAGATGGGATATATATGCAAACAGAGGAGATATTGACATAAACTACGCTGTCTTTCAGGGTGGTTACATTGTTCGGTTTACATCTCCAGCCAGTGTATCCAACTGTAGAGTATCAGGATTTGGTTGGGGTGGACAATTTTCAAATAATAGTACGGTTGTAAATTGCGTGTTTGTTGATAATCGTTCTGGTGTTGTATTACAGGATTCGGATATATCAGAATGTCTGATCACCCGGAATACTTTTGGTGGTCTTGGAGGTTCAGGAAATTGTACTGTTTCTGAGTGCATTGTTACCAACACAACTAATGGTAATGGAATCAGTATAGGTATTCAGGACCCGAATTCACGGTTCCATTTGAATAATTGTTCTATTTATGATAATATGGATTATGGCATTAGTCTTTGGGGAGGTGAAAGACGTTCTATTCAGGTTCCGGTTATAATACGTAATTGCGAGCTATATAATAACGGTGAATATGATATTGCAAATCGTCATTTTTTTGATAGCAGATCCGTCAATTATAACGAGGTTGACGCGCGATATAACTGGTGGGGTGAAACCACCACTGCAGAGATGGAGAACGGCGAAAATCCTCAAAATATCAGCAGGATCTACGATTTTCACGATGATGAACAGTGCGGTGAAGTTCAATACTGTAACTACCTTCTTGCACCGCCGAGTGATTCCACGAACAACTATTTCAATCCTGCCGAAGGAGAAGAGACCTACCGTATTGTCGTAACAATCGCGATGATTGATGATGTACCGCTTGTTGCTGGTGACGAGATCGGTGTGTTTGACTACTATCCTGACGAAGACGGTGATCTTGTATGCGTTGGTGCTTCAATTGTGGAAGAAGGACATGATTGGGAAGATGGCAATATCACGATTCAGGCAGTGAGACGGTACGATGAGGATGATATTCATCATCCCGGTTATACGTCTGATAATACTATTATATACCGTCTTTATCTTGCCAGTCAGGAAGAAGAACACTTAGCCTACGGTAATTATGATGAAGGCACCGGTGGTCATTACGATGAGGGTAATCGTACTCTTGTCAGCCTGAATACATACCAGGTATGGTCAGTCCCCGATCCGCCGATACCAACAGAATTCGCCGTTCATCCCGGCTATCCAAATCCTTTTAACCCAAGCATAAACATTCCATTGGAGCTTCCCATCAGTGGAAAGGTCAGTTTTCAAATATACAATGTACTTGGTCAGCTTGTATCAAGTTCACATCATTTATTCAATGCAGGATATCATCACTATTTGTTCGAGACAGAAAGCGAACTTGTAAGCGGGATTTATTTTCTCCAGGTGGATTTTGAAGAAAAGTCCAATATTCAAAAAATGATTCTAATTAAATGATTTAGATGATTCTTTACGTGAAGTCCTAACAGATTCCAGAAACGGTAAGTTGAATTCAATAACAAACCAGCATAAGTGGATACTAACATGAGATTTCAAAGAAAAGCAGTCCTGATAATAATTGGATTTCTTTATCTAATCCTTGGTTTTGGGCAGATGTTATTTGCTGATATCACCGGCACTGTAATGCTTTGTGATTCATCTTGGAATGACATAGTAAGAGTTACTTATCCGTTCAACTCTTCACAGATTTATGTCGAGGTTCGAGATCCTGATCGCAATCTGGATCCAAGAGGATTGGATACACTTGGCGTTGTTTTTACATCCGAAAGTGAGCAGGATTTCGAATATGTTATCCTGGAGGAAGAACCGCATTTAAGAAATTCAGGCATTTTTCGTGGATCAATTGAAGTCGATGCAGAAACTTTTATGTTCGCGCGTCCTACAGAAGAAGAGGTATCACTAGAACTAATACGATTGAGGGAAGGATTTACTTCAATTGAGGAAAATATACCCCCGGCAATGAAAGAAAAATGGATTCAAGGTGAGGCTTACGCAAATGTCATACGTCGTCTTCACGAATCAACACCACCACCACCAAGAGTTCGGTATTTAGAACTCGACGAAGAGGGAATTCTTGAAATATTCAGTGGTGAAATGGTTGTATGCAGCTATACAGATCCTGAAAATTACTGGGGAAATGAAGTAATAATCGCAGATTCAGCAATTTTCGGAGGTTATTCCGGGGATGTCAGCGGTCAGACATGGACAGTGGAAAACAGTCCTTATCTAATTACAGGCCATGTATATACAACAACATCCGGCTTGACCATAGAAGCAGGGGTTCATGTCCAGTTTACCGGGAATTACTCATTCAGCGATGCTAATAGCCCCCAGATAATTGGTGCAGTGGGTGATTCAGTTTATTTCGAGGGGCATGAAATGTATCGGAGCAGAGGGGTTGCCTGGAGTTGGACTTTTTCTTTTTCTGGTGATGATGGCATAATAGATAAAGCTGTTTTTGTAGATAATTTTTACGTTCTTACCAGTTCTGGAATGTTGACAACTAACAGCAGATTTACTAATACATTTGGAAATATAGGATTTAGCTGCACTATATCCAACTGTGTTTTTACAGATAATTACAGATCTCTGGATATGTATGGTGTGTCCCTCTCAGGATGCACGTTTACTGAAAACGAAATTTATGGTATAAGAGCCTTGCGGAACAGTGAAGTGTCCAATTGTGTGCTTGACAATAATGTTTTATACGGAATGTATTGTTTTCAGTCTACCTATGATACTATTAGAATAGATAACAGCAGCTTCATTGGAAATGGACTGAACGGAATTTGTGTTAATACAAGTTTTAGTCGTTACACTATCCAGAATTGTGAGATATATAACAGTCAGGGGAATTTTGATGTCTATAATGCCACTTTAATGGACATGGACATGCGGTTCAACGATTGGGGTGAAACGACTACAGCCGAGATGAATCGTGGAGATAATCCCCAGGATATTAGCCGAATTCTTGATCGCTATAATTTAGAATGGTTGGGATTTGTTGATTATGCCGGATATGTTGGACGTGATTATGAGGGAATAACAGCTTCAGTAATGTTAACCGATTCAGAATGGAATGATATAGGTAACAAATATCCAATTGACACAGAAGAAATATTTGTTGAGATCTGGGATCCGGACAGGAATATTGATGAGAATAATGAAGATACTTTGGGGGTTATTTTTTCATCTGACAGTGAACAGGACTTCGAATATATAATTTTGACCGAGACTTTAGATAATTCAGATATCTTCCATGGTTCAATCCCTCTTGATACTGATATTTTTATGTTTGCAAGACCCGGTGAAGAGGATATCGCTAATGAAGTATCGCGATTACGAATCGAAAAACCATTCCTCGCGGAAGAATATCTTGAAGCCGAAGCATTCCAAAATGTTCAAAAAAAGCTTATTGATTCATCCCTGATCACCCCACTCGCAAGAACCTTTGAACTTGATGAGGAAGGTATCCTCGAAATCTATGAAGGCGAAACGGCAGTCTGTACCTATCTGGATCATCTCAACAACTGGGATGAAGAAGAAGAGGTTGTGGATGGCGCGCTTGTAGGTGGAGGCTTATCGGGTGATGTCAGCGGTCAGGTATGGACTGTTGAAAACAGCCCGTACGATTTAGTGGGGGATATCTATTCCTCAAACAATGATTGGGATGAAAGATTGACTATTGAGGCAGGCGTTCATGTGAGATACACTGGAAATTTCCTCTTTGGGGGTATGGTTGAGATGAACGGTGAAGAGAATGATTCAATATATGTTGGTGCTCATCCTCAAATCAGTACTGACCTGCAGTACTTCTGGTCCGCACTAGCTGGTGATGAGGTAATTAATCACACAGTTTTTCAAGGTACAAATCCTTACCAGGGTTTCACGGTTGTGCTGATGCGATATGCAGGTATGGATAGCTTGTTTGTAAGCAATTGCCGGTTTTCAGATTTGGAACAGATCTCAATTGACGGGAAGCTTTCGAATAGCCTAATTGATGGGTGTTTCAAGGTAGGAGGTCTAAATTTGACCAATTGCATTGTATCGAGGGGCAAATATTATGGCGTCGGGCTGTTAAATGGGAATTTATTGGATTGTACAATATCCGGCAGCAGATACTCGGGAGTTTACTCTTTCGCCTCAAAGGTGAGTGGATGTGATATTTTTGAAAATGGTGAGCACGGGGTGCATATGGTAACCCAGGCTCCGGATTTAGTGAATTGTGAAACTATTGACTGCCGAATATATGATAATTCTCTGCATGGAATATTCGTCGCGGGAGAACCGGGTGTAAATATTAAAATTAATAATTGTGAGCTATATAATAATGAATCAGGAATAGATGTATGCAATGATATGAGCCAGGATGTTGATGCATCCTATAACTATTGGGGTGAGGAAACCACGGAGGAAATGAACGATGGTGATAATCCCCAGGATATCGGTGCGATCTGGGACAATTATGATGATAACCGAATGGGATTCGTGAATTATGCTCATTATGTAGGAAGCGATTTTGAAGGTCATTCGAGTTTCATCACTTTAACGAATGGGGCTTGGGAAGATATTGGATTTGCATATCCATTTGAAACGGACAATATATATGTCGAAGTTCAGGACATTGATCGAAACGGAAATCCTGGTTTGATAGATACGTTAGGTGTTGTGTTCTCATCAGAGAGCGAAGAAGATTTTGAATATTTGATTTTAGAGGAAACCGGTACGAATTCCGGGATATTCCACGGTTCCATCGAAGTTGATGCAGAAACCTTCATGTTTGCCCACCCCACCGAGCCTGAAATAGAAAAGGAATTAGTACGACTGCGAAATGAATTATATAAGGAATCTCTAAAACCCTCTTCTGATGATAATCTTTACTCAACGAATCCTTTCCTAGTCGCAGACGGTTCTGCTGAAAACAATTCCTCAGTTAAGAAAACCCAGGAATGTGATGTAATTGAAAAGATGTTGCGACAAAAGGCATATAGCAAAGTTATGCAGAGAATTGTTGAATCATCACAGGATATCAAACGACAAAATGAACTTGACGAACTCGGTGTCCTGGAAATATTTGATGGAGAAAAAGTTACATGTACCTACATCGATCAGCTCAATGACTGGGATGAAGAAGAGGAAATTAGTGACTCGGCGTTTTTCGGAGGGATTTCCGGTTATGTGGATGATCAAATCTGGACAGTAGAAAATAGCCCATATATAATAGTTGGTGGTGTATTTACCATGTATGGAACCCTGACTATTGAAGCAGGAGTGCATGTACAATTCGCTGGGTCATTCTCTATTCAATCCTATGGTGGACTTGTTGTTGAAGGTGAGTTGGAGGATTCTGTCTATTTTGAAGCTCATGAAGCGGTAGAGAATGATCCATTAAACTCTCTTTGGAGTGTTTATGCAAATAGTGGGAATGGAGATACTGAAATCAATTTTGCGGTTTTTCAGGGCGGAAACATGATTCGTTTTGATAATCAAGCCAGTGTGACAAATTGTAGTGTTTCAGGATCAGGTTGGGTCGAATTTTCAAATAATTCCTCAGTATCAAATTGTGTCTTCTCTGATAATGAAGGTGGCGTCAGTTTACGCGATTCGGACATGTCCGCTTGTGTAATTACTGGAAATGCAGGTGGTTTTGGCGGTTCAGGTAACTGCAATGTTGATAGTTGTATCATAGCAGAAAATGGTGCCGGTGTAGGGATTGGTGTATATGATCACACTTCGCAGTTTACTATTAATAGCTGCTCGATTATTGATAATTGGGATAACGGAATTATGCTTGCAGGTATTCAAACAGACCGTATCGCTGTAGTTATTCGCAATAGTGAGTTATATGACAATGTCGGCTATGACATTTATAATGGCTTCCCTCAAGATATCCTCTATACTTCACCCAAGCATATTGACGCGCGGTACAACTGGTGGGGTGAGGCGACCACTCTTGAGATGGAAGATGGTGATAATCCTAAAAATATCAGCAGGATCTATGATAACTATGATTATGAATGGTCAGGGGATGTTTATTATTCGGACTACTTGCTTGAACCACCCGCATCACCGCCTGATCATTATTTCCAGCCAGTTGAAGGAGAAGAGACCTACAGTATTGTCGTAACAGTGGCGATGATTGATGATGTACCGCTTGTTGCAGGCGATGAGATCGGCGTGTTCGACTACTATCCGGACGAAGATGGTGAGCTTGTTTGCGTTGGTGCTGCCATAATAGAAGAGGAACATGACTGGGAAGAAGATAACATTACGGTGCATGCGATACGTCGTTTTGACGAGGATGATATTCACAATCCCGGATATACGCCTGATAATA
>JAVCCM010000143.1 GCA_030765455.1 Candidatus Electryonea clarkiae | reverse complement strand
TTTGAGCATCGTAATATTTGAGAAAGTCCCTATAAATCAAGTTCTTACGAATAGCGATTTCAATTTCAAAGAGCAAGGCGATTCCAAACAATTGTTATTGTTCGATTTCTAACGGGACACTACTGATTATTTATAATTAATAGCTACCATCAAAAATAAACCTCAAATACCTTAAATCGCTACTTCATTTTTCGGATAATATGTGTATTACACAATCCTCTTAAAGATAATGGCATCAACTTTGCCGATTAGTTATCCATATCAGAGGTCTTAACCATTTTTACTGGTTTCTTTCCTATCCATGAAGCCGATATGGGGCAGCACCATTTTAAACTAAAACTGAACACTTGATGGAGGTGCAAAATGCGTTACTCATTGACATTGATTTTAGTTCTCGCCACGGCAATTCTTTTACCTATTTTTTCAGCGACAGCTGAGGTGATCGAAGTACCTGCCGATTTCCAAACGATTCAATCTGCGATAAACTCATCCGATAACAACGATACTATCATGGTATCATCCGGAGAATACTTCGAAAACATAAATTTTGGTGGCAACGAGATCGTCCTTTTAGGAAATCCGGATGATCCTACTGCTACTATTATAAATGGTAACGAGGAAGGGGCTGTTGTTACATTTGACTCAGATGAAACTGAAACCTCAGTTCTTGCCGGATTCACAATCAGGAATGGTAACTCCTTGCAGGGTGGAGGGATTTATTGCAGGCAGTCCTCGCCAACCTTACATCACCTCATTGTTGAAGACAACTCCACCAGCAGTTGTGGTGGTGGTATTAATATCGTAGGTGGAGAGGCTGACATTTCTGATGTAATTGTAAATAATAATTATGCTGACGGTCAAGGTGGAGGTATGCACGTTGGTGGAGATGCAGAGGTATCCATTAGAAATGCAGAATTTAATGATAATAGTTCCAGTTTTGTAGGCGCTAATATTACCTGCTATACAGGTAATATGACCGCTGAGGATATAGTTATTGATGGAGATTTAGAGGCTTCTCCAATGTTTGGTGGTGGAATCTACCTGAGAAGGACAACTTCATCTTTTTCAAACATCACTATAACAAATTGTGCTGCAACAATGGGAGGGGGAATATATATGAGTGGCGCTAATGTTGCTCTTGACCATGCCTTGATTTATGGCAATGAGGCGGAAGGGAGTGGTGGCGGTATTTACCAGGATGCTTCTCAAGGCGGGACTCTAAGTGCAGATCATTTGACAATTGTTGGCAATTCAGCTATAAGCACAGGTGGTGGAGGAATATATTCAACGACTCCATCAATTAATCTAACAAATTCCATTGTATGGGGCAATGAATGCAGGGATGGGGCTCAGGTTTTCGTGATATGGCAAGGCACCTCAAATTTTTCCTATTGTGACATTCAAGGTGGATTACAGGATTTTCATGTTTCACATGGGCACCAGGTGAATTGGGGCAATGGGAATTTTGATAGCAACCCAAGGTTCATAGATTCAGAGAACTATGACTTTCGTTTAAACAGTGACAGTCCGTGCATCGATATTGGAGATCCTGATTATAGAGAGGATACTGATAATACAATTACTGATCTTGGAACATTCTATTATCACCATATTTATTATACGACTACCCTTTTTGTTAATGAGCTTCAGGCTCGCAATGTAAATACAATTCCAGATCACCAGGGAGAATTTGATGGCTGGATTGAGTTATATAATGTGGGTCATCAAAATGTTAACCTAAATAATTATTATATAACAGATGATTTGAATGATCCTGACAAATGCCGGTTATCGGAAGTAGCAGTAATCGCACCTATGGATTATTTTGTTCTGTGGGCTGATGATGACCAGGGTGAGATAGGATTTCATCTAAATTTTAACCTTTCAGAAGAAACAGGAATTGTAGCTATATTTGAGATGTATGATGATGAATTCTTTTTAGTCGATTCTATGTCATATGTCCGGGTAGATAAGGGATGGTCAATTGGACGCGATGTGGACGGTGGAGAAAACATTGTTGCGTTCTCTGTTCCTACCCCCTATATGAACAATTCCACCCGAGGTGGATCACAAACTATTATTCCACTTGATTATTTGCAGGATCAAATATGGATCCCGGCAGAAAATCCAGTAAGTGATTTTGATGAATACATACCTGAAAATTATTCACTGGCGTCACCCTATCCAAATCCCTTTAATCCAACAATAACTTCAGTGGTTTCTCTCCCTGAAACTGCATCTTTGCAGGTATTCGTTTATAATTCTCTTGGACAGAAAGTATCCAGCCTCGCAAATGATCAATATCCCGCAGGGTATAGAAAATTCACATTTAACGCTGCAGGATTATCCAGTGGCATCTATTTTATCCATGCCAGTGTACCGGGTAAGATGAATGAGATGAGACAGGTTGTGTTGATGAAATAACGGGAAATTTCTTCTAAGATCATCAGGCTGGTTCTATTTTGAACCAGCCATTATTTTTCATGATGCCAGGAATAATATTGCGAAATATTTTCATAGAACCTTACTAAACAGCATCTTTCCGATTCCCATAAATGCGCCTTTGAATAGACGAAAGACTAAAATCCAGGTAAGCTCAAGCAAGCTGCGCGTGCATTTGAGCGCCATGGAGTATTAGCGTTCACTCTATTTCAGCAGCACAATCTTCTTCGTTTCATTTAACGGGCCGGCGTTAAATTTCAGGAAGTACATCCCGCTCGCCATCCCTGATCCGTTGAATGGCAGTGCATATCTTCCGGCTGACATTGGCAAATCAGCCAGCTCTGCAACTTCCTGACCGAGGAGGTTATAAATATTCACCCTGACAATTGCTGTTTCTAATAATGAAAACCGTACAGTCAACGTCTGGTTGAAAGGATTGGGATAAGCGCCGTCGAAAGACCACTCGAGAGGCTGCACGACATCAGGATCACTGATGTCATCCGTGGTGTCGGGCAGCGTCATTGTTATTGAAACATAATTATTCTCATCCTCACAGGCGT
>JAVCCM010000063.1 GCA_030765455.1 Candidatus Electryonea clarkiae | reverse complement strand
TTATACAATATATTCAAGAACTCCAATAAATATCTCCGAAGGAGATAAATGTGAATAGCCATGGGTGGAACCCATGGGACATTGTAATCAAATTGAAGGAACCCTGAAGGGGTTCGACAATACTATTGGTCCAACATGCAGTCCTTAAGAACCAATATAGTTAAACTCCTTCAGACTTTGTCCCACAGGTTTCACCTGTGGCTATTCATATTATTCCCCTTCGGGGAATTTGGTCTATAAGAGTTCTCGAAGGTAATGCAGCCTAAGTAATTATAAAATCATATGTCAGCATAATTTATAGACAAAAATAATGATAACATGATGCACTTTGTTCAAGAAATATTATAGTGCGTTAAGCCAATGATTTAAATAGTTATTTTGCCTCTAAAAAGATTTTTCGCAGGTCAGGACGGGTTTCAACGAGTTTGTCCAGTCCGGATATTACTCTACCGATTACATTTACCGGGCTTGCCGGTCTGATCTCATCTCTTTGAGAAACCGGTGTCGGTCCCCAGAAGATGCAGAAGGCTTTACCGATAGGCCAGTATCCGAGTGTGCCCGGCTCTTCAATGACTGCGACCGGATTCTCCTCTGTCTTACTTACTGGGATAGTACCATATATCTCGTCACCCCAGTAGTCACCGGCAAAGGTGATAGGCAGAGATTTGGCAATAGCTTTCGCGGTTGAACTATCATTCAACTCAGCGTCCAATATTTGATCACCTATTATAATTCTAATCGACGAAGGCATATTATTTTATTCCTTATTTAACCAGTGTAACTCTTTTTTGGCAGGTGTTTTCCGCTGATGACGCCTTAATGATATAACTGCCTGAGGGAAGATTTTCAAAGTTAACCGGTATTAAATATCTGCCCGCGTTCACGTTCTCCAGCGTCCTGCTCGATGCTAATCGTCCCATTAAATCGTACACTTCCAACTCAGTCAGGCTATTAGTGGGCATGTGAATATCGATTGAAACCCAACCATTGAAGGGATTTGGATAAGCACTGAAAATTTCGAAAGAAGACAGGATGTCATTCTTCGTTGATTCGGGAGTATAATCAGGGAGAATGTTCGTGAACTTCTGCAATACTAACCCGTTCCGACCACTTTCCCAACGATCCTGAATATATACTACAAAGAAATCATTCCATTTTCGTTCCAAATCTTTTGCTTCAGCAGGAAATTCGAGATTGTCAAGCGGAACCGGCTCTTCGTATCCTTCACACAAGTTTCCACCGGAATCCAATTGCAGAACTACTGATTGCCGGTCATTTGAATCGTGATATGTAAGGAATATTCCTCCACCTCCATCTGGAGCAGGATTGATGAGCGACACATGTCCGGGAGAATCGCTTAACAGGAGAGCATCTGTTTGCGGTCTGGGGAAAAAAGACCATCGACGCAGGATAATTCTATCATTATCATCATTATTTTGCCGTGCTATCAACCAGAAGCCGTTATCAGCTGCGCAGGCTCCTGAGGATATTACAGCGCCCTGGACGAGTCTTACTCCTTCAAATGTCCAGTTAGGGTACCCGGTAGTTGGGAAATACTGCCCTAATAAATCAAAATCATTTCCAATAATGAACTGAAGTGATTTATTACTTCCTAAATAAACAGCATCAAACTCATTAACTCGTCCATAATAATAGAGCAACCCATCAAGGGAGCCGATAGGCTGTCCATCTGAGTTCAGCCACAATCGGCGCATTTCGCTTGAATTGGCAGAACGCACAACACGTCCAAGAACAAGGTATCCACCGGTCTTTGTAAATATTCCTACCGGTGCTGAATTCCTGCCTTCAATTGATTCAAATATAGTCCACTGTGTTGTTTCCCCTTCGCTGTCGATATGTAATAATTCAAGGGAAGGCGCATCTGGCGATAGTAAAACCAGGGACTCTCCGCCTCCCATTGATGCCATCTTCTGTAATAAAAGCACATCTTCAACTATTACAGGCGAATTCCATAATTCTTCTCCAGTGGGGTCATAACGCTGAATAACTTTCGGGAAACCCTCCCTGTCCTCGTCAGTTGCACAAACTATTAGACCGCCCTCGCCATCAGTGATAGCATCGAAAGCCGTCTCATCCGGACACCAACCAAAATCTTCAAGGATTAAACCGTCAGACTGAAAAACCAAGCTTCCGTTTTCAGTTATCCCCTGGAGACAGGGAATTCCACCAAATCGTTCGGGTTCATTGCGGTTATCCAGCCATAACGCCCAAAGGATATCTTCACCCGGAATCAACTTTGCAGTGGATATTTCACCGGCGGGACCGTTTTCATCTGTACTGCGGAGTTCAAGCCCAGAATCTTCAAAGCCACTCGAAAACACCAGGGCTGGGAGAAGCATAACAATTAATAATACAGGAATTGCGCAAAAACGGTAATGTTGAAAGCGATTGTTTTTCACAGTCAGCACCAGTACGAAAATCCAACGATTAGCCCGGATTGTATTGAATCCGGGGATTCTATTCTATAATACTCAATTAAATGACCATCCGGTAATAAAAGTGCATCAGCTTGCATTATTGCAGGAGGAACACCTGCGCATGTTATACTTGTCCTTTATGAATCCTCAAGTTTGGTAATTTCATCCATCAATGCATACGATATACGATGATATAATTCCTTTTTCGGCAGACCATCTTCTATTATAGAGCTTAATTTTATTACGTTACCAAAATGAACTGAAACTCCAGGTTTACGAAAAAAAGCCCTCATCAGGTTGACAGTTCCATCGACTCGCATGGGAATAAGATCAGCGCCGCTCATTACTGCCAGCATGCCCACTCCGAGCTTGAGGTCTCTTTTCTCTGGATCAGGCGTTCTTGTTCCTTCAGGAAAGATCAAAACAGCTTTATCTTCAAGCAGTGCCGAACGTAAAACCTTGATCGCTTCTTTATCGCTACCCGATCTTTTCACCGGAACAGCATTCAAATGCCGAATAAACTTACCAAATAAACCTTTAAATAGTTGAATTTTAGCAACAAAATGTACCTCTCTTGGAACTGTGCTTCCGACAACTGCCGGATCCAGTGCAGCTATGTGATTAGAAACAATAAGCAGTCTCCCGGTGAGCGGTACTTTCTCTGTATCATAGATTCTAAGACCAAAAATGACCTTCAGAAGAAACCGTACTATATCCATGATCATTCGATAAGAAGGGCGTATGGGTCCGGTGGTCATTCCTTCTCCGCCAATTGGAATATCTCCCTTGCCCTTCTCATCACTTCTTCTATCTGATTATCAATCGTCATTGCAGTAGTATCGATAATCACAGCATCAGGCGAAATAGTCAAAGGGCTGTCATCCCGTTCGGAATCACGTTTATCACGTTTTGAAAGTTCTGCACGAACCTCATTATGATCTTTGTCAATCCCCTTCTGCCGGTAATCATAAACCCTGCGCTGCACTCGTTCTTCAAGTTCAGCATCAAGGAATATTTTCAAGCCCGCATCGGGAAAAACCACCGTCCCTGTATCCCTGCCCTCGAGCACGGCTTGTCCTGACACTCCCAGTTTTCTTTGGATCTCTACCAGCTTGATGCGTACCTCGGACAGAACGCTTATCTGGCTTGCTGCTTCAGACGCTTCCGGAGTACGGATTTCCTCGCTGACGTCTTCTCCATTTAAAAAGACCTGCATAGGTTCGTTTGTAGATAATTCAATATCTACATCTTCTAATATGGGGCGTACTTTATCAATGTTGTTCGGGTCAACGCTTTTGCGCAAAGCCGCCAGTCCGAGCACACGATACATTGCACCGGTATCGATATACCGCCAGCCAAGCTGCCTGGCTACACCACGTGCAGTGGTAGATTTCCCAGAAGCGGCAGGACCGTCTATTGCTATAACTTTGAGGAGATTATTCACGTAACATCGTTATGATAAATTTATCTAATTAAGACCATTTTCTTAGTTTCCCTGGATTCATTCAGGTTGACACTAAGAAAATAAATCCCCGATCCCCAATCAGAGCCTCCAATTTCGAAGTTCGTATAACCGGGAATTACATTTTGCTTATTCGAGTAAAGTTCACGACCAAGAAGATCATACACTGTATAAACTAATAGCCCGGGCTCGTCAACAGCGATTGTAACTTGAGCTGACGGGTTGAAGGGATTAGGATAAATTGATGAGATTTCAAACCTTTCAGGAAGAATAGTATTGGAAAAGTCCTCTACACCAACAGCCCTGACGTCCCATCTCACGGAATCGTATCCAGTCAAACCATCGTAAACTGTTACCGTAACATCTTCAAGAATTTCATTATTAACCAGGGTTATGGTTGCCTCGGGTGTGGTTGACCGTAATACTCCAAGGTAGTACCAGGAATATTCAAGAGGATCATTATCCGGGTCTGTCGCTGTTACCGAAAACTCGACAACATCTCCCCAGGCATAACCATCGAGAAGAAGTGACTGGGGTGAATGAGTGTTGATTTCGGGTGGAGTATTCTGGTCAAAAAATATCGCGCCCATATCTCCTCTTGTGCCGTCCGGATCATTGTATTGAGTATTGGGATTACCGTCATCTATACAAGGCGATGTATCCATAAGCTCAAGAGTTGGGATAATTAGTTCCGGATTAACGAAAATATCAAAACTTCCTGATCCAGCATGACCACCGTGTGTGTCAGTACCATTCTGCCAGAAGCAGCAATAGCTGGTCGTCACATTCGCCACAGTAGAACGAATTCCATATCCGCCGCAACCGGAAAAAATATTGCTGTGGACAACCCATGTAGCATTATCGCCGGCAATAAAAATACCGTCAAGGGATTGTCCGAGTCCAGCCCGGTATATAGTGCAGTGATGGATAGAACCTGTACCGCGATTGGTATAAATACCTGTTCCTACCGGTTGATTAATTGCTACTCTTGAGATATTGATATTGTAACAGTCACTGATATTAATACCACGTAATCCTGGTCTGCCAATCCAGCAGTTTGTCACCAGACCTCTTGGAAGCCCCTGAAAGTAAACCCCGTTATCATGAGGATTCAGTATCGTCAGGTCCTGAATTTCAGGATTTGCACCATCAACAACCAGGACACCGTTTTCACCAGCCGGGGAGCAAACAATAATATCGCCAAAAATCTTGGGAGCGCCACCACTCGCCGCAAAGGCTGATTCACAAGGTCTTGAGGTATCCTGTGTTAAGAGCGCGTTGTAAAATTCAGGATTGCCATTTTGCGATCTGATACAGTTTATAGATGCGCCATGACTGTGAATGCCCCTGAAAGTTGGAGATGAACTGATGACATGAATGTTGTTTGTACCGAAATCGAGTTTCATTGCTTCGATTTCACTATTTGATGATGCAGGACCGTAAAACGTCACCCCCCGCCATGAGCCCGGTCTTCCGCCTCCCGAAGGACCAAAAATTACTGAATCGGATGCCTCACCTCTTACCAGTAAAGTACCGGTGATCCAAAATCCTCGATCACCATAAAAAGCTACTTCCACACCGGCTTCAATAATCAAGGTGTCGCCCATACTTACATAAATACTGTCTCCGAGAACCCTGTAGGGGTTACCGTCACTGGTCCAGACTCCTGACTGTGCTCCTTCAGGATCGGTAACTGACCATGCCGGATTTATTAGAAGTATAATCACGACAAACGTTGCGATTAACAATTGCAGATAATAACGATACATTTCGAGCCCTCCAAGGGATGCTACACTGTGTTGTCACTCAGCTACGAGTTGCATATAGCATAAGATAATGAGGATTTTAATAGATTGCAGTATTTTATGACAAATATTTAAAAGAACACCTTCCATTCTCCGGTGTATAAGCAGGTTAATTGATCTCTTTCTTTAACTGCGTCTTAGACGAAGCGAATACAAAGTTTCAATAAAGCAAATTGAGTGAATATCTCGTTTCCAATCATTTGTTTCCAGAATTTGTCAAAACTTCTCCAGCCGCTTTTCGTATTCCTTCGGCTGCAAGCTCCACTGAATGGAGTTTTTTTTCAGGAACTCCGCCCAATTCCTGTTCAATAATAGCTGGAGTCAGCGATAACGCCTCTTCTAATGATTTCCCGACAGCCCATGCTGTCGCTGCTGATGCTGCAGCAATTGTCCCGCTGCATGCCCGTGCTTTGAAATTGATGGATTTTATTATGTCTTCTTCACTAATAATAGTCATTTTAATTCTGTCAAAGCAGCCGCCGCCCTCATGCGCCACCTCGATCTCTGCATCGGGATTATCTAAGATGCCGACATTCTGCGGTGAGGAAAAATGTTCTAAATATTTTTTACTGTAGCTCATCTGTTTTTCCTGATGATATTTGGTCATCAATTTATGAATGACAAACCCGGCGAGATTACCCGACGGGTGAAATAATAATACTAACCAGTTCTCTTTTCTGCTTCAAAAATCTCGAAATCTGTTTGGACCGTTTGCTGACTTTTATTCAAATGAATAAGATTTTCCTTCAGTCAGTTTAATAATCACATTTAACACACCGGGCAAGTCTTCAAGATGTTCGCGAGTCTCTTCTTCTATATTGTTAAAGAACATTTCATCCGTGTCACCCATCATCAATTCAACATATACTTTCCCGGTTTCAATTTCGATCATTCGCACCATATTCATTTTTACAATGCTGACTCCAGTCTCCGGGTTGATGACATTTCTAAGCGCCCTGACAATAGTCTCCTCGTCCAGCTTGAACTCATCAGACTTCTCCATATCAGAATATTTTTCATTCCATTTGCGTATGGCAGACTTCAATCCATTTATTGCCAGAACACTGCAATGAATTTTCACTGCCGGGAGTCCGTCTAACGATTCTGTAACAGCTTTAGGCGTCAATCCCATTACCTCATCAATATGTTTTCCCTTGGCAATTTTCGTTGCAACACTTGCAGTAGCAATATTTGATGCGCAGCCATAAGAACGGAATTTTATGTCTTCAATTATTTTTGTGTCCGGATTGATGATCATATTGTATGTAATCATATCGCCACACGCAGGGCTTCCTTCTGTTGAGGAAGCGTTAGCGTTTTCAATCTCGCCAACATTCTCGGGATTTGTGAACTCTTGAATGACCTTCGGTGTATATTTTATAGCCATCTTCGTTTCCTATCTGAAAAAAGTCGTGATGTATCTATCAATCGTTTTTATGTTTATAAAAAGTCTGCGCATTCTCATCAACGTGTTTGCTGTGTTTTTCAGGAATGAATGCCGTCATTGCTCTCAACTGCTTGACTGTTTCGTTCGTAACTTGCAGTGCTCGCTGCACATCCTCTTCATCATTAAGTCTGCTTAGAGTATAACGAATCGAACCGTGCGCATCCTCATGTAATAATCCGATAGCCGTCAGGACATGAGAGGGCTCAAGTGTGGTTGAGGAGCAAGCTGAACCGGATGAAACGTAAACCCCCTTAATATTCAGATGCATCAAAATTGCTTCACCTTCAATATATCGGAAAGTAATATTTACATTACCCGGAAGACGATTCTTACCAACAGGCGGACCATTAAAGCCCACATGTTCAATTTCCATCAATCCATCGGCAAGCCTGCCGGCTAATTCATCGACACGTTTCATTTCCTTGTCCATGTCGCGAATAGCAATCTCGGCGGCTTTAGCAAACCCGATAATTCCGGGAACGTTTTCTGTACCGGGGCGAACTCCATGCTCTTGCGGTGATCCTTCAAAATATCTGCGAACTTTTACTTTCTTCCTGATATATAATGCCCCGACCCCCTTGGGACCATGCATTTTATGTGCATTGAAACTGGCAAGATCGACGGGAAGTTCACCTATATTCAACGGGATTTTTCCAAATGTTTGAGCACAATCTGAATGTAGGAGCACTCCCTTTTCCCGGCAGATTTCACCAAGCTCCGTAAGGTTTTGAATTGTACCGATCTCCATGTTCCCATGAATGACGCTCACCAGGAGAGTATCATCACGTATTGCGCTGCGAAGACTATCAGGATCGACAAAACCTTCGCTATTCACTTTTAATTTTGTGACTTCAGCCCATCCTTCGCGAGACCATCTCTTCGCGATATTGTCAACCGATGCATGTTCTATAGGTGAAATTATTAGATGACGCTTGTCCGGGAATTGGTAACGCAAACCGTTAAGGGCAAGGTTATTGGACTCCGTAGCCCCGGATGTGAAGATGATTTCGGCTGGCTTGGCTCCTATAGCTTCAGCCAATTTGCTTCTTGCGGAATCTATTGCCTCTTCCGCATCAAGTCCGAATTGATGAAGCGATGCGGGATTACCATAATGCTCAGAGAGGTAGGGAAGAATTTCTTCCAGTACTTCCGGCAGCATTCGAGTACTGTCGCCGTTGTCAAGGTAAGAGACTTTATTTTCTATGTTGCTCATAAGTTTAGTGATTCTTTTGTTTAATCAAGATAATTTTAAAAATCTAAAAGTAACAAGTCGTTACGTAAGTTGCGAAGGTAATATGAGATATAACTGATTTCCAATGTAATCTTATATAGATTCAGCACTGATCGAGACAGATAAATTCATAGTATAGTATATTCGTTTTATCATAATCTAACACGTATCCCCAGGTGATAGCTCTTGGGGTTATTCACCATGAAATTATTCATCATATCTGTATTGATGGTTGCCTTATATTCTTAAATAAGCAAGAGCCTGTCCCTAATAATTTTCCGTCACTCACTTATTCAGAGATAAGCCCTAAGTCTATTTAACAAGTTGGATATACCTTTCATTTAACTCAACAGGTTTTACATAATGACTGAAAAATCATACCATAAATTATCGATAAAACAGAAAGTTTCATTCATTTTACCTCCAGTTTCATGGGCGATTATTATTTTCGCAATATCTGCAATACCCAGCGGCAGAATTCCTCCCCTGACAATTCTCAGCTCAGATAAACTTATCCACATGACGGTATATGCCATATTGGGAATTTTAGCTTTCAGGGCGTTCAACGGTACTGGAAGTAGAATACAAGCTCCTTGGATAATATGTTTATTTTGTGTATTATATGGGTTTGGTGATGAATTCCACCAGATGTTCGTTCCAGGCAGAAATCCATCGATCTTTGATGTTGCAGCAGATGCAATCGGGGCAATAATCGGGATTATTCTATGGTGGAAAAGGAAAATTTTGACCGGTAATTTCTTTAGTAAATAAAATAAATTGAATAGTTATTAATAAAGATTTGGAATCTCAGCGCTTTTGATCAGGATAATTATCATCAGATGATGCCTTTATGGAGTTTTTACATTAGAGTAATATACTATGCGTCCAATATCAGTTGCAAAATTGAAACCCGGTCAAGTTCTCGGTACTTCTCTTTTCAATGACAAATGCGAATTGTTGCTTGTTTCAGGTTTTCGTGTTACAAAGGAGGTAATTGCGGCATTCGGTAAAAGAGGGATCACCAGGGTATTTATCATGGATGATCTTTCTAAAGAATTGAAAAAAGTCAAACCTGAAAAGATGATAAGTAAAAAATTACGTGATGATACCTCCAATTCACTCGAGCAAAGTTTTAATAATTTAAAAGAAACTATACCACACAAGGATCTTCGTCCCGAGTCTGTCGCACAACGCATATCCCAGGTTTCCCAAACCACTCCTCTGCTGAAGGTAAAAGCTTTTCAAAAGAACGTTTACGGTATTATGATGGAGGTAGTGGAAAAGAATATTACTATGTTTGCTGCATATCCAGCCAAATCGGACAAGAAACTTGAGCACAAACACGCCATAGATACGACACTGCTCGCTATCATGATGGCGCGAGCATTTAATTATAGCTTCAAAGACCTTCGGATTCTTGGAACAGCGGCAATACTTCACGATGTAGGAAAGAGCGCTTTCCTCGATATTTTGAACAAGCCTGTCAAGGAATTATCATTTGAGGAAAGATCTGTTGAACGGCAGCATCCTTTTTTTTCTATGCAGATACTGCAAGAAAGCGAACCATTTACATTTATCGAACAAGCAACAATTTTGCAGCATCACGAGCAGGCAAATGGAGCAGGTTATCCCAACCAGATAAAAAGTTCCGGCGCGCCTCCACGAACTGATACTCCATATAATAAGAAATATCTTCATCCGAGCGCCGAAATTCTCGCTGTCGCCAACCTGTATGATAACCTGATAAACGGTTCATACGATGGAACACATTATAAGCCTGAGAATGCTATTGTGAAAATTGTCAACCGTGAAGCAGGGTTCTGGAATGAAGCTGTCGTGCAGTCTTTGGTAAACAGTGTGCAATGTTATCCAAGAGGATCTACAGTCCGGGTGATAAAAAACTCGTCTGAAAAATATACCGGTTACAGGGGAATTGTGATGAAAAGTAATCTGAAAGAACAATCAAAACCTGTACTGTGTCTGACACATAACGCTCTTGGCACAAAAATAAAACCATTTATATTTGATTTCAGCAGTCAAAAAACAATGGAAATCGGAATACAATAGCACAACAGATTTTTAGTTTCTGAATTGATTGAAGGGATTGTCATTCTCGGGCTTGACCCGGGAGTCCATGCTCGGATTCAATGCAAACGGTAGATTCCCGGGTCAAGCCCGAGAATGACAGATCACACCAAAGCATGTGAACTAATCCACTGTCTATTTGCCATTACCTTTTCGTAATTTCTTAAAGAATTTGGTCAGTAACTCTGAGCATTCCGGTTCCAGTATTCCTTCGGTGATAACAAACCGGTGATTCAACCTTGGATCATCATGTAGGCGGTACAGCGAAACCAGTGCTCCCGCTTTTGGATCGGAAGCTCCGAATACAACTCGTTCTATCCGAGCCAGCACCAAAGCTCCCGCACACATCGTACAAGGCTCAAGTGTAACGTAAAGTGTGGCACCCTCGAGCATTTTTGCATTTATTGTGGAAGTTGCCGCCGTAATAGCATCCATTTCCGCATGAGCAGTCGGATCACACAATGCTTCGGTTCGATTCCTTCCTTTACCGATTATTATGCCATCTTTCACAACCACAGCGCCTATGGGTACTTCGCCATTCTCCTCTGCTTCCCGTGCCAAACGAAGCGCCTGCTGCATATATATTTCGTCTTTTAAAATCATTAGCTTTTCCTGATATCCAGAGAATAGAAATTCGTTCAATATAGTAAAATGTACTCTGCAGAAAACTGATGAATCGAACTCAAACGATTAATACAGGAACAAAGACTATAAATGTACAGCACTAAAATATTTTAGAAAACCAATTATTGACAGAAAAGTTGTATGTAAACTCTAAAAAAAAAAGCACTTATACTCCAAGAGCACTTGACTTTGTTTAATTTCTTTCTTATTTTTTATTGTGATCAAAGGAATACTAATTCAAAATTGGAGGTAGTATCATGAAGAAAGCCGGTTTGTTGCTGTTGTTGTTGCTGTCATTGTTTATGTTCACTTCTACCACATTCGCAAAACCACCGGGTTGGGTTTGGTGGGAACAAATTGAAACAGTCTATATTGATGACACCGAAGAATCAAGTTCTGAATCCCTGATTTTCTTATCTACTGGACCGGATGATGCGGATGTAGGTTGTATCACAGGAGGCGAAACTTGTGCAGATGCTACATGGGGTATCTATGTTGATACTGAGTCTCTTAGAGGCTCTTTGAATTACGGATTCGGTCAAGAGTTTGTTTTGGTACTAAGTGAAAATGATTGTAATCGTAATGGTGGTTATCAAGAAACACAAGGTTGGACATATGGTATTGATATGTCTGGATATAAGACAATAACGATAGGTCACTGGGGAAATTATTACTACGAAGATGATGCTCACTTTTTTGAGGAAGCTCGTTTCCAAATTCAAGCTGAAGGATGGAAATTTGTACCACAAGGACTTCCGTAAATATTATTCTACTTTTTTTATTTCCCTTGATGTAATATATTTTACATCAAGGGCTTTTTTTAAAGGTAAATGTATGAAGAAAATATCCTTAATATCACTTATTCTGTTTATTGATCTTTTTTTCTATGGGTTCATCTTTGCTTCCTGGGATTATGTGCCTGTTGGAGCATCTTTGGCATCATCCATTGCAGTGGATTCTTCAGGTAATCGATCTGTTCTGGGAGTTGTCTGGGGAGGTGTCTGGTTGACAGACGATGCCGGAGAGCAATGGAATCCGATCAGCGAAAGTATTTTCCCCGATTATCAGGTTAATCCCTGGGATTGCCAAATGCTGGATGCATCTGGAGATACCATTCTTTTGCGACAGTGGACACATGCACTTGATTCATGGATTTTTTACTCTTTTGACGGCGGTGAGAACTGGAATCAAATTGAGGAGGATTTTGCCGGAACAGGTCCAAACCTTGAGGGGGATCATTTAGTTATTTCTGAATCTAACCATGACCGTTGGTATTATTTGAATGATTATTATTTTGCATGTTCCGATGATTGCGGAAACTCCTGGGATTATCACGCAACTGACGGAAATATGAGCCAGAAATCAGGCTTATTCTTGGACTCTTACAATGACAGCACAATTTACTATACTGGAAATTATAGTTATCGCGATGGATATAATTCTTATGGTGGTTTATCCAGAAGTACAGACAACGGAGAAACCTGGATATCATTAATTGATTTCCATGATTTATATGGATTTGAATGGGCATATGTTTACTATATGCAACAATTGTCCAATGGAGATCTTATTGCATTAGTAGGCGGAGTTGGACCGGGAGATAGTTGGTGGGAAGGTAATGTTCTTGTCTCAAGTGATGATGGCAGTACCTGGAACAGGATTTATGGCGGTCTCCCAATAAATTTTTTGCCATATCGATTGCTTGAAGCTCATGATGAACCAGGCACCTTATTCATAATCGGTAAAAGGTATCATCGATTGTATAAGTCAGAAGATTATGGACGAACATGGCAAGTTTGTTTAAACGGACTACCAACAAATTATTCCTATTATGAAAGAATATATCAGAACAGTTATAGTGGAACGATATATGTCACAATTCAAAATCAAGGAATATATTCTACTAATGACTTAGGCGAATCCTGGTTTGCTTATACATTGCCTCCAATTGGTTCGCTTGGGATGTTAACCATTTCAGAAGAAACAGTGTTCTTCAGGGATGATGGATATAATCTTTGGAGAATGGATGAAAACGAAAATTATTGGAATAACCTTGAAATTCCTTTGCCGGAAGACACTGTGTCGGTACTATGGCATATGATATATCAGAGTTCAGATACGTTAGTCTGCGGTATCCGTAAATGGAACTATACTGGTGATGTTGATTGGTTCCAGATGACATATAGTTACGATGATGGAGAAACCTGGCATGAAAATCCACCCCTCGATTTTATACCTTATGATCATTTGAATATAGATGCTGCCATATCAGGTGATTCAGTCACATTTTTGTCATTAGATGGTAGAGCCAGAAACTTATTCATTTCTTATGACATAGGGATTTCTTGGGATCAGATGGAAATTCCGGAATCAAACAGAATATTTAATTTCAAACAAAACGATGCATTATTATACGTATTAACCGATAATGGAATCTATTATTCTACAAACGATGGTGATACCTGGATAGATACCAGGTATGATGGCACAGCAATTAATGCAAATTGTTCTCCAACATTGATTGGTAATGATTTATATATTATTAGCGAACATTATTGTTATCAATATGATTATGCTGATAATAACTGGCAACGAAGGGGTTTGTTGGATGATTTTACAACAAGAATAACGAGTATTGAACTCGACAATGACTCTCTTCTGATCGGAATTGGAGATTATAGTAACAATATTTGGCTTTCGGATGATTTTGGTACAACTTTTATTGGGGTAAATACCGAATTCCCTTATGAAAGACAAAATTATGGACTGAAAAATGTTTGGTGCGACCCTGGAAGAGACAGAATTTGGATATCTGCAGGTATAGGGATTTGTTATATAGACTACTCTGAATTGGATGTAAAGAATAGCTATATAAAACTGAAATTCCCGGATTATGATTTAGTGGAAATATATCCCAATCCCTTTAACGATGAGATAATACTAAATTTTTCTCTAAAAACAGATTCAGAGGTCAGGGTAGAAATATATGATATAAATGGTAGAACTGTAAAAACTATTGTTACAGAAGAAAAGCTTTCCGGTCAAAATAAACTTGGAATAAATTTGCACAGTTTGCCATCGGGTACATATTTAGTAATTCTGAAAACACCCGAAAGAAATTTTACAAGCAAAGTAGTAAAGATCAAATAAGGACAAATATTCTAATAGCAAGTAGTTGATGTGGCATTGAACAATCAGGAATATGCTTCCATGCCTGTGATATCAGCTCCGACAATCAATGTATGCATGTTATGAGTGCCCTCATAGGTGTAAACCGACTCGAGATTCATCAGGGGTGGCGCATTATTGGATATTCGCCAGAAATCCCGTTAGCGCCATGCAGGTCACGCGCTGACCTTGCGATTTCAAGTGCTATCCGGCAATTGTTGCGCTTTGCAAGACTAACTTGGCGGAAATTCGCCTCACCTTTTTCACGTAATCTTCCAAGACGCAGAACAAGTAATTGAGCCTTGGTGATTTCTGTCAACATTGTCACCAGGCTGTCCTGCACCATTTGGAATCCGGCGATTGGTTTTCCATGCTGAATACGTGTTTTTGAATATTCCAGGGAAGAATCGTAACAGGCTTGCATTGCACCTATCACACCACATGCAATTCCAAATCGTGCCTGATCCAGGCAGGTCAGGGCACAAGCCAGACCATTAGCGTCCGGCAGACGGTTTGATTCAGGTACAAATACATCCTGAAGTATGACTTCACCGGTAACGCTTGCTCTTAGACTCCATTTATCCTTCATTTCTGGACAGGATAGTCCCTGCGAACCTTTTTCTATAAGAAATCCGCATACTTTTCCATCTAATTTCGCCCATATCACGATGACGTCAGCTATTGGACTATTAGTGATCCACATTTTTGCGCCGTTCAGGATATAACCGCCATCAACCCGCTTAGCGTTAGTGATCATACGTCCCGGATCAGAACCGTAATCGGGTTCAGTCAATCCAAAAGCGCCAATCTTCTCACCCCTTGCAAGTTTCGGTAGCCAGAATTTTTTCTGCTCCTCCGTTCCCCAGGTGAAAATGGGGTACATGATAAGTGAACTGATTACCGATGCAAAGCTGCGTAATCCACTGTCGCCCCGCTCAAGTTCCTGCATGGCGATACCGTAAGCGACATAGCCGATTCCGGCTCCGCCATACTCCTCGGGTATCGTAATACCGAATAATCCCAACTCACCCATTTCCCGAACCAGATGCATCGGAAACTCACCGTCACGGAAATTGTTTTCTATATTTGGGAGTACTTTGTCATCCACCCATTTACGTACCATGTCCTGAACGAGTCTTTCTTCCTCATTTAACCACTCGTTGATGTTGTAGTAATCAACTCCTGAATAGGGCATTAATTCTCCTATGAATAATCTAAAATAATTGTAAAGTCTGTTCAATTTACTGATGAAATATTTCGTTGTTTCGCTTACCGGTAAAGGTTGAAACTAATGGGTTATATTAGGTCTCGAGAATTCTAACTTCTGCACGACCGGCAGTCGATTCTGTTATCCGGTTTGCGAGGATATCAATCATGGATGCTCTTATATTTAGAATTATGCGCATACCATGTTCGTCATATTCCTGTGGACCGGGGATTGCATTCAACTTTTCAACTATTGAATATAACGCGCCAAGGTATTGATTCGGAATTATGACCTGGAGTTGTTTCCTGATCTCAACAACGATTATTTTTGAATTGCCGACTGCGTCTGATGCTGCTTTTCCATACGCTCGTGCCAGACCGCCGGTTCCAAGTTTTGTGCCGCCGAACCAGCGAACAACTCCGATTTGAACTCTCCAAAGGTCTGCTTTTGTGATAGCCTGGAGAATAGGTTTGCCTGTCGTTCCCGATGGCTCTCCATCGTCACTCCAGCGAATTTCACCCTCGGGGGGAATCCCCGGACGTCTTGCCCAGCCGATATGAGTGGCATCATGATAAGACTTTCGCCAATCGGACAACAGGCTGTCAGCATCTTCACTGTTTTTTACAGGAAGGGCGATAGCCTGAAAAATGCTGCCCTTGACTTTCAGCCTCGCGAGCCCCTCATGAGCTAACGTTCGATATTCATCAATAATTTTTCCCATGAATTTATAAGGTAGGATAAAACCGGAGCGATTAGAAACTGACTCCAAGATATAATTATCCGGTTATGCCCTTGGCTCAGCTATCTCTTGCATTTACTACTGAACATAGTAAACTACCCCGCGGCAAGCAGCGGGGCATTAACAAGCCTTCGGCTTGTATGTCATAAATACAGATCCTCTTGATGCAGAGGTTTATAGTTTTTACCTGTGCCCTGATTCTTTACGTACTTCTTCAACATCGCCTCATCTCCGTGATGACCGACTGTAGATATGAAGTAACCTTTTGACCAAAACTCA
>JAVCCM010000043.1 GCA_030765455.1 Candidatus Electryonea clarkiae | reverse complement strand
TTAGCGCTTCTGACAGGAAACGTCTGATGGAACTTGAGCTGGAAAACGAGCGATTGCATAAAGAACTATCGATGGCTCAGAAGATAATCGAGGCTCAAAAAAAAATTCAGAGATACTTCAGATCCCGCTGAGCCAGGCAGAAGAACCGAGATGATGTCTACAACACAAGAAATATCCGTTTCAATCGGTGTCAGCAACGCCTGTAAAGCAGTCGGTGTGGCGCGTTCCAGTTATTATTATTTCTATCGCCGTTATGGCAGGAATGGTAATACCGCCAATACCAGACCTTCGCCGTCATGGTCTCTTACATCCAAAGAACGTCAACAAGTTCTGGATGCGCTTCACGATGACTCATTTGTTGATAAAGCGCCACATCAGGTTTACGCTACGTTGCTTGATCAAGGCATATATTTCTGCTCGATCCGCACCATGTACCGTATTCTTCATGATAACAATGAGGTCTGTGAACGCCGTCGTCAACATCGGCATACCCACTACAGCAAACCCGAACTCCTGGCAACATCTCCCAACCAGGTCTGGTCCTGGGATATCACCAAACTTAAAGGTCCCCGCAAGTGGACATACTTTTATCTTTATGTTATTCTTGATATTTACAGCCGCTATGTGACAGGATGGATGTTAGCATACCGTGAATCCTCAGCATTAGCGAAAAGACTGATCAAACAGACCTGTGTCAAACAGAACATAGAAAAAGAACAGCTTACAATACATGCTGATCGAGGACCCAGCATGAAATCCAAACCGGTTGCCCTGCTGCTGTCGGAACTGGGAGTGACAAAAAGCCATTCAAGACCTTATGTCAGCAATGATAATCCATATTCCGAAGCACAGTTTAAAACCATGAAATATACACCACAATTCCCCGGCAGATTTGATAACATAGATGAGGCTATAGCATTCTGCAGGGACTTCTTTGAATGGTACAACAAAGAGCACAGGCATACCGGCATAGCGCTGCTGACACCGGAAATGGTGCATTATGGGTTAGCTGAAAGCGTTATTGAAAAGAGAAATGAAGTGTTGAAAAAAGCTTTTGAAAAACACCCGGAAAGGTTCAAAGGAAAGTTGCCAAAAGCTGAAATACTACCACAAAATGTTTGGATTAACAAACCGGAAAAAGTCGTGATCGAAACCTAAACTCATAACATAAAGTGTCCAACTCTCTTTGACACATTCCGTAATTGGAAACACGATTACTGATAATGGTGAAGAAGGAATGATAATCGCAAACTGTATTTCAATATTGGTTACTACGTGTATTTTCGAGGATAATTATTTAGGTGGGTTGTCAATTCACGATGTATCCGGTGGTTTGCTTCAGAACAATACTTTCCAGCGAAATGGACCTGATGGAACAAATAACGGGTATGGCTTATGTCTTTATAATTCAAGTCCAAGACTTTACGATAATACAATGACTGATAATAATGGTCCAGGGCTAAAATGTTATGATTCAAGCAATCCTAACATGACAAGGCAAATGCCTCCAGGGAGAGCTGCAAATTCTGTGTATAATAATAACTCTAATGAAACACAAGCAAAATTTGTGAATAGTCTGGCTGTTTTAGAAGAAGGTCACAACAATATTTTTGGATCTGTAGGTTATTACATATATGAAACCGCAGATGAAATCCCTAATCCTCCGAATTCATGGGATATTTACAGTAACTTTTATAATAATAATGCCGACGAACAGGTATTTTCATCAACCCATACCCTGGATTATGATCCTGAAGACACAGAATGGAATGAAATGTCAGATTATGGAACTAGCAGCGATCCACCCGATATCCAGCTCTGGAAAAGAGCTTTGAGGTTAGAGGAGGAGAACGATGATGAACAGGCTGCTACAAATTATTTTGATTTATTAAGAGACCATTCTGAGAGCAGTGTATTTACCGCTGCTTTTCACCGTCTTATTGGAGCACGTTGGGAATTGGCAGTATCAAGTGATGAGGAACCTTTTACGAGTAATGAAATTGTCGAACTTGAAAATATTCTGGATGATCAGCCTGAATTAATACAACGCAGGTGTAATGCACATCTAAATGAGTTGAAACTAATTATATCGGATCCAATTCCGGTATTGGAAGCCTTTGAAGAAAGGATTGAGAATCCTGTTTCAGAAGTTGACAGCATTTTTGCTTTAATTGATTATGGAGATGCTGTACTCCAACTTCAGGGACCGGATTCACTACAGGGTAGACGGAAAGGAGTAAATACTAAGTTGCCAGAGGAAACAAGACCCACGGGTATTTTGAATCATATCGTGAATACTAGAAGATTGATAGCAATGATCGATGGAGCAATCGGTCCAAATATCACGCTTCCGAAAAAATATAGATTATATCAAAATTATCCAAATCCTTTCAATCCAACCACTGTTATTCGTTTCGACCTCCCAAAAAACACAAAGGTTTCTTTAATTATATATAACATTTTGGGACAAAAAGTCAAAGAGTTAACTTCCAAATATTACATCGCTGGCAGACACCAAGTGCTTTGGGATAGTAAAAGTGATGCAAGAATTGAAGTGTCCTCAGGGATGTATTTCGTTAGAATGAAGGTAGGAAAATATGTTTCAACAAAAAAACTTGTTCTTCTAAAATAATCATTCATCGCATATAAATTAAGAGCCGGTCCCTTTGGGAACCGGCTCTTCTACTTTAATAAAAATGGTTCTATCCCAGATATGAACGTAACGCTTTACTCCTGCTGGCGTGGCGTAAGCGTCTGATTGCTTTTTCTTTGATCTGACGGACTCGTTCACGTGTCAGGCTGAATTTCACGCCGATCTCTTCTAACGTCAGCGGATGTTCAATATTCAGTCCGAAATAGAGCCGGATTACTTCCGCCTCACGTGGTGAAAGTGTCGCCAGGGCTCGATCTACTTCCTTTTTCAGGGAATCACTGATCAACAGGTTATCAGGCGGTGGAAGCTGGTCATTGTGGAGAATATCCAGCAGACGATTGTCTTCACCCTGGTTGAAGGGTGCATCCATCGAGAGGTGACGACCGCTCATTTTCAAGGTATCGGTAACCTCAAAAGCAGTCATTTCCAGCGATTCAGCGATTTCATCGGGGCTTGGTTCCCGCTCGAAGCGTTGCTCGAGCGCCGAATAAGCTTTACCGATTTTGTTCAATGCGCCGACACGGTTCAATGGCAGCCGCACCACCCTGCTCTGTTCTGCCAATGCCTGTAAAATGGATTGACGTATCCACCATACTGCGTATGAAATGAATTTGAAGCCGCGAGTTTCATCGAAACGTTTTGCGGCTTTTATCAGACCGAGGTTTCCCTCATTTATCAAGTCTCCAAGGGAGAGTCCCTGGTTCTGATACTGTTTGGCTACGCTGACAACAAACCTGAGATTCGCCTTTGTCAGTCTTTCAAGGGCTGCCTGGTTACCCTTGTGAATTTCACGGGCGAGCTCAATCTCTTCCTTCGTAGTCAACAGGTTCACTTCGCCAATTTCCTGAAGATATTTCTCCAGCGATTGATCTGTACGAACACCCAATTTATTGCTCCTGTGAACCGAAAATGTTTGCTTGAAAGTTACGATGCTGGAACACTGTGTCATTCCTGCGAAGGCAGGAATCCATTGTGTTAATAATATCAAAAAGTTACTGGATTCCTGCCTACGCAGGAATGACACCCAACAAAATATCCTGAAATTTATAATAATACCCGTGGGTACAACGTCCCCGGGATTACTGCTCATCTTTTAGTATTATCAGCCTGTTCTACTTATTTCTTGAATGCGACAAAACGTGAGCTTCCTTTTCCATCCCGATAGAACATGACAAGAACAGCTTTGTCGGTATCGCCGATAGTTTCAGTTGCTTTACGCCAATCGTCTATAGAATCAATCTTATAATCAGTTTTATCCTGGTTAAGCTTGACGATTACATCGCCTTTTCTCAATTTTCCACTTGCGGGGCTGTCTTCAATCACCTGGATAATCAGGACGCCGCGTTCGACTTCCATATCCATATTTCTTGCCTGCCTGCTTGCCAGGGAGGCGGTATGTATGCCCATCCAATCACTACTGCCGGGTTGTGCCGGGGTGTTATTGGAAGCGAGGTAATCAGCCCTGTTTGCAAGGACAAAATCCAGTTTTTTCTTTTTACCATGACGCAGTACAGTCAATTCCATCTTTTCGTCAGGTTTATGCCTCGCTACACGGAAACGGAAATCAGCTACATCATCGACTGTTTTTCCATCCACTTCGACTATAACGTCTGAAGCCTGGAGACCACCGACATCAGCAGGTGTCTCTACTTGAATGGATTCAACGAAAATACCTTTGGTTGCCTCATCGAGCCCAAGCGCTTCTCTCTTCAAGGGATCAAGTTCTACAGGTACCATTCCCAGGAATCCACGTGTTACATGACCATCATCTCTCAACTGGCGTACCACTTCTTTAGCCAGGTTGATCGGGATCGCAAAACCGATATCATTGCCCGAAGCGTTAATCGCTGTGTTTATCCCGATAATCTCACCCCTGATATTGGCAAGGGGTCCGCCCGAATTACCGAAGTTAATAGAAGCATCCGTCTGTATGAAATCCTGGTAGAGTGGTCCACCACCGGATATCAACAAATCACTCCGCCCCTTTGCGCTGATAACTCCAACTGATAATGTCCATTCCAGTCCCATTGCATTACCCATTGCAATAGCCCAGTCACCGATACGGATTTTATCAGAATCGCCCAGGCGCGCAACATAATCAGGACTGATTTTACCAATAGAGATCAATGCCAGGTCAGTTTCAGGATCTGAGCCGACAACTTCAGCTTCCCGCTCTTCACCGTTAATCAACTCAACCGTGATTTTTTGAGCATCCGCTACCACATGATTATTCGTCAGTACATGACCGTCTTTACTGATAATAACCCCGGTGCCGGTCGCTGTCCTGGACCTGGGCTTGCGAGGTTCAGGGGAAGGGCGCTGCTCGAAAAAATCACGAAATGGTTCAAACTGACGTAATGCGTCGTGAGGATCATTGACCAACTTTTCCGTAGAGATGTTAACTACGGAAGGCTTCAATCGCTCCGCAACTGCAACAAAAGGACTTTCAAATACGTCTTCATCATCAGATGTATCATATTGAGATGCGAATTCTACTCCGGCTTCACCGGAATAATCATTACTTTGATTTGACGTATATTTGACAGGTATATTATTATCACCATCGGGCTCATATTTTTCCCATACAAAAGCCCCTGCGGCAGCGAAAACAACAGCAAAAATAAGAAATATTAATGATTTTTTAATCATTGATCCGGGACGTTCACTCATCCTCAACCTCAGACAAACTTTCATTATAACAATATAGCTATCTTTGTGCAAGAAAATCCTGCATTGACAGCTCCAATTACTAACTACCAAAAGAAGCACCTGTTATTAAGACAAAGAGTTCCCTTAATTGTTTCCCGCATCCCTCCCGGAGTCTTAAAATCTCTTCTAATTATACTTAAAAGATCAATAACTGTGATTTTGTAAATATAATCTCGTAACTTCATTACAACCAAAATTTCAAACAAGGAGATAAGCATGAAGTCATTGAAGATTTTCTTTGTGTTTGCATTAGTTTTACTTTTGCATTCAACTCATAGTTTTGCGCAAGGCGGCGATTTGTTAAACGAAATGGGATTTCAAACTGTTCCTGATGGTATGACCTATGAGGAATATCGTGACGCTAACCGGCGGTTGGCACCGGCAGTATTAATGGCTGCGGCTATTCCTGTACCGGGAATGATGCATTTCCAGGCGGGAGAAAAGAAAAGGGGCTATTATCTCCTGGGTGGAGCGTTTGTAGGCGCTGTGAGTATTCTTTCCGGTATTGCCACTGCCAGCGAAGGAGATGAGTACAAAGAAACTGATTATGGATACATAGATATTGATAATGTCAGATATGAGAAAATCCCAATTTTAGTCTATGATGATAACGGTGTCGAAAATAAAGCTTATGCATTAAAAGAGCTTGGCAAGGAAAGCGAAATTAGTGGTGCCGGTGTCTTTCTCGTAGCCCTCGGTGGTGGAATCCTGATTGCCGATTATATCTACGACTGGTGGCACGGAATCAATGTCATCCAGGAAAAGCGTGACAAAGTTCGATACAAGTATGGAAAACAGATCAGCCTGGGAATGGCACCAATTTATAATCCTGAAAATGGTGCCGCCGGGATTCAACTGGGTCTGAAATTCTGATTTCCGGAAATGTAACCTGTCATCCCTGAAAATATCATTTTCAGAATGCAACTCTCATGGGAATACCGGAGCAGATGGATACCTCCAAACCGGTTGACTTGGAGCGCTTTGATTGGTAGAATAAAACACACTTTTCAGGGAGAGAATATTTAATGGACGACAAAACCAAACAACTCAGGTCAATAAAGGAAAAAGCGCTTCTTGGCGGCGGTCAGAAACGTATAGATGTACAGCATAAAAAGGGTAAACTCACTGCTCGCGAGAGAGTTGACCTGCTTGTCGATCCCGGCACTTTTCAGGAAGTCGATATGCTGGTACAGTCCCGTACTCCCGAAAGCGGATTCGACCAGGAGAAATTTCTTGGTGACGGTGTGATTACCGGGTATGGGCAGGTTGATGGTCGAACAGTATTTGTGTTCAGCCAGGATTTTACAGTAATCGGCGGTACACTCTCCGAAGCTCACGGGGCAAAGATTTGCAAGATCATGGATATGGCTGTCAAAGTCGGCGCTCCGGTCATTGGCTTGAACGATTCGGGCGGCGCAAGGGTACAGGAGGGAGTAGTCAGCCTGGGAGCCTATGCAGATATTTTTCTTCGCAATACATTGACCAGTGGCGTCGTTCCCCAGTTCAGCGCTGTAATGGGACCCTGCGCCGGGGGGGCGGTTTATAGCCCGGCAATCACAGATTTTGTCCTGATGACCCGCGGAACCAGCTATATGTTCGTAACCGGGCCGAAAGTTGTCAAAACAGTCACTCACGAGGAGGTCAGCAGCGAAGACCTCGGTGGGGCGGATACACACGCTACAAAATCCGGTGTGGCTCAATTTGCCTGTGATGATGAACTGGAAACCATTGCTACATTAAAAAAACTGCTGAGCTATTCTCCCCAGAACAATCTTGAAGATCCTCCAATTTTAGAATGTAAAGATCCATCAAATAGAATGGATACCGAACTCGACACGATTATCCCTGGTAATCCAAATAAACCTTATGATATGAAAGAAGTTATCAAACGTATCGTTGACAATGGCGAAATGCTGGAAGTACATAAAAATTTCGCCGAAAACATTATTGTCGGATTTGCCCGGTTGGATGGACGCAGTGTAGGGTTAATTGCTAATCAACCGGCTGTACTTGCTGGTGTTCTCGATATAGACAGTTCAAAAAAAGGAGCGCGTTTCATTCGTTATTGTGATGCATTCAATATTCCCATTATCACGTTCGAAGACGTCCCCGGTTTCCTGCCCGGTACTGACCAGGAATGGGGTGGAATTATATCAAATGGCGCAAAATTGCTCTATGCTTATAGTGAAGCGACCGTTCCCAAGATAACCGTAATCACACGAAAGGCGTATGGCGGAGCATACGACGTGATGAATTCAAAGCATGTTCGCGGCGACCTGAACTACGCATGGCCTTCGGCTGAAATTGCGGTGATGGGAGCTGAGGGCGCTGTAGAGATAGTTTACAAAAAAGAGATCATGGAGATTGAAGATCCTGATGAGCAGATGAAAAAAATCCAGGATTATATCCAGTTGTACCGTGACCGTTTCGCGAGTCCATATATCGCTGCGGCAAGAGGTTATGTCGATGAAGTTATTGAACCTCGTCAGACCAGGCCCAAACTGATCTCGGCTCTTCAAATGTTAGACAGCAAGGTTGATCATAATCCAAAGAAAAAACATGGGAATATCCCACTGTAAAGAATGAAAAACCCGGCGATTATTAACCGCCGGGTGATATCCATTTCGCTTGATTATACGATCATTTTGTGACAGTCAGTTTTCGTAATTCTGTGAACCTTTTGCTGCCATCCTGATGTTCAACCTGCATGTGAACAAAGTAAGTACCACTTGCAAGATCGTTTCCGTCCAGCCGGATTTCATGTTTGCCGGCAACAGATACCCCATTCATAAGTGATGCCACTTTTCTGCCGAGGACATTGTACACTTCAATATTAACATTTGAAGTTACGTGCAGATTGAAAGATATTCGAGCTTCACTGTTGAAAGGATTGGGATGAATCGACAAGAAATCCAGGGAAGCACCGTTTGCCTTCACTTCCAGTTCTGCGAATGTTTTGCTGCCATCTGGCATTATCATTACAACTTTATATACATACCGCTCGCCTGGAACAACATTATTGTCATAGAAATAGTGTGCGGATATTGGATCCCTGGTAAGGGGGATATAAGCATAGCCGTTATAGTTTCTCCTATATACCATATAAAGGCTGCCATCAGGCTCAAATCCAACTCTCCAGGTTAATTCAATCCCCTTTTCATTTGATTGTATAGAAACATTCAATGCATCATTTTCTACGTCGGTACCATCGTCATCATCATCGTCGTCGTCACCGGTTCCGAAATTGGTATATGGAGTAAGGATTCCATAATCCAGGGATAATGCAATGATCATTTCAATTATGTCATCATTTTCTCCATGAACCGCCATCCAGGCCAGGTAATAATCAATTTTACTCATCGCCCACATTCTTGGCACAAATGGAAAACCTTCAGCACCCTCTTCAAAATCAAAAGGACCGTACTGAAGCTCAACATCTTCACCTGCAATTCTTCCGGTTATATTGACTTCAACTTCTCCAAATGTAGAATAACGACCCGCAACAACAGTCTGGCTGCCGTAAAATATTGTGTATGGTTCCGGTGGGTATAATTCATCAATTTCAACGTCACCAAAGTCGAGTGCGAGATTAATCAAGGCTGGATTGGAGAATTTTGTAAAGAAGGTTTCAATTTCACCCGCAATATTATCCCCGGCTGAAGCGATAGAGATTGAGAGACCATTGTTTTCATATGCGATCATATTCAAGAAATCAAGATTACTTCCTCCAACTCCGACAGTGAAAATTGAAGCTCCTTGGTCATTTGCATTCTCAATATTCTCTAATATTGTTGGCAACGATCCATTAGGATGCCCATCAGAAACAAGCAAAATCTGGTTTGCAGAAGCCTCACCCATCTCCTGATTCAACGCTGTCATCATTGCGCTATTTAGATTCGTGGAACCACCTGCTGAGAGATCATCAATGAAATCCAGTGCCAAATTCACATTCCCTTGATTCGCCAGCACCGGTTCATCACGCCATGAATTAACGCCGTTCGAAAAAGCAATTATGTTCATGTAGTCGTCTGGATTAAGATGCTCGACACAATAAGAAGCTGCTTCTTTTGCTTCAATAATTTTGTTTCCACTCATACTCCCGGATACATCAAGTACGAACGTGAAATATTTTTGAATAACATCATCTCCCTGCACTCCGGGTTCAAGTACAGCTAAAAAGTGGGCTGAAGAATCAAGAATGTCGTGCTGAGTCATTAACCACATTCCTGTATCTTCCTGGTTTACTTCAATAGTCATATCCATATGATCTTCGGGTTCCATATCAAAACCTGTAAAGACCATTGATACACTGTCCTGTGACTGATAGCTTGTTTCCGCTAAGTAGTTATCAAGTGTTACAAGGTTGATAGCCCTTTGTGAGGTGATATTGATCCGTACCTCAACGCTGTCAATATCCTGTTCAAGAAAACCGCCCATACCCAGGGGATAAGTGTAATGATATTGCCCGAATTCATATTCCATCAGTTGTGAATATTCAAGACGGAGAATCACTTCACCTCCGGGAAGTTCAGGCAGGGGTGCAAAAAAAGGATTACTGCCCAGGTAATCCTGTAATTCGGGATCACCGGCTCCTCCTCCCTGGGGCTCCCGCTCTTCTCCACGCAGAAGAGGAAAATATATTAGTCCTTCCTCCTCCCAGATTCCGAACCCGGTAACGCTTGCCAGTGCCGGAACAGGGTAATAATAGTTTGCATCTGCCTCACCTTCATCCCAGTTAATTTCAAACGTTTGCTCTATAATCGTCGTAGCTATATGGTCGGTAATAGTGATTTCAGCATTGATCTTTTTCAGGGGAATGTAATCAGTTGGAAAGTCAACATGTTCGGGATACAGGATGGCTTCGCCTTGAACGTTCTGCCCGGCTATCAGAACGGTCGCCATTATTAAGATGGTACGAATCGCCTTTTTCATTGGTGTATCTCCCTCTTGCGATAGTACCCTCCCGAATACCGGTGAATATGATTGCAAAGAAGGTGCCAATGTGACAAGGATCACTCCGAGAGCTTAGTGTTTTTGTAGTTCCATTTAATATTATACTATGTATATGATATTGTATAATAAGGACATAAAGACTCAGATGTTATACGCTAAAAATTGTTAGAATTATCAAATATAAACAGAAAACCATCAGCTTCTCTGAAAAAACTTAATTGATTAAAGTTAGCATATTGGTTTGCCTGGATCATGTGTGCACATCACTGTGAATACTATGCCATGCATAAAAGTATAGAGTTCAACCTTCAGGTTGCATTTACTACACCCTGAATCGCGAACTCTGAACTAAGAATGCTATATTGTTGCAATACGGGACAGAAATGATTACATAAATAGATAATATTGAACCTGATTCATTAATAATTCAATCAGTTTATCTATGCCTTTTGTGGCGATCCGACAAATTATTTCGAAGGAAGGAATTACATTTTTGATTGAAGAAAATGCTGATATACAGCTCCCAAATTTGACAGACGATGAGGAATCAAACCTCATTATGCGGATGCAACTAATACTCGCTGAAAAACGTACGTCGTTATCTGTTCTCCGCACCGGATTTGGTGTGCTCACGCTTCCCATGTCGATTACGGCGTTACTTGTTGCGACCTCCGGATTTTACGAATTTGCCAATAATCTACATTTAATTGTTCCACTGTTCCTGCTTAATACATTGCTGGTTATTTTAGGAGTCACGCTTATCATTCGCGCCTGGGGTAGAATAAAAGTACAGGATAAAATGATTAATTCCATTAAAAAGCAAGCACCGGGATTGAGTAAGCTGATCAACGAGGTAGGTGGGAAATTGATATAGATGACACAATAATTATTTTAACGGGAATCAATATATATCACTATATCCAATGTAAAAGAAAGTAAATGTCCCTGTGTAGAATATGATGCCTGAATGAGATTATATTGTTAAAATATTTTGTATATGATAACAGTGGTGCACTGCCAACCTTGTTTCGATAAGTAGCTCCCTTTCAACGAAAGGGAGCTACTGGCAAGCGCATGAAAATCTATTTTCAACTGATTGTTACACATTAAATTGCCATTGAGGATTAAGATGATTGCACGAGTCAGGGAAGTTTTGTTTATGGCGCCAATGATGGCGGTCATCCTGTTTGTATCTGCTGCATACTCACTGCCGGTGTTTTACGAGCACACCATCGACGATGACTTCGACGGTGCATGGAGTGTTTTTGCTATTGATCTTGACGATGACGGCGATATAGACGTACTCGGTGCTGCTGAGGAGGCAAACACTATAGCATGGTGGGAAAATGATGGTTCACAGGATTTTACCAGGCATACTATCGACAATGAATTTACAGGCGCCAGGGATGTACTCGCCGCGGATCTTGACGGGGATGGTGATATTGACGTAGTAGGCGCTGCTTCTGAAATGAACAGAATCCACTGGTGGGAAAATGACGGTAATCAAAATTTCACATGGCACGCTATTACAATTAATTTTATGGGAGCTTATGCGGTCAATATCGCGGATTTTAATGGAGATAATTTTCTTGACGTCGTTGGCGCTTCTAATGTTAATCATGATGTAAAATGGTGGAGAAATAACGGTAACGGGAATTTTGCTGAAATCATGATATCTAATGATGTACGTGGAGCGTCATCAATTGCTGTCGCCGATATGGACTATGACGATGACCTGGATATCCTCTCCACTGCAAACACGTGGAGCAGGGTAATCTGGTGGTCAAATAACGGTGGCGGCGGATTTACCAGGCATCTTGTCGATATAAATTATAGCGGAGCCAGGGATATCTGTGCCGCGGATATGGATAATGATTCCGATATGGATATGCTTACAGTAAGCAATATCGATGATGATGTTACCTGGTGGGAGAATGACAGTTCGATGAATTTCACTGAATACGCAATTGAAGACGAGTTTGATGGAGCGTGTGCTGTAATGGGGGCAGATCTTGACGGTGACAGCCTGACCGATGTCATTGCTGCAGCAATGGAAGACGGTGTTATTTCATGGTGGAGGAATGAGAGGGGTGGAGACTTCAACCAGCAGATTCTCAATGATGAATTTTTCGGCGCTTCGGATGTTCATGCTGTTGATCTCGATGGCGATGATGACCTCGATGTTCTCGGATCCGCCAGTGAAGGCGATAAAGTATCATGGTGGGAAAACACTCCTCCGCATCCTCCCAATCCTTTCAGCCTGGTCAGCCCGGCCGACAGTGCAATAATAGTGCGACGGGAAGCTACGTTTGTATGGAATTCAACGGATGATGTTGATCCCGATGAAGAGCTAACGTATTCATTGTATATTGCCACAAATGAGAACCTCACTGATCCTGTTGTTTTGGAAGCGAATGGCGATACCACTATTACCTACTATGAACTCGAAGATTCAACCCGGTACTGGTGGAAAGCTCACGCACAGGATATGAATACAAGTGGAAGATGGTCTGAAGAAATTTGGTCATTCGAGGTCGAATTTATGATGCGTGTCCCCTACGACCTGACGGCTCAACTCAATGATACCTCGGGAGAAGTTACGCTTACCTGGTCTCACGACGACTCAACAGAGCTGAATGATCTGATTGAATTCCTGGTATTCCGTAATGACGTGGAGCGAAATTGGACGACGGATACCACCTATACTGACCAGTTAAGCATCGCGGGAATATACTTTTACAAAATAGTCGCAAATTATGATGAAGGTATGTCAAACCCATCCCAGGAAGCTTTTGTGCAATGGAATGGCTTTGATGCAGTTGAGACAAATTTATCCGAAATCCCGGGTGAATTCAAAATAAACTCGGTATATCCAAATCCATTCAATTCAACCATTACAGTGGCGCTGTCCTTACCGCAGACATCTATGGTAAAGGTGAGTATCTGGAATGTCGCCGGGCAGGAAACAGCAGTAATAAGTGAAGGAATTTTAAGCCAGGGTTCACACCGGTTTTTGTTCAATGCTGACGACTACTCAAGCGGTGTTTATTTCATTCATGCTGTAGCGGGGGAAAGCAGAAGCAATATTCAAAAAGTGCTTTTGATACGCTAAATTTATTGCTTCGGGTAATAATTCAGATATAGCAGTTTTTATTAGTCAATTTAATCTCGCATCAATTATTGTTTTTCAGCGTCCCTCCAAAGGTGCCTGACACCCTGATTGTATCAACTTCTATTATTACGGTATCCGCTGCTTCACCCACGGCAGCGATGACATACCAGACTCCATATTGTCCGTCCTGATATATATATGCCGTTGTTGTATTAACAGGAATTATTAATCCGGTCGGAGTAGGATTTGTTTTACTTATATCCTCAAGTGAGAAATTTACCTGGATATCCGGTAGAGACACATGGTTCTTATCATAGATATAGCACCGGGCTTCGGCGATATGTTTATTAGCAACACTATCTTCGGGTATTGTCATGTCCCATTCGTATATATAAAGAAGTAAGCTGTCAACTGCTTCCTCGGCAGGGATAAACATGACATGCACAGTGTCTGAAAGAGTGCTTTGAATTGATCTTCCCAGGCAGGGAATTGTCGAAGCATAATCAGGTCGAAATTCATCTTGTTTTATAATCTTATTATCTAACGAGTGATTTTCGTTGTTTTCCCCATTCCGAAAAACCTCTTTATGGCTTGGTGTTTCTAAATATGCCCTTACCAGGAACTCTTCTGTTGACATAACGGAATCAATTTTGATTGAAAATGAAGCTGAACCATTTGAACCGGTTATGAAAGTAGTATCTTCAAATAAATCACCTCGACCTTCTATGGCTACAATTGAGATAGGCATATCGGCAATACCCACTCCGGAAATGTCCGAGGTTCTTGCAGTAAAGTTAATTCTTCCCGGTTCTCCTCTCGGAACAATAACCTCGTGTCTGTCAGCAGTCAGCGATATAACCAGATCTTTCGCCGTGATTGGGATTGAAATGAGGTCAGATATTCCAGAATGAGGAACGGCAGCCTTGATTCTTGCAGTTTGCGGTTCTTCAGTAGTTATTCTGAAAAAGTAAAAAGCCCTGATTTTGCCTGATTCATCAGTAATGCTATCCGCTCTAATTATCCTTCCGGACCCATCAATAATTGAGAAATCTACTCCGATTCCTAAAATTCCTGTACCATTAGTATCCTTTACTACAGCTATCATCTCGATGAAGTTTCTCTGGTTGATAAATCCCGATATAGACGTCTCATCAGATACCAACTCTATAGATGCAACTCTACTGTCAGCTCCATCCGTACCGGTTCCCAAGTCTTCACAGCCTGCCAACAGGAAAATGCTAAAGCAACCAGGAATCAACAAGCTGGTCGTTGACTTTAATAATTGTGATGGGAATTTTAATTCTTGACGGAATAAAAAACACACACTCATCCTAAGCTCCTCTTCAGAGCCGTTCATGGTGCGGAGGGGGGATAATTCAACTATAAGTAAATATAACGCTTATTGTGTTAATAGTAAATAGTGTATGAATAAATTCTCAAAATGATTTGACTTTGTAATCAATCAATACCCAACGCTGCTTGTCGAATGTCAGGGTTATCTTTGTGCCATGCTGCCTGACTCTTGTTCTTGCTCCGGGTCGGCGTTTTTGTTTAGGACGGACTACCTCGGTGGTATCCACAATGCGCCAGGTCGCATTTACGAGGGTACCTCCCACCTCTTTTTTCAATGGAGGACCATATTGGCTTAATGCATCATCCCAGGTCATCTTATACAGTTCTGAATGGAGGTCTTTCTTAAGAATAGATGTATGAGATGCACAGCCTGATGCTGTCAGGAGCGACAGGATGAGGAGAAATTCCAAAAATTGAATGATAATAGATTTTTTTACCATAGTATCAGCGAATTCAAGATTATATTATTGTCTTTTCACTACTTTATAGAGACCGGGCTGATCACCGAACCGCGCTCTTCCGTATTCATCCGCATGATCTTTGTCAGGAAAATGCCCTACCCAGACGCCATACAGAGTTTTTTTGCCACGCTTTAAAGGTACGAGTACAACCGGATCACCTGTCCATTTTGAGTCTTCAACTAAATTTTCAGCGCGTTTTCTTTCAATGAAAGCACCGATCTGGACAGAATAAGGTCCGGAAGTTGAAACCGGGATGCTGATGTGTTTAGACCATGCTGTTGCGGATGATGATTCTGACAAAAGCGAATCATTTTTCTTTTCGGCGATGAAAGCTTCAAGAGCATCTAAATCAGGAAGCTCCGACTTAAAAAGTTTGCCGGTTAACACCTTGTTTTCATATAATTTTTCAAGTGTTTTAAGCTGAAGGGAATAATCACTGACAAGTACATAATATCCGTACAGATGAAACAGGGCGACCGTTTTGATATCACTCGAAGCATCTTTGCGTTCCAGAAGTCTTTCAAATAGATCGAATGCTTCGTTCCCTTCTTTTTCTATTAATGCAAGCGCAAGATCACCTTGAGGAGTGCCAGCCCATTTCTCATTTTGAACCTCTTGCTCAATAACATCGAACCTTCCCTCAATAGCCAGGCGTATGACGGGTTCATATTTATTTGCTGACAATGCGTTTGTATTGCATAAGTGGGATGCAATAATGATAATTATAATGATTTTAAGCTTGCTGAATATCTGCCATGTTTTCATATCTGCAAACAAATCCTTATGTAAAATTTAAATGGTTTATAATAGCAATCATCCTGAATGCAAATTTCGCACTAATTTGTACTCCGGTCAACTCAACAGACCATATTTGATAAAGTACTACTCTGTTTGTGCTGTAGCTAAGCTATACACTTCTATAAAGAGACAGCTAATTATTGAAGTTTTTTTTTCCTGCGAATGAGGTTATATTCTGAAGTCTTATTAAATGGGGAATTGCCGGAGCCGGTGTTTCTCCGATAATATCCTCGGAGGCTTATTTAACGGAGGGAATACATGTTTACACGTCAAACAGCTCGTTTTTTTTTAAAGGTAACCACAATAATGATTTTCTTAAGCGCTGTGACCACAGCATCTGGAAAACCGGATACAAGAAACCGTGATGAAATTCCTGATAATTATAAATGGGATCTGACGGATATCTATTCTGACTGGGATGAATGGGAGACCGGTTTCGCAAAACTTGAACCTTTGATGGATAAATTCGCTTCCCTCAAAGGTACACTTTCCCAGGGAGCAGAACAGGTTCTGAAAACGTATAAGTTAAACGATGAACTGGGAATGCTGGCTTATAAGGTATATCGATACCCGCAGTTGAACTTTGATCTCGATCAGAGAAACAACGAAATCCAGGCAAATTTACAACGCGTACAGATACTCTTCGCCACATTCGGCCAGGCAACTGCATGGCTTGATCCGGAAATGCTGACAATTCCTCATGAAACCATGAAGGAATGGATTGATTCGAACGAGGAACTGCAAACCTACCGTTTCTTGATCGAGGAACTGTACAGAAGCCAGGAGCATGTACTCGATGAAAAGGGTGAACAACTGCTTTCTTATTTCAATCGTTTCAATGGCGCCCCTCGTGAAACCTACCAGGCGCTTTCAACGGCAGATATAAAATTCAAAGAGATCACCCTTTCCACAGGTGAAGAAGTTACTGTTTCATATTCTCAATACCAGGCGATCCTGCATACGAATCGTAACCAGGAAGACCGGGCATTGGCATTTAACGCAATGTATGAGGTTTATGAAGCTAACGTTAATACTTATGCCGCCATGTATAACAGTTTGTGTCAACGTGACTGGGCTCGCAGCCAGGCTCGTAATTATGACAACACACTGGTTGCAGCGCTCGATGGAAATAATATCCCGGTCGAGGTTTATGAGAACCTTGTCACCTCGGCAAAATCCGGTTCAGGCGCATTAAGACGGTATCATGAATTACGGAAGAAAGTACTCAAACTGGAAAACTATCATCTGTATGACAGTGGTGTTCCGATTGTGGAGTTTGATAAAACCTATCCTTATGATGACGTCCTCGATATGATTGTTGAATCGGTTGCTCCTCTTGGAAAAGAGTACCAGAAACAAATGCGCGCAGGATTTGAAGGCGGCTGGATTGATGTTTATGAATCAGACGGCAAACGTTCTGGCGCATATTCGGCGGGCGTTTATGGGATCCATCCCTTCATGCTCCTTAATTATAACGACACCTTGACCGAAGTTTTCACCCTCGCGCACGAGATGGGACATACCATGCATACCGTGCTTTCCCAGGCAAATCAACCTTTTGCTACAGCGGATTACACTATCTTCGTCGCTGAGGTTGCATCAACCCTGAATGAAGCCCTTCTGCTGGAATATATGCTTGACCGTACAAAAGACCCGTTGGAAAGAGCCGTACTCCTTCAACATGCGATAGACAGCATAGTTGGAACATTCTATTCTCAGGTGTTATTCGCTGACTATGAAAGGGAGGCGCATAGGCTGGCTGAAGAGGGAAGGCCGATTACCTCTGATGTTCTTGGAGATTTGTATTACGGTCTGCTGAAAGACTATTATGGCGACAGCATAGAACTTGATGAACTGTACAAAATTACCTGGGCTCGCATTCCGCATTTCTACCGTTCTCCATACTATGTTTATCAGTATGCAACCTGTTTTGCATCCTCGGCGCAGATAGTCAAGAGCATCACAGAAGGTAAAAAGAAGGAACGAAAGGCAGCGACCGAACAATACCTGACTCTTCTGAAATCAGGTGGAAACGATCACCCGATGGAACAGCTTAAAAAAGCCGGGGTAGATCTTTCGCAACCGGAAACTGTCCAGGCAGTAGTTGACAAACTCGACGGACTTGTTACCATGCTTGAGCAGGAGATCGAGAAGCTGGAAAAGGATTGATCCTGCCAAGTGAATATTAAGATTTTTGTATTCAATACCAAGCCCTTCCAGATAATAGGAAGGGCTTAATTGTTTGCAGAAAAACAACCGACGTCACCATTGCATGGACTTGAACCGGTGATAAGGTCACCAGAATCTGATCATGAGATTTTTGCCGGGAGTGTTTTCAGGCAGCTTTATTGTGAAAAAAACAGAGGGGCTCCAGGAGCAGATACCGTTAGCAAACCTTAATTCCCTTATTTAAGGATTATTAATCTAATTGGCAAAGAAAAATTGGACTATTATATCTTTCGACACTGAAATGTTATTGTAAGGGATTTAATAATAATATTTTAGTAGCTATACTATTACTTCAAGTTCTTCCCTGAGTGAGTTTTAACAGGTTTAAGCAATTTTAATGATAACGTTTTCCAAAAATCTGTGATTCTTAAAATAACCTCAACTATTTTAAATAAACCGTGAGCGAATAATCCCTGAAACCCTTTAATTTAAAGAGTTCCCTGAAGTTTTGATAATTTCTGTCGATAATATTATTGGGATATAAAATATCTGCTGAAGTGCGGTTTGAATAAACACCCTGGGTTTGCCTGCGCCTTCCCTTGGTGAAATAGTAAAGCCGCAAATGGTTTCAGATAGAAACCAGACAAGAGCTGATCCGTTAGGATCGGCTCTTTGTTTTTTATTTATAATAATTTACCTGTTTTGCGACGATATAAATGTTGAAATAATCTAACTTTAGAAATACTTAAAGTAATGCTCGAAATATTTTAAAGTTTTTGCGTTGTCGTAAGAATATACTTTTAATATAGTTGAGGGGATTTGCCATAATGATTTGTCAGCATAATTGCAGGCAGTAAATAAAAACCGTAGAAAAGGGAAAGGAAAACCATCGGTATCAGGAGGTAATTATTATATACGATCTTCAAAGACAGAATTATTTATGGAAATATTTTAAGCTGAGCAAGCATTGCTCAGCTTAAAAGCACAAATGTAGATTTCGGTATTTATGGCTTCTTCTTGGTTGGAGCTTTCTTTTTACGTTTCTTTTTTGTTGTTTTCTTTTTCGGTTTCTCTTCATTCGGTTCTTCCTCTTCTTCTACCTCTTCCACCTGTTCTTCTTCCGTGGATTTCGCGGAACCTTTTAACAGATCCTGCATTCTTGGCGGTAAATCATCGGGGTATTCTTTATCCGGATTACCTCCCAATATAGCTTCCCGTAAAGATTCGGCTTTGTTTTCCCAATATCTTTTTGTCTTGAATGGGTCTGTCTCGGGTTGACCCATCACAAATGATGTGCTTATTCCAAATGTGAATCCATTTGAATAATTGAAAAGACCATTTCTATAAGAGAAGCCTACATCTGTTCTCCATGTGCCGATCCTCATCCCGGAGCCAAAACCAAATGACGTTCCTCCGCGATGATCAAATCCCATTCCTGCACGAAGTGGAAATTTCGGATGGATCAGGTATTCAATACCGGCAGATAAGCCAGGTACCGAAGTATTACCTGCAGCCTCATTTAATCCCTGCCTGACCGCTCCGCTCGCCAGTAAGTCTTCACGAAGCCACCATCCCATGGACATCAAAAGACTGCTTGGCAGGGAAACTGTAACTTCCTCGCCTTCACTCAGGGAATCTACAGTATTGAAATTCTTCTCTATCCAAGCGTCAACATCTTCCATGCCCTGCAGGGAAGGTCCTGGAACAGGATCTCCTAAGTATGTTACGAAATCGGTGTCGAAGCTGTATAGCCTCCTGTCACAATCAGTCCAATGTATCTTGTTGATTGCATTAATTATAGATACTCCATAAATTCCACGTCTATTGGCAAACTTGAATCCCATTCCCAGGTCCAGTCCTACGCCGTTGCCGCCGAAAGAAGAAACTATTTCGGCTAATCCATTTCCATCAAATTCTCCATAATCCGCATAAAGGGATGCATTCGCCTCAATCAAGTCAACATAGGCGAATCCCATGAAGTAGGAGAATGTAAATCCAGCAGTAAATTCATTGATAAAACCCGTTTCATCTACAAAACCCATTTCTTCAAATCGCTTGGCACCGGTGAGGGAAATACGACCAAAGTTCGCCGATGTCATTTCCATATCATCAAAACTGGCTACCTCACCAAGATGTTCGTAACCGTACCCCTTTAAAGCAACACGGATAAAATCTTTATCCAGCCTGGCATCCGTGATACTCATTGTATTGAAATTGAGCGACATGTTCAGGAAAGCGGTTGGAAAGGAGAATCCAATTGCCGGTACAAAAACGTCATTATGGATTAGTAATCCATCTTCATCAACAAGATCAAGGATTTCCTTTTTGTCGGATTCATCGAGGAACTTGTCTTGCTGGAAGTATGTGTTGATCGTGCTGACTGAAAAAGAGTTATTATAGAAATGCAGTCCGGTACTCAATAAAGGAGAAGTTATCACCATGCGGGGATTATCCTCAAAACCAAGAAACGCCGGATTCCAGCCAACCGCCTCCGCCCCTCTAACCGTAACCCCAACCTCGCCGCCAAGTGCAATCCCCTTTGCATTGGGAGGAACAAAGGCAGAGGCATTAAAATTATGGAACAAGATAGAAATAAAACTACATATAATGACTATTGGAACAGAATATCTAATTTTCATCAATCGCCCCCGGTATCATTAACACGGTACTGTATCTCGCCGCTAAGTTCTACCTCGAGATAATCATCTTCATGAGCATTAATAGGGCTCATCTGGTCAAGTACAATTATCTGGCGTGTGTACATACTGTCTTTGGACAACAAACTCATTGATTCATCATCTATCACAGTCATAAATGTGTCAATTTCAAGTTCGGAAACAACCGGTCTTCCTTCAAACATCACAGGAGGTTCCAATCGTAAAGGCGGGGTGAGGATATTGTACCTGTCAATATTTGAAAAAACAAGTGAATCAGTCGCAATACTGTCGGATGCAAAATGACCGGCAAGGAAATATACTGTCACACCCATGGGAAGATTATTTTTTGTATGTGCAATAAGTGTAATTTTCTGAATATCCATATCCTCAAGATTTACAGGGAATGAGTCAGCCCCTGTAGTATCATCTTCAGATTTAGAAGTAGTTATGTAAACACTCCCGTGTATAGGTGTTGGATTAATTGTACTGATCTGGAAAGGAGCTTCCAGGCTTACAGTTCCAACAAAAAGATCCTCTTTTGATAGAAGAAGGGGTTCATACGGATCTAATTCACTTCCATAGAAATGGTCACGACCTATCAGGACATTACCGCTTATAGTAAGAGAATCAGGGAAAGTGTTGAATAATCTTGTAAGCCTGTCTTCATGTATATCATCCTTGACACCGTCAATATACATAACTTTTTGATTTGGTGTGAAAAATCGTTCAATTGTTTCTGTCGTTCGTATGCTGTCTTTACTGTTGAAGCCTGAAATATCGAGCACAAGTTTCGCCGGTGAATTGTATTCCGAACCGGTTAGATCAATTATCAGTCCAACATCATTGAATTCTAAATTTCCATTTAAATCGGATTGCATGTTTTCCTGGTCTTCCCAGAAATCGATGTATTCTTCTATGGACTCAATCTCCATTCTTTCATCTCTTACGACACCGTACATCCACTCAAAATCAAATGTTTCAATAAATATCTCCATGTTTACTGTATCCCGTATAGAGAGAGTGACCGGCAAGGAATTACCCACATCATCAAATCGTCCAAGCGGTACCACCGTAGTACTAAATTTCAGGACTTGATCTTCAGGATCCGGCATACGGTAATTCTCAGGCAAATCCATTGTCATCAAGTAGTCTTTTCGGAATCCGACAGTGCCGGAATCTGGACCCAGAATGAACGTGGTATCAATAACCGAGGTAACCGGGTCAAGAGATGACCCAAGTAAAAATTTGAACTTCATGGTGTCCAAAGTGTCTTGATAAGTGAAAAAATGCGGAATTGTTATATAGAGCGATTCTTCCACTTCGGTATGATTCTGGAGATTTATGCTTATAACACCAGAAGTTACATGCCCCCTGATCACCCAGTCTTCTTCGTCCTTGAACGGTATAGTATCTAATTCAGTAAATGGTTCTTGTCGAGAGATATGGGTTTCCTGAACATAGTCACAGTTAAGTTCGCCATAAGAAACCCTTACGTCCAAACCATCATTAGTTGTCAGATTCTTATTGCCCTGATTTAAACCAGACCCGGTCATGATTAAAACCATATGACGTTTCAGTATCTTATCGTCCACATCAAGACTTAGAGTACGAACATTCTGGGGAGGAAGCGCTTCGTTTATCGAACCTGAACCAATGATATGGTTCGGGGCATCAGCGGGAGCTACGGAAATATCAATCCTGCTCCAGGTGAGCGGAGAGTTATTTGTTACTTCCAATGTGAGAATGTTACCAGCGTCAGGAATGCAATGGACAACCGTTATTGAGCGAAACGAATCAATTGCAACTTCGCTTGAGCTGTCGGGAATCTGGAGGGTGTCTATCAGGTAAGTCCCGTCACCGGTCCACCCTGGTATAAATTTGTCAACACGAAGGTGAGCGTCGGAGACATCGGATGGAAGCAGTATTATATGCTCCATATAGATCGTAAAATCAGATGTATCATCGGTTTCCAATTCGAGTTGATCAGCGAGGGCAAACGGTTTAATCTTATTATTGAACAAGTACAGTAAATTGCCGCCTACAAGAGTATCCACTCCTCTGAACAGGGTGTCATTCAGTGAGTCAGAAACATCCACTATGGTGTCAAGCCCCATGAGGCCATTCAATCCAAAGTGTTCGTTACTGAAGGTTAGAACGAATGCGACATCCCAGCTTGGCAAGCCTGGGTTGTCGAGGGTGCATTGCATAAACAACAATGCAGAGGAGGCAACAAGTAGAAGCGCTAATAGCCGCTTCCATTTAATCGCTGATCCGCTGTGTCTCATCCTGCCTCCAATTAAAAGGTGCCTGCATTTTGTTAAATATACCAAAAAATGTCATCGTACAACAATTGCTAAAGTCTTTTAATTACAAATTTCACTAATTAGGATGCGAGAGATTGAGTGTTTAATTGTAATTCTGTTATTTGTCAGGCTATAACCACTAATTTGAAAAAGCTTGTTTACTGATAAATATCGGTTTATCTACAAAATACTTTAAGTATAATGATGATTCTTATTTTTCTTTACTTATGATTTAGTTATAAAATACAACCCGGATTGGGCTGAACCATCGTGTAACGAAGCTCGGTAACACCAATCCGGGAAACATTAATCAATGATATAAGATTTTAATAATCTATCAGGTTCCTTCCTGCCAGTCGGACAAGTAGGAAATTTGTTCTTCTGTAAGAGTGTCTATCTCCAGGTGCATTGAAGCCAGTTTTAATCGGCTGACAGTGTCTTCAATCTCTATGGGCGGATCGTAAACTTTATTTCCGAGTTCGCTTCCATGTTTTGCTACGTATTCTGCGCACAGAGCTTGCGTGGCGAAACTCATATCCATAACGGATGCAGGATGTCCCTCTGCAGCCGCGAGGTTGATCAGCCGTCCATCTGCAAGCAGATTAATTCTATGGTCGTTATCAAGAGTGTATTGATCTACGAACTCACGAACACCGTTATTAATCTTTTTCGCCATTTTTTTCAATACCGGAATATCAATTTCCACATCGAAATGACCACTATTGGCTACCATGGCCCCATCTTTCATTTTTGCAAAATGTTCACCACGAATTACATGTTTATTCCCGGTTAAAGTGCAGAACAGGTCTCCGACTTCTGAGGCTGCATCCATAGTCATAACTCTGAAGCCATCCATTACCGCTTCGAGTGCTTTGACTGAATCGATCTCAGTGACAACCACGTTTGCGCCCATTCCCCGGCATCTACTTGCAAATCCACGACCACACCAGCCGTAACCGGCGACTACAATTGTTTTTCCGGCTATCAGGATGTCTGTTGCGCGAATAATACCATCAACGGTTGATTGACCGGTTCCATACCTGTTATCAAACAAATTCTTTGTCTTTGCGTCGTTGACAGCTATCACAGGAAGCCCTAAAACTCCACTTTTTTCCATTGCCCGGAGACGAATGACACCGGTTGTGGTTTCCTCCATTGATCCGGTTATATCAGCCATGTTCTCTTTATATTTTTCATGAATCAAGGATACCAGGTCACAGCCGTCATCCATAGTAATGTGTGGCTTATGTTCGGCTGTAGCGGTCAAATGCCTGTAATACCCATCGTTGTCAATCTGACGAATCGCATAAACACGTACGTCATAATCCCGAACGAGTGAAGCTGCAACGTCATCCTGCGTTGAGAGGGGATTTGATGCACAAATTACAACGTCTGCACCACCGGCTTTTAATGTTCTGACGAGATTGGCGGTTTCAGCGGTTACATGCAGGCAGGCTCCCAGGCGCATTCCTTCGAGCGGCTGCTCACGGCGAAATTTGTCTCGAATCTGCTCAAGAACCGGCATATCATTATCTGCCCAGATAATCCGTCGAAGACCCTCATCAGCAAGGTCAAGATTTTTAATATCACATTCACTTCTTTTCACTTTTTTCTCCAAATTACGATTTAATCAATCAATAAAATTTCAATATACGATTTCAGAAATATAGTATTAGCACGGCAACGTATCCCGATTATGCAGGATACGGTTCTTCCACATCAATATTCTGAAATCTTACCATAAATTTGTGGACGAATTTATCTTATGCGTCTTTTTTAAGCAATGGCGCCAGTTCGTCCGTGCGTTCCCATGTAAACCCATCTTCAGATCGTCCAAAATGACCATAAGCGGCTGTCTGCCTGTAAATAGGTTTACGAAGATCCAATTGTTCAATTATTCCTGAAGGTGTAAAATTTAATTTCTCTAAAAGCAATTCCTCGATACGTGAATCTTCAACCTTGCCCGTATTTTCAGTTCTAACAAGGAAACTGACCGGTTCGGCTACACCTATCGCGTAAGCAAGCTGAATCGTACATCTTTCCGCTAATCCCGCTGCAACCACATTTTTGGCAGCGTAACGAGCCATATAGCTTGCGCTGCGATCAACTTTCGTTGGGTCTTTGCCACTGAAGCATCCACCACCATGAGGAGCGAACCCGCCATAAGTGTCAACGATAATTTTTCTACCAGTCAGACCGGCATCGGCGTGAGGTCCACCCTGAACAAAACGTCCGGTAGGATTAATGTGAATTTTCAGATCTTTTCCCAATAAATCGGAAGGAATTACTGGATTAATTACATTCTCAATTATTGCATCACGGATATCCTGCTGCTTAATGTCCGGGCTATGTTGAGTAGATACAACAACCGTTGTAACATTGACTGGTTTGTCATCCTCATATTTCACGCTAACCTGGCTTTTGCCGTCAGGTCTTAGCCAGGGCAAAGTCCCATCTTTCCGCATTACTGAAAGACGCCTGGTAAGCTTGTGAGAGAGTTGGATAGGCATTGGCATTAGATCTTCAGTATCCTTGCAGGCGTATCCAAACATAATACCCTGGTCACCAGCCCCAGCCTTATCTACACCCATGGCAATATCGCTTGCCTGTTGATCGATAGTGGTTAAAACGGAGCAAGTGTTTGCATCGAAGCCCATATCGGAATTGATGTATCCAATTTCTCTTATAACCTGGCGTACCAGGATAGGAATATCGACATACGTTGTTGTTGAAATCTCTCCGCCAACCAGCGCCATTCCTGTTGTAACAAAACTCTCACATGCTACTCTTCCGAATGGATCTTCCGCCATTATGGCATCGAGAACAGCGTCACTTATCTGATCAGCGATTTTGTCGGGATGACCTTCTGTCACCGACTCGCTCGAGAATAGAAAATCTGCCATGTATCTTGTCCTTTACTATATGTTAGTTCTTTGTAAACGTTGTGTTTAATGGTCTTTTCGAATCATTAGTGTGTCGTTACCTATTACAGCGCCTTCGAGAGATACGCCCTCCAGGACGGCGTTATCATAAACCAGGGTATTCAATAGAATGCTGCGACTTATTTTACATCCGGCACTGAGATGAACATGCGGTCCGATTATCGAATATTCACTCTCTACCGAATCTTCGATATAAACAGGATCAATGATAATGTTATTTTTCCTGAGTTTCTCCGGCATATTTCGCAGCTTTGGATTTTCCCTTAGCAATATCTGGTTTGTTTCAATCAATGATTCCGGCACTCCACATTCGTACCATCCGTCGATCATCACCGGGCGAAAAGAATAGCCGTCTTCGATCATCAATTGCATCGCATCGGTAATCTGATACTCGTTTCTTGTGCGAATGTCTTTTTCGATTAATGTATTTATTGCATTCTTTATAACGCCGCCTTCCGGGAAATAATAGATTCCAGCCAGGATAAGGTTCGACACGGGATTTTCTGGTTTTTCCTCAAGACGGACGATTTTATCATTTTCTATGATCGCAATGCCGAATCTCCTTGGGTCATCAACTTTGACAAGCCCAAGTACTGCATCATCGCCATTAAATTTGTCGAGATCGCCTTTATATATTGTATCACCCAGAACGACAATCAGCTTCTTATCATCAGGTTGGATCGCCTCGCCGATTGCATGACCAAGTCCAAGCCGTTGCTCCTGAGTTACAAACCGAAAAGAAACTTCAGGGAAAGCATCCCGGCAAAAGTCTTTTACTTTTTCGCCATAATAACCAATAACAACTGTGATATGTTCAATCCCAACCTGGACCAACTCATCAATCAGGTGTCCGATAATAGGTTTTCCAGCGATCGGAAGCAGAACTTTTGGACGTGAGTTTGTCAACGGACGCATCCGTTTCCCAATCCCGGCGGCAGGAATGATAGCTCTGATTTGTTTCATTAAACCTCGCGGTAACTATATTTCATGGTCTCAGGCATAATTAATTGCCCCCATGCATCCGTGAACAACTGTTAATCAAAAGGTTTGAAATAACTTTGCAAACGTAAGAGATTCCTTAGGCGTGTTCAAGGACTTGGATCACATCAGGAGTCAGTTATGAATGGTTGAATATGAATAATACTTGACATATTAAATAGGTTACGAATTAAATCTCTACTGAATAATATCAGTCAAATCCTAATTGATATGTACTTATAATTCCTTGTTATTTGAAATAAAACAGCCCGAATATGCTAACTCCGGGCTGCCAAATACTAAGGTTTTTGAGAAACATCATTTCATTAGAACAGCTTTTCGTGTTGTTGAATAGTCACTGGCTTTCATGTTGATCAGAGATACGCCTGAAGAAACTGGAATTCCGTTGGAATCAGTTCCGTTCCAGACAACTTTGTGTCTGCCGACTTCTGATTTACCGTCAATAAGCTTTATAACTTCACGTCCAAGAATGTCATGAACTGTAAGGCGAATTTCAGATATTGCCGGAACCGTGAATGGGACAACGACGGTTGGATTAAACGGGTTTGGATATAGTGATTCAAGTGCAAATGCTGCCAGGAAATATTTAGAGAGAAGCAAAATTCGTTTCAGTGAATCAGGAATAAAAATAAGATATTGTGTGCCCCTTGTATCTTGAATATGAGGGTTTTTAATTTAGAGAGAATGTTTTGATTTTGAAGGTACGAGATCGTTTGCCCCTTGGTAATGCATATATATACCGTCAAACAGCATGATCCGTACCTTTTTCATGGCAGTGAACCCGAACAGTCGCCAGGGACAAATTCAATTTTGATCCCGTATCTGCAAGGAAGGGATAACCATGTCCACCAGTTCAGAAGTTTTTGTAGGGATTGATATATCAGGGAAGCAATTGGATGTATATCAAGTTCCCAAAGATCTTCACCGTGAATACAGCTATGACGAAGCAGGATTAAAATCACTTGTAAAACATCTGTGTAAGCAAAAAGTCACATCTATCGTTCTTGAAGGGACCGGTGGTTTAGAACGCATTGTGACAGCTCATCTTGCTAATTCAGATCTACCTGTGGTAGTTGTCAACCCACGTCAAGTGCGTGATTTTGCTCGTGCCTTGGGTATTCTCGCCAAGACCGACAAGATAGATGCCCGTGTTTTAGCCCGGTTCGCCGAAGCAGTCAAACCAGAGGTTCGTCCACTTCCTTCCGATTTGCTTCTTCAATTGGATGAACTTATGACTCGTCGTCGGCAACTTGTTAAACTTATGGTAGCCGAAAAAAACCGTTTGACACGTTCGAGTACAAATCCAGTAAGGGATAGCCATCAATGCCTGATCGATGCCATAGCCGAGCAACTCCAGGATGTTGAAGCAAAACTGGAACGAATGATCGAATCATGTCCGGTGTGGCGTGAAAAAGAGAACCTTTTGAAAAGTGTAAAGGGGGTTGGACCAGCGACAGCTTTTACATTGCTGGCCGCCTTACCAGAGCTGGGGACTCTAAATCGCCGTCAAATCGCCAGTTTGGTTGGTCTTGCTCCCTTCAACCACGACAGTGGAAAACATCGTGGCAGACGAATGATCCGTGGTGGAAGAGCACATGTACGAAGCCAACTATTTATGGCGACATTGGTTGCTGTTAGATGGAATCCGGCTATTAGACAATTTTATGAAAGAATGTTGGGAGAGGGAAAATGCAAAAAAGTAGCGTTAACGGCTGCGTCAAGAAAACTGTTGACTATACTGAATGCGATCCTGAAAACAAAAACTCCCTGGAAGGAGTCGTTTGTCACAAATTGAATTGATTTTCAAGACAGTCGCTGTTTACTTGTTAAACAGGGTTCAACAAGTGGAGGGTATGATCGAAATGTTTTTGGAGACGAAGTTCTGAGGAGGGCTATGGAATATATTCATAACAATCCTGTTCGGAATAAACTGGTCGAATTTCCGGAGGATTGGAAATGGTCAAGTGCAAAATTCTGGATTCAGAATAAACCTGATCCAGTTGGCGTCGATATACCTGAGTACTGGCAGGATACGATCTAATCGATTGAATAGAAATAAGTTAAACCCTGTTTGTGAACAAACAGGGGCACCCGTCGTACGGAGTCGTTGCCAAACTGTTCTCCGTGCGGTACTTTTTACTTGCAAAGTTTCCAATTAAATAAACCAACTTCTTTATCTGAGCAAAATTATTTTTGTTCTTTGCGTTTCCTCCCGCGTTGTAAATTCAAGAAAATAAACTCCCGAGGACATATTTAATGCGTTCAAAGTGCGTACATGCACTCCGACTTGCAAAGCCGGTAGGTGCTGTGACAGAACTTTTTGACCAAGGAGATTGTAAAGTTGAATAGTCACATCTCCTGCTTTCGGTAGGGAGAAATAGAATGTTTGTGAGGAGTTGAATGGATTAGGATAGGGCGCGAACAGCCGGAACTCCTTCGGCAGGCTGGTTGGTTCTTCCGTAACCCAGGTCGGATATTCATACGATTCACCAAAGGGTCCACCCCAGAGCCCGATATCATTTCGAGTTCCATCAATATCATTGTATGATGAATCGGGATACCCTGCATCGATAAGTGGCGATGTCTCGAAAAGGAAGAAATCTACCGTATCCGCAAATACAGGATCGAGAAAGATATTAGTTGTATCCAGGAGCACATTGTCAGTGATAGAGTCGTTATCGTAGAAACAGTTGTACTGAAACGATGGTATGGTAAATTCTTGATGATCTGCCCTAACACTGATTAGGTTGGACATAAAGACATTGTTCACAAACTGCGGGAGAGAATCTCCTTCTTCAAAATAACTAATTAGAGCCCCGGTGCTATTATTAACAAAGACATTATTTGCAATTGTGGCGGGCATGCGGAAAAAAGATACACCAAGTTGGTACTGGTTTTGATATATTGCGGCAAAGAGGTTATTCGATACGATAACATTGACTACATCATAGATAGTCAAAGTTACATTGAGTAAAATATTTCGGTTAAATAATGCTTCGTTTTCTACGAGTCTGACTGATTGACCACGGTCAAATAAATTGTTTTGAATCAGCGCGTGGGATGTGTGGCAGCGGATGGGGAAAACCGACTCGTTTTCCGTGCCATAAAACTGAGAATTTGTCACCTCAAGGTTCCCCTGATAACTGTAAATAAATACGAAAATGTTAAAATTCTGTTGAATACATGTTGAACTATCGAACTTTACTGATGTAGTGGTCCGGGCATCTACAGTATTTGTCACATCAAGGAAAGTCGAATTTTCAATTGTAATTGAAGTGGAATCCAGTTTAGCACCGTAAAGCGCATAGTTCATCATGACATACCTGTAACGTGATGTATCCGTATTGGTGAAAAAACGTATCCCTCTAAATCCCCCAGATATTGCCTCATTCGAATCGAGTAAAAACTTTATAGAGTCATCAACTGTCCCCTCCGCTATGAGGGTACCATAGACATCGATACCTATTCGCGCGTCTTCATGTTCAATGAAACGGAAGTATAATTCACAACCAGGTTCAATGGTGAGGCTGTCCCCTTCAGGTATGATCACATCCTCAACCACAAGAAATGGAGAATCTTCCAGCGAAAGAACTCCGCTCGTATCACCACGCAACAGGTTGAGTTGTTCAACTTCACAGAATACTACTGACGTATCAGTTTGTCCTAAACCATCTTCGACCCATACCGTGAACTCAAAGGTTTCGATTTCTTCCGGTATTGTCCCGGAAACGGACACGCTGTCGGCTACCCAGGCGAGATTATTCTCATCTTCCTCAAGCCAGTCGGCGAGGTTCTCGAAATGAAATGTGAGGGGACCTTCATCATCTATTGCGAGGGCAGTATAACTGAAATCCGTCCCAGCCTGTTCGATCAAATTTAACTGTGATATCAGGGCTGGTGGATTATCGATGCTTTGGTCGTAGAAGAATGCGCCGATGTCAGCGCGAGTACCATCTGGATCGTCCGGACTGTCTGGATCGCCGGCATCAATACAGGGCGAGTTCGCCTGGAGATGATAGTCGAACGGATCACCGCCATTCAGACGTGGATCTTGGAGAATATTACCTTCGTCCATTTCATAACCGTTGGTTGCCCCGGTTACATTATAGAAACAGTTATAGCTCGTGTTTGCTGGGTCATCATGGCCTGGAAAAATATAAATTCCATAGCTGTTCACCCCATCTCCGGCAAAGATATTATTTTGAATTTCAAAATTATTAGGATTTCTAATGTCGATACCTTCATTATTGAAAAACAAGGTGTTATTTTCAAACAGGATAATACAACTAGAAAATTTTGCTGCATCAGATTGCGCGGTTAAAAGATTACCCCGGAATATTATATTTGATCTACGGAAATCGCTTTCATGATCATAGCGGGCATATGTGAAATGATTATCCTCTATGGTAATTTGTGCGCATCCATCTGCCCTCATATCATTCAAACTGTTTCTCTCAAGCGTTCCTCTGCAATTGCGCAATATTACGTGTCCACCCAACGTATTATCATGGACGTTTATGTTAGAACCATCAATTTCAATGTTATAAGCCAGGACATTATCATAAATATCTACTGATCCTATTCCGAAACGCATTCTATTGATGTTGTTACCAAAAACAGGAGCTAACGTGCCATGAGTACAGGCGAAACTGATATTACCGGAATTGTTGGAAAATAAATATGGTCCGCCGCCGTTGTATGCAATAGCGCCGTAATCATCCTCGCCGGTGTAGTTGAACTGACAATATTCAACAGTATCAGCCGATCCGAAGTTTTGCATTATCAGACTGGTTATATGAAAACGTGAGTGCCTCAAAACGGCAAATTCAGGATGATTAATGTCTATTATCATGTAGGCTGAATCAACCACACAATATTCCATGATCACACTCATGTCCCGATGGTCATTATCAGAATAAAATCCAGGAAATGTGGAATCTTCAGAGAGAAAATAAATTGAGTCCCCCTCCTCGCCGATGGCTTCAAGCGCTCCATACAGCAAAATTGGATACTGATTCTCACCCTGATCCTGGAACTCGACTGTTACGCCGGGCTCGATGATGAGTGTGCTGTCTTCGGGGATTGTCAGTGTGTCCATTACGAGATACGGGCTGCCCTCCTCGTCCCATACGCCATTACACATCACCCTCCACTTCGGTCTGGGCGTGGAGCGTGGTAATTGATAGGCATAGTGACAGAACAGCCAGCAGGGTTGGCATGAAAAATAAGAGGGTATAGCGATTCAGGAGAGGATGGACGGAAGACACCTGCAATGGACATATTACCGTCTTACACAGGTGATATGCCTGTTTACTTACTGATGACGTCAGCCTTAACCGCCGGCGCCAATTTTTACATATTATCTTCATTCAGTTCTCACGTAAGCTGTGGGGATGCTTTTATACCATTGAGAACAAAAATTTAATAGTTACTGAAAAACGGGTTAGTTTGTTATGAAACGATCAATTATTTTTGCTGTTTCAATATACACACAAAAATATAAATATTCAATCAATAATACTAATTACTAAAATATTCTTCCCGTTGGTCTCCGCGAGGTGAGGAATATTTTTTAGGGTCACGTTTATTGAAAGCAATCAGGAATTCAAATTAATCAACTTACTTAAATAAAGCATATGAAAACCACCGCCATATTTTCTGGCTTTTGTTTCCGTTGGTTTTTCAGGATATACGCCTTCTTCGCTGATTCCATAGCGCCAGATTTTCAGAGGTATTAACTGGTCGGCGGTGTAGCTGATCTTCCATGACTGTTTGCTGTAGCCGACAGAGAGAGTAATCATTCCTGACAGAACCCTGTAAACAGGGAGACGGTGTTTTTGCAGGTCTTCGACTCCAAATACTAAAAATGCCGGTCGCCAGTGAGTAGTTACTCCGTCCAGGTTAAGGTCGAGCATATTGATACCCAATGCCCGGCTCCAACCTTTCTTTGGATTATGGTTCCAGCCAATATGGTAACGGTTTAGTTCACCATTCGTTGAAGCTCGAAAATAGCGGCGCGATCCCAACAAGTCCACCAATCCGGAAGTGAAGGGCCAGAATTCCAGGTGTCCTCGTCCGCTTCCTTCAAAGCGGAATTGCTCGTATTCCATTATCAGATCATCAGTTTCATCAAGTCTATCGTGAATGGATATGAACCAACTATCAACATTAAATTTACAGGCGGTTATTTTTGAGAATGGAATATCGCCCTGGATGCCGTAAGCCTGGAGATCATATTCTTTTCCTCTGATTCCGCTCAACAAATCCCAGTTATTGTAATTGTATTTGATGAATGCATGATGTTGATTCTCATCTCCCCAGGGCTTTAATACGGTTGGGACAGTATTTCCTATCTTTCGGATCCAGATATGTCTGCCGAGTAGAACCTCTCCGGAGATACCTCCAAACTCAGGTGTTCGCAGCCATCCGGTCAGCTCTTCTCGAAATGCTTCAAGGCGAAGTCCAACTTTTTCTTCATGCCAATCTACATCTGTCGAGGGTTCGAGGAACTTTCTTTGCCAGAGAATACCCAGCGCACCATGCTTGTCCAAATCAAGCGTTAAACTGGCAATTGGTTCAGTTTCGCTTCCAGAATTTGCCCGCATCCCTGTACCAAGATAGAACGGTTTCACTGCTATTCGAGAAAAAAGCGTTGTCTGCCATGTGTTATGAGAAACTTCCATAACCTGTTCTGAAAGCTCTTCGAGCAGACTCAGCCGCCATTGATGTTGATTTGAGCGAAGGCTTATTTCCAGGGGGAGAGGAGATTTGACGGCGTACCAGGCGTTCGCATCAATACCCCGGCTGAAAGACGAGCCCTCTTTCTCCAATCCTCCTTCCCGGTAATAGTCATTGTATTGTCCATAAAATGATAAACCGGTGGAAGGTGAAACCACCGGTTCAAAAGGAGGATACATTTCGCTCGGACGGATGATACCAAGGTTCCCGCCAACCCGCCATGCAGACTCATTATTGGCGGACATTAGATATTCCAGCATCGGGTCCATTCCCAAAGCCTGCACCGGTTCCTGAGCCAGGCAGATAATGGCTGGAAAAACTAAACAAAAAAGCAAAAAAGAGCAGTTAAAGGATTTTAATCCCATATCTCGAATTTTATGCTCTTTTCCCAGTCATCAACATCCTCGATTCCGAATAAATTCCTGAATTCCGCGACAGAACCAATACCCGGAAAAAGTCCACCGAAAGTTACATCCGGCATACCGTTAATCCATTCTTCGAAGCTATCCGCTTCCCAGGTAATCCTTGGAACGTGATACCAGCCACTGGATTCTTCATATTCGATATACCCATTACAATACAAGTCATGATTTCCCGGTTCAAGGTAACCTTCAAATTGCATATAAATATATGCATAAGGATAATCACGATACGTTTCTACAGAATTATCCCAATATGATTCCCAGTCAGAAACGTCAAAATTAATATCTTCATAGAAATACGCTGTATCACCATCATCGAATTCTATGCTTCTTTGCCAGGAATAGTAGCCGCTATCCGAGATGGTAATTGATGCAAATGCATCAACAGGTTCGCTGGTCCAATCACCTGATGATTGCTGAGAATCGAGAGAAACCGTATATGCTGGAAGTAATCCTTTAAAGTTTTCTATAGGACTATTGAAGAAATTAGCCAGAGATATTTCGAGCGCCACATCTGGCGTTTCGCTGTCATCGTCCCAGTCAGAGGTCAATTCTGTTGAGGAATTGATTGCCGCCAATGCTTTCGGAATATTCGATTTCAGCGAATCGAGATCTTTCTGAAGAATACCATCTTCCTGGTCAATACGAATGAGATCATCAGACTGGTTATCGGTTTCGTTTTCCAAAAATTCGATACCATCACGAAGTGCAGTCACTCCATCATCCCATGCCTGGCGGGCATTGGACATATTGGTCGTTCCGTTTGATCTGAGCCCCATAAAATCGGAATCCTGCCGGAACGCTTCAACCAATCCTGCTCCATCATACGATATAAAATCAAAATCATAGGAAATAAAATTGCATAGTTGCGCCTTGGTCAAATTGATTCCGGCTAAGGCAGCATAGACTTCAGCAAGGTCCAACTCTACCTTGTCTTCGTTATAATCTCCCTGCATTTCCGGGGTGACAGTAAAGATAAAGTCGTTGTGTTCAGTAACCTTATCCAGTAAGTCAATTGCCGTATTAAAACGCGGTAGAAGCTTGGTCTCTATAATGTCCTGAATCTCAGAAACTGTCGGATCAGACTCGGAAATTGTTCTGAACGATGTCATCCCGTCAGCGATTTTTGCCGGTTCGCCTAATGAAATTGGGACACGATTAAGGTGAAAATTCAGCAATGGATTTCCCGGTGAATTGCCGGCGGCTTCACTGTCTCCGCCTGCTTCAAAGAAACTGCCGTTCTCCATGAAATCTTCGATGCGGTTAAATAAATTTTGAAACTCTGTATCCTGGGAAATCATTAATATTTCGAGGATAGCAACTCCGAAGTTGGCGGTTGTATTGTCCGGATCAAGCACCAAAGCCGCCTTGTAGATATTGTATGGAACAGTCATATCAATATCATCGGGATTTTCCGTTTCATCCACATTGTTGATAAGGTTATATAACTCCGACCCCAACGCTTCATTAGCCTCACCGATCTTTTCAATAGCAGCTTCAGGATTAACAGAAATTCCGTCATCATCTATGCTATCATCACATCCGATCAAAAATGAAAGACTAATGATCAGCACAAACGGGAAAAGCAATCTTAAAACCAAATTCTTTTCAAACATTGTCCACCTCCCAATGGGTAACGCCAAAATTAAGGAAATTAAAGTTTGTTTAATGTCTTTCCAGAGATATTCAATCGATTGCAGAAGCAATTCTATCTCACAGGAAACTAACAGTTTTATGCTTACTAAAATCTGAAACTTTCAACCTATGCAATGTTAGGAAAGCTAAAAGTTAAGAGAAATAAAATACACAGTCAAGTGAAATACATCACTTTTTGAGAAAAACGCATCATCTTACTCTTTGATATTGAAGCATATCAAGTTAATGTACTGCCAAATAAATTCGCATGACTATAAGGAATATCATTTGAATCATGGGAATGTAGGGGCAGGATTTATCCGTCCAGTCTTATCAACTCAAATACGGGCGGATAAATCCTGCCCTTACATCATGCAAACTTACTACAGAGCAATGCTATATGTGAGTGAAGGAGAGGGAAAACAAGGCTTGCCCTCTCCCAACAGCTACAATGCAGCTTTTAATCTGTCGATTGTGGGGATGGGGGTGGGATCGACTCCCTGGGCAATTGCCAGCCAGTAACTTAGCCAGTCTCCAAGCATTGTCATTTCAAGCATTCCGGCTATTGGATGTTTTGCTTTCGGGCGAATTATCCAGCCATCCCATCCTGCTTCCCTGGCAAGTTTCAGGGTAACATCAACTCGCAACCGAACGTCTTCAGGACTGTTGGGATCTTCAAGTATAATTACAGAACATTTATTTCCCCATTGCGAACCGTTTCTGTAGGCGACAACTTCATTGTGGTTCATTTCAGGGAGTTCGCCCCAATGTGCCGGTATTTTGGCGTTTTCATTAAATTGACAAGCCCAACGCCGTGCAACCGGTACAAATTTTCCGGTGCCGTATATCATAGGTAATTTATCTAATAACCCATGAACCAATGAGCCAAGTTGGGTTGAGTTATTGACAGGTGGTTCTTTTAATTCTTCTGCTGATCTATCAAGAATCGTTCTTGTCTCAGCAATATCACCATCTTGCGTTTGGCACCATCCCCGGCCTGTCAGGACAGCATAACTGCATGCAAAAAGATGACCGAATGCAGCGCGGGGAGGCATTCCACCGGGAACAATCCAGGGAGTATTTCCCTGCTCTTGTATCCATTCTCCAATCCTGCCGCCTGAGGTCATAGCATCGAATCCGCAGCCTCTTTCAACAGCTTGTTGAGCTACATTCAACGTTTCAGCCGTATTTCCTGAATAACTGACAAGCAGGATATGATGATCTTTTTTCACCCAGGCAGGGAGCGGACCGCCCCTGTGAACCATAATCGGCATAGCTGCCGATTCATTCGCGAGTACAGCGCAAAAATCTCCTCCAATGGCACTACCGCCCATCCCAGCCCATATCAGGAATCCGGGAGGAGCTTTTTTGGTTTCAGATCCGATTTTTATTCCGGTTTCCCAGCTCACCCTCACCTGATCAGGGAAACTTTCCAGGTTTGCACGCATACCGCTTATATCAACTGATTCATCAAACTTTATCATCTGGATCTCCCAAACCATATTGGTAATTCAGCGAATTTTTTCCTCATTGTTCTTGACAGATACTTATAAACCTCAGCCGCTGATCTCGCATTGAGGCATTTTTGAGCAATTTTTTCCGCTTCCGGCTTGCTCATTGATCGAATCAGCTTTTTAATCTCAGGAATAGCTGCCGGGCTGGCGGAGAGTTCATCTATACCGAGTCCGACAAGCAACATCGTTGCAAGTGGGTCCCCGGCAATTTCTCCGCACAATCCAACCCATTTCCCTGCATTATGACCGGCCTGGACAGTCTCATTTATGAGCTTTAATACAGCAGGATGATAGGGAGTATATAAATGCCCCACCTGCTGATTGCCCCGGTCAACAGCAAGAGTAAACTGGGTAAGGTCATTGGTACCGATTGAGAAAAAATCCACAAATGGTGCAAACTGCGATGCAAGCAACGCGGCAGATGGAACCTCAACCATCATTCCGACTTCAATATTTGGACTGAAAGATTCGTTCTCATTTTCAAGCTCCAGTCGGGCTTGTTTATAAATCTTCCTGGCTGATTTCAATTCGGATAGATCGCAAATCATAGGCAGCAATAATTTAACATTTCCAAAAGCAGAAGCTTTCAAAATCGCACGAAATTGTGTTTTCAACATTTCTGGACGGTCAAGTCCGACACGGATTGCTCGCCATCCGAGGAATGGATTTGCTTCAGGAGGAATTCCTGATCCTGGAAATGCCTTGTCACCGCCCAGATCAAATGTTCTGATTATCACCGGGTGAGGCGACAGGGTTTCCGCAAGTTTTCGATATTCGTGCACCTGTTCATTTTCGCTGGGGACTTTGCCTTTGGCAATAAAGAGATATTCCGTTCGGAGGAGACCGATACCCTCAGCGCCATACCGTTTTACTTTCTTTACTTCATTCGGTAGTTCAATATTTGCAGCGATTTCAACCTTATGGTTATCAAGTGTAATTGCCGGTAAGTGATTTATATCTTTCAAAGAATCGACGTATTCACGATAAGTAGTTTCCTTTTCGCGATACCGGGCAATTACTTTTTTCGAAGGACATAGAATGAGTTTACCGGAATTGCCATTTAGCGCCACCATATCCCCGTTTTGCGCTTTTGACGTTATATCCCGCAATCCAACTACACTTGGCACTCCAAGGACACGAGTGAGAATTGCTGTATGGCTTGTCGAACCACCCACATCCGTTGCCACCCCGATAATTCTCTCAGGATCGATTTGCAGGACATCGGAAGGTCCCAATTCATCCGCAATTAATATTGAAGCTTTATTAATTTCGAACGAGACGTCCGCCTTTCGACCTGAAAGATGCATTAAGATACGACGGCTGACATCCTTGACATCCTGCGCCCTGTCCCGGAAAATATCTTCTTTCTGGGATGAGAAATTTCGAGCGATTTTATCAAAGGTTTTCCATAAAGCATATTCGGCAGAAAATAATTCCTCATTGATTTCATCTTTTATTTGACCAAATGTTATTTCATCATCGAGGATTAATAAATGAGCATCAAAAATCCGCGCAACAATTTCTCCAAGTACCCTGGTAGCTCGTTTGCGTTGTGCTTCTATGTCACGTTTTGTCAGAATAATCGCCTTTTCAAGGGCTGCCAGTTCATTAACGACAGAATTTTCATCTATCACTCGACGATGAACCGGACGCATTCCACGTTTGAGCAGAACGGCAGGACCGAGGGCTATTCCGGGAGTAACTACTTGACCGACATATTGAATTTGTTTTGCCATTTTTTGTAAACACTTCCGTTAAGTGAAGCAATATCGTTATTCTGGATATTTGTTGTAGAAAGGTGACACACTTCACGAACAAAGTTATAACAAAAACCGTATTATGTCCACAGGTTAAATGAATTATGGTGTGTTGTCATTGTGAGCGATGCGAAGCAATAGGATTATTAAGTACTTCCATATAGGATGAGATTGCTTCGTTTCGCTATGACGGGAATTGATAAGAGGTAAACTCTAAAGTTCAACTTGTTTCATATATAGATAAAAACTATGAGTACAGGTTGCACCGAAGACACCAAGACCGCCATTCATATTACTTTCAGGTCTTGCTGATGCAGTCGGTGGACCGCCGAACCAGGTTGTAAATGCATAACGGTAATATTCGTATGAAGCTGCCATAATATCAATACGGTGTGCGCCTTCCCATTGGAAGAAAATCCAGAGTAATCCCATCTCGTCCTGGTAATTTGGAGCCAATGATCTGCCTACCCGTCCCTTTTGTTCTGGTTCCAGTTCCTCTTCCTCTTCCTCATCATTGGGATCAGGAGGAGATAATAATTCCAGGCTTGCCGTATCGGTCAATGCAATTATATGAAAAAGAATGCCGCCTGAAGAATCGGAAGAGGACCATTTAAGTACTAAAAACGGGTTATCTCTTGTCATCACCGGCAGGATTGAATCTGAATTTTGAACATTAATGTTCTGTCCATCCTTTTGAAAAAAAGGATTCAGCAGATCGCTATCGTCGAAAGTGATGGTGGAATCATCTATAATTATTCGTGGATCTTCAAAAAATATCAGTGAATCACCTGAAGGTATTTCATACCCCACTTGCAGCGTAAAAATATCCGGCGCAGCAGTTTCCGCCCACATATTCACCCCTTCAGAGGGTTTATTTGCAGTAATTTTATATCGCACAGTATGTTCGATAATATAATCCGGGTTATCGGGCTGATACTTCCCTCCGCCCAGATCTGCAAACGTTAAGGTATCATTGTTCAACGCATTATCACTGATTGGAAAAAGTTCGATGACAGCATCTGAAATTCCTGTATTTTCAGGGACGTACAATGAGCCCAAATCCTTCATAACTCGTTCCAACCAGATAGTACCTACCGGTTTTCCTGATTCAATAAATGCAGTCAACACCGGCTCCGGGTCGTAATCTTCAACTTCCGTAGGAGTATTTTCACACCCGGAGGCTAAAATTATCAACAGGCACAATGCAGTTATTATCCAATTCATATTTTTCACCATCGTACCTCATAACTTATCAGTGGTAAAATGGGCAATAATTTAATATCGCTGATTTCGACAGGATTCATGTCAGTATCATAAAATTTCGTCCATGTGGAACGTCGGCTGTAAAGATTATAAACGCTTAAATTGAGTTTTGCCGGCAAACTGAACAGCTTATGTAAATATGTTACAGTCACGTCAAGGCGGTGATCAGCGGGTAACCTGTAGTTGTTTTCGAGCCCCATGAGAGCCCAACGATTACCTGCGGCGAAATATCCCGGATCAACACCAGCGGAGCGCATTGTATATATACCCATCGCCTGTGTATATCCCTGCCCTGTATTATAACGCCACTGTCCAGAAAACTCCCATTTCTTATTCAACTTGTAATTCACGATAGAAACAAAATCATGACGCCTGTCCCACTTCGGATAGAACCAGTCGCCGTAATTGAAATATTGATCGGGATATTTTTGTTTGGTCCATGAGAGAGAATAGCCCAGCCAACCGGACCATCTTCCAACTTTGCGGCGCAGCATCCATTCCAATCCGTAAGCGTAACCGTCACCTTCGAGATATGCATCTGCTGCATCCACACCCTCATCGATGCTCTGGTCAGCCATCACTACGTTATGCATATCATTGTAATAAGCCTCGACCGTGAACTCGTATTCAGGTACCGGATCCCACTCGAAACCTAACACGTACTGATAAAGGGTTGTAGGTTTATAGCTTCCATCATTAGGAGTCCAGATATCGAGAAAACTCACCATATCGCCGTAGGTCATGACATTTATAAACTGCGTATATTGACCGGTGGAAAACTTGAAACGGGTTTTCTGGTCGTAATTATAAACGAAAGCCATCCGGGGATCTGCGCGAACATAATCGCCTTCTTTGTGATAATACACCCGTACGCCAGGCTGTACTTCAAAAAGAGGACTGAACCTCCATGCATCCTGGAGGTACCATGACAGATTCCAGGTAAATTCGTCAATATCTACATAAGTGACATCTTCATTGCTCTGCGAAAATTCAGTGCTCCACCGGTTAAACTGGATACCTGTTTTTATCTTATGATCAATCATGCCCAGGTATTCGAGATCTGAACGGAGTGACATGTCGCGAAATCGGTTTTTAAATTTAAATAACTTGGCGCCCTCATTTTCAAAAGCATTCCCTGACTTGTAACGGCTGTATGCACCGGCGAAAGTCAGGAACGAAGAGCGGGAAAGAACATAACGCAGGCGGGTATAAAATGAATCGTTACCCCAATAATTGTAAAGTTTGAGTCTGCTGTCTTCAGGTCCGAATTCAGCGATCAGGTTATCTAATCCGAGATAACTGCCGACTGTAAGTGTAGCTTTATGATTAATATCAATATTGATTTTTCCATTGGCGTCATAAAAGTAATAGTCGGGGAGATCCTTGAAGTCTTCATTTTTTTTCAGTACTGAAATAATCGGATCCAGGTATGTTCTTCGTCCTGAGAAAGCATATGAACCATGTTTGCCGGGAAGAGGACCCTCAAATGCTGTTCGTGCTGAAATAACACTTGCCGACGCCAGGCCCTCATGTTTTTTTCGATTTCCCTCTTTTGTAACTACTTCGAGCACACTGCCGGCTCTGCCGCCATATTCTGCCGGAAAACCACCTTTCATAAGCTGAACATGTTTTACTGCGTCAGTGTTGAAAGTGCTGAAAATTCCAAACAGGTGTGATGGATTATATACTGTGCTTTGATCCATTAGTATCAATGTCATATCAGAGCTGCCGCCGCGAACATATATGGCGCTTGACATTTCTGAAGAAGCTTTTACTCCGGGTATCGCCTGCAACGCTCTTAACAGGTCCACCTCTGCCCCGATTGAAGGCATGCTTCGAATCGTATTGGCATCGACCGGTACAGTTGAAACTCGTGTGCTTTGCCGGATATCTTCGTCGGAGTCAACAATATATGTCACTTCCTCCAATGGAACAGTAGAGGGATAGAGTTCTATTTTAAGAGGTTCTGATAGTACATCGGTTACCTCGACTTCTACCTGGCTGGAATGATATCCAAGATAGCTGACGCTTAATGAATAGTGTCCCGGTTTCAATCCATAGATATTAAAATATCCGTCAAGATTGGTTGCAGTGCCGCGTCCTTCACCAAGCAAAACTACGTTCGCCACCGGCAGGGGTTCGCCACTGGTGCCGTCAACCACAAATCCGCGTATCGGATTCTCGGCAAATGAGAGCTGATTGAATACCAGCGAAATAATTATGATTTGAACTAATCGTTTCAGAAACATTTTACGCACAAGAAAATCAAACTTAACACCTCTCATTATCACAGCATGTCTTCATAGATTGCTTTGCTGGGGCTATCAAGCAAGCTGTGTGCCATATTACTAATTATTAATGTTATTAGTCGTAATTTCTTTATCATTAATAACTTCAGAATATATCAATAGTATGAATCATGGGAAATCTTTCTAATTTCTTACATGTATAACCCACACCTGTAGCAAATTAGTAACAGTAAGGGGCAGCCCAATAAGTTTGAAACAATATGACGTATCATTCTGGTGCAGACATTATTCCTGTATTATCAATAGATTATAATGCAGTGGATGCCGGGATCAATGTGCCAAAGGTCGCACAAGGTCCGAGAATGACATTATGGGACTGTCCCTGAGAAATAAATCTTAATTGAAGCTGTTATTCCGAATTCTTAATATCAATTTATTTCAGAACAATTACTAATTTTGAATCTTCGACCTTGACATCATATATAACAATATCATCTTTAGCCGCTCCTGCTAAACGTTTGCCGTGGTAATCATAAGTTGATTTTCCCATGCTGCAGCACTGTACGGTTCCAGCACCCGGAACAGGATCGAGCCGGCGTTTCCCGTGGGCACAGGAATTTTTGAAAGCGTGATAATCGTTATCATCACCCCTGATTACCAGGATTCGGTCGGGAAGATTTTTTCCTTCAAGACTGATTGAACCATCGGATTCAGACAGCTCTGAGGCTTTTATAAGATCAACTGTGATCAGCCCGTCCGAGTATTCCCAGCAGCTTTCATCTTCCGGTGGTTTTGTTGCAGATTTTCCTAGCATCCGCTGGAAAAAATTCCGCTTTGAAGATTTATCCGGATTGGGTTTTATCTCCGGTTTGGTTGAAATTTCAGATGAAGTAGTATCACCCATGTTAGTCTCCGTTTGTGAAAATACAGGATCAATGAAGATAAACAGCGAAAAAAACGACAATATTATCAATACAGAATACTGACGTTTGCAAATGTTCTTGATCATTTGTAACTCCCTGTCGTTAAAATTATTTAATCATAACAATTTTTCTCGCCTGATCCAACCTTCCCGGCACGCTGGCATGGATGAAGTAGATTCCGGTGGAAAGTTCATCGGCGTTGAAAGAGAATTGATGGTGTCCGACTGAATAGCGTTCGTTTGCAAGTACTGCGATTTCCTGACCGGTTATGTTATAGATACTGAGTTTCAAATCGGATGGTGATGGTAGTGCAATTGAAATTGTTGTCGTTGAATTGAATGGGTTGGGATAGACTTCTTCCAGAACATAAAGTGTTGGACTGTGCGTTGTGGATTCTACTATTTCATTTTCTTCGCCGTCAAGACGAATCAACCATACATCTGCATCACCAGCACCGAAAGAACTGGTTGATCCTGTAATAATATATCCACCATCATCGGTTTGTTGGATGCTGCGCCCTTCATCCGAGCCAGCTCCCCCGAAAGTTTGGCTCCATTCTTCATCACCGTTTGATCCTGTTTTGATCAACCATAGGTCAAACTCTCCTGCGCCGAAAGAATTGGTCATTCCTGTTATTATATATCCATCATCACTCGTCTCTAAAACACTGAAGCCAAGCTCCCAGCCGGTTTCCCCGAAAGTCTGGCTCCATTCTTCATTACCTGTTGAGTCAGTTTTTATAAGCCAAACGTCGAAGCCACCAGCACCAAACGATGCTGTAGATCCTGTTATGATATATCCAACATCATTTGTCTGTTGAACGTTGAGTCCCATTTCATCATCAGTTCCTCCAAAAGTCCGGTTCCATACTTCATCCCCGTTTGAGTCCGTCTTAATCAACCACATATCACTTGAACCTGCACCGAAAGATTCGGCACTTCCATTAATTATATATCCACCATCATTTGTTTGTTGAACGCTGTATCCATGATCATCATAAATTCCCCCGAAAGTTTGGTTCCATTCTTCATTTCCGTTTGAATCTGTTTTTATAAGCCACACTTCGCATGAATCAGCCACGAAAGAAGAGGTTCCACCGGCAATTATATATCCACCATCATTTGTCTGTTGAACTTGATAGCCCTCATCCCACTCTTCTCCCCCAAAGGTCCGATTCCATTCTTCATCGCCGTTTGAATCTGTCTTTATCAACCACACATCCTCATAACCCTCACCGGATGATCCTGTCAATCCAACAATGATATAACCATTGTCATCCGTCTGTTGTACGTAGTTGCCCAGATCATTATTGGTACCACCAAAAGTTTGGGTCCATTCTTCATCACCGGTTGAGTCTGTTTTAATCAACCACACATCCCAAAGACCGGCACCGAAAGATTCAGTGTAACCTGTAATAATGTACCCACCATCATCTGTCTGTTGGATGCTACGACCACCATCCGAATTAGCTCCACCAAAAGTTTGTGTCCACAACGTATCCGGTTGTTGTGCTAAGATGGGAATACTCGCAATTAGTATGCAGATAATAATAAATGAGAAGCATCGCATTTTCTTTCTCCTTGAATGTTTATCGAATCAATACAACCTTCCGAACCTCGTCCATCTTCCCCGGTACAATGGCGTGGATAAAATAAATGCCGCTGGGTAGTCCATCTGCGTTGAGGGTTAAATGATGAATCCCTGATGTGAACAGCCCATCGGCAAGATTAGCAGCATGCCGCCCAAGAATATCGGATACATTTACTCGAAGCATGGAAGCAGTTGGCAGGTTGACTGCTACCTGTGTAGCAGGGTTGAACGGATTAGGATATACAGAGGTTATTGAGTACTTCTCCGGCTGAGTTCCCTGGGGTTTATCGGTCACATCCAATGCAGCAGAGCAGTCAAAAATTTCAAAATGGATGTGATCTGCAACAAAAGCATAATTCCCTGAAACTGAAACTTCCCATGCTAATCCATATGTATCGTAATAGCCAACTTCAAATGGATATGTCGGATTCGTAATGTCAATGATACGTAAACCATCTGACACGGATGCTACAAATGCATAGCTTCCGGACACTAAGACACCTGTTGTTAGATCCGGAGTCTCGTAGTGTCCAACAACATCCGGATTTTGGGAGTCAGAAATATCACATATGTAAACTCCATCAATGCTGGCTAAATATGCATGATTCCCCGAAATTGAAATACTGCTTATCCAGCCAGCTACGCGACATGATCCTTCTTCTGTGGGGTTAGGAGGATCAGATACATCTATAACGAAAAATCTACCTTCACTCGTCCCAACGAATGCATAGTTTTCTGATACTGCAATACACTTTGCCCAGCCCTCGGGTGTACAATGACCTATCTCTTCAGGATCTGCTGGATCTGAAATATCAATAATACGTAATCCTGCAGTATTCGCGGCGATGAATGCATAGTCTCCTGATAGGGCTACTTCATCAGCCCAACCCTCCGTGTAAAGATGACCTGTTTCCTCTGGATTAGATGGATCTGAGACATCTATTATTCGTAAATCTTCACCGTGATCAGCTATAAAAGCATAACCGTTAGAAATCGCTATATCAATGACGACACCTCGTGTGTCAATATGTCCGACTTCCGTTGCATTATAAGGATCTGAAACATCCACTATTCGCATTCCAGCATATCCATCAGCTATGTATGCATAATCACCATAATGGGTAACATCATACACAAAGCTATGAGAATAATAACCAACTTCTAAAGGATCACTGAAGTCAGAAACATCAATCACACGTAAACCTGCAAATCCTTCAGCAATGAAAACATATTCCTCTAAAATGGCTACACCATAAGCTTCTCTTTGTGTATTGAATCGTCCTGCTTCCATTGGATTAGAAGGGTCCTGCACGTTAATTATGTGCAGGCCATCGTTCATATTCGCTAGGTAAGCATAGTCCTCGGAGATAGTGAGACTCCAAACTCGACCTGGTGGCTCATAATAGCCAATTTCATTTGGGAGTGAGGGATCAGAAACATCTAGGATACGTATACTTTCATTAGCATCATCAATTACATAAGCGTATTCATCAAAGACTTCTACATCCCATGCATAAATCCTATCTTCACCATAGATTCCTATCTCCTCAATGCTTAATGGATCAGAAATATCCAACACCCGTAAACCACCCCAGCAATCCGCGAGATATGCAAAATCGCCAGATACTGTTATGCCTTTTATCGTATTTCGGGTTGCAAATCTATCAACTTCTTCCGGATTGGCCGGATCAGATATATCAAGCACAAACAGGATACCCGAATGATCGGCAACATACGCATGGTTTCCAGAAACGGATATATCGGAGATACCAGGTGCATTAAAATATCCTACTTCTTCAGGCTCTGAAGGATTCGATATATCTACAACTGAAAGTCCAACTCTCTGGTTGGCTACGTAAGCATAGTTTTCAGCTAAAGTAATTTTCCAGGCATCACTAAGAGTGTTTACATATGCCACTTCTATCGGACTGGATGGGTTTGAAATGTCCACGATGCGCAGACCGCTTCCACGAGTTGTCAGGTAAGCATAATCTCCTGAGATTTTTATGTCTCTGGTTTCGTACCATGCATTATAGAGTGAGCTGACCAGCGCAACATTTTCGTGGTCGCCATTTTCGTCTAAATCTGTCAGAGAAGCAGTATTCGGAATTTCAGAATCAACCTGTGCAAATCCGTACATACAAAGACTAACAAGAAAGATTCCAATCAGTAGAATTCTTATTGATTTTGTGTTCTTCATCTTATCAGCACAACCTTCCTCACCTCATTCATCTTACCCGGCACGCTGGCATGTACTAAGTAAATGCCACTGGATAGATTTTCGGCATTGAATGTATATTTCCGGTGTCCGGCGGTATAATGACCATCCGCCAACAAAGCAATCTCCCGCCCTAAGATATCTAATACGGTTATTTTCAAGTCTGATGGAATCGGCAGACTGATTACCACCGACAGGTTAGGATTAAATGGATTTGGATAGGTTGCTATACCGAACTTTCTGGGAAGAGCGACTTTCTTTCCTTCAGAGACACCCACATTTGATTCGAGTGTGAAATTGAAAGTTGAATCGCTTTCAATTCTATGCCTTTCTGACACCGCTTCAACCAGCCATTCAACATTGAGTTCACCCGACCAGCTTTCGATACCAAGTTCGGATGGAATGTCAATACTGAAAACGGTATCGGTCGAACCGGTAAAGTTAAGTTCTTCCTCGGAATTATCCTCGAACGTCACGGTTATTGCTAAATCATAAGCAACATCCTCACCGGGATCGGGATCAACGGAACTCTCCCATACCAGCTCAATCAGGTAGGGATCAGCTAAGGGTATAATTGAATTGTCTTCCGGTAACAGCAGGTTAAAATTGGAGGGAGGTTCCTGTATCGTTACCTCGAAACTCCAGGTCTCACTCGCCCAGGTACCATCCGTATTGGTGTCACGTGCATGAATTGTCCAATAATAAACGACCTGGTCGGGTGCATCGAAGGTATATTCAGTATCTCTCAAACCTGTTCCGATAGCATCTCCCAAATCATCCGGATTGGTAGAGACGTAAACATCATAAACGATTTCATCATCCGGATCGGGATCGGTTGTTTCGTTCCAGGTAAGCTCAACCTGGGTGAACATCGATATCGAACCGCTGTCAGGTGCTGCCAGGCTGAATGCTTCCGGTGGATCGGGTATCTCGGTATTGAAGGACCAGGTTGTATCAGACCATATAACAAACTCCTGATCTTCAGCCCGCACCTTCCACCAATAATCTGTATCATCTTCGAGGTTATCAATTAGAATAGTAGTGGCCGTTCCGGCGTCAATCTCTGCTGGATCGGTAAAATCTTCATTATCCGCAAGGAATACAGTATAGCTGATTTCGTCTCCATCGGGATCTATCGACTCACTCCAATCAAACATGCATGAATTACTGTCGATTAACGCATCATCTTCAGGGCTGATCAAGGTGAAACTGCCGGGTTGGTGCGGATTAAGATCATTCTCATACCAGGCTAATTCACCGGCATCCCATCCGGCGCCGACGATATCGATGTCATCGTCACCGTCAATGTCTTCCGCATAAATAAATGAGACTCCATCGAAATTTCCGATGACTGTGTTTTCGGTAAAATCCTGATCACCATCGTTTTCAAACCATGCAATATCATCGTCTATCCATGCAGCACCTACCACATCGACATCATTGTCATTGTCCATGTCAGCCGGATATACAGACCATGCTCCATCAAAGGTGTTTGAGATAGTGTTCTCGGTGAAATCCTGGTCGCCATCATTCTCCCATCAGGTGATTAAGCCGCCCCCGGTTTCACCAGCGCCGAGCACATCAATGTCGTCGTCTCCATCAACGTCAGTGGTATATACGCAAGCGGCTCCACTGAAAGTTGTGTCGATAAGGTGTATTGTGAATTCCTGGTCACCGTCGTTCTCCCACCATGCAACCTGGCTGTCATTATAAGAGGCGGAAAGCACATCCGTATCGCCGTCACTGTCCAGGTCCGAGGCAAATACCGAGTAAGGATCACTGAATTCATCGGTAATTACATGCCTGTCGAAAGCCATGTCTCCATCGTTTTCCCACCATGCCACCATGTTGCTGGTATAAGCGCATCCTACAACATCGAGGTCGTCGTCACCGTCAACGTCTATTGCACTAATAGATGAAGAACCGGTAAAAACACCGTCTATCAAGTGTGCCGCAAAGTCCTGGTCGCCGTCATTTTCCCACCAGTTGACACTACCGGCGGTTTGTGCTGCACCGAGTACGTCAACGTCATCATCTCCGTCAAAATCAAGCGCAATCACCCACCACGGACCGACGAAATCCCCGGTTATGACATGCTCCTCAAAATCCTGATCACCGTCGTTTTCCCACCAGCTAATCTCATCATTTCCATAAACTGCGCTCAGCAGATCCATATCATCATCGCTGTCAACATCAGCAGCATAAACAGAAACTATATTAGTGAGACCGTTATCAACGGTATGTTCGGTAAATTCGATCTGCGCAGAACAGAGTGAGGCAAACAATAAAAAGGCGGGTACAAATAATACTCTTACAATAAATCGCGACATCTTTGTAATCCCTTCTGTAAAAACCATGAATGCGGATTATTTCAAAACCAGATTAATGCGAATATTAATATACAATTATTTGTGATGTCATTTCAGCAAAACAACCTTTTTTATTTCATTCATCTTGCCCGGTACACTAGCATTGATGAAATAAATACCGCTTGAAAAATTGGATGCCTCAAATACAACATCATGATATCCTGCGTTAAATCTTCCCGAGGTAAGTTGAGCTACTTTTTGACCTAAATAGTTGTAAACAGAAATATTTAAATGAGAGCTAAATGGTAATTCAAATTGGATTTTTATATTTGAATTGAATGGATTGGGATATGCTGATATAATTTTGAAATTATTTGCTTGTGTAAAAATGTTCTTTTGGTCAATATCCCACCAGTTTTCTGCGTTCAGCGCGAACGGTGCTCGACAAAAGGTCGTATATTCGTCAGAAATCGCCTCCACCCTCCAAGTTGCATCAATAAAATACATGTCAGGATCGAATCCAGGAAAGTGATCAATAAAATCTATATATAAAGAAGTATCATTTATGCCAGTGAAAACTAATACTGTATCGATAAAATTCCCTTGGTTATAAAATGTTAAGTCAAAATGCAGGTCATATTCCGCTGCATCATTGGAGCTCTCCCATACGAATTGGTATGCTGGATCTAATCCATATATCAAGTCTTCGTCAGGTTCAATCAGACTAAAGCTATTATCAACTTCTGGATTGGGAATGTTTTCCAACCAGACAAATCCTCCATCCCAGTCTGCACATACAACATCAAGATCATCATCAGAATCAATATCGATCAAGCTACTTTTATCCCTCAAAAAAGTGTACCCTGAAATTGTATTTCTTTCAAAACCTAAATCGCCATTGTTTTTCCACCAGATTATATCAGCTAATTCCGTTGATACTAAAATATCTTTGTCGCCATCGGAATCCATGTCAGCCGGTATGTTATAATAAACGTTTATATATCCGCTATTCCAAATCACATTCTCTTCGAAGTTTCCATTACCTGTGTTTTCATACCAGGCAATTCCATCATGCGTCGTGGGAGAAGTTAACAAATCTATATCCCCATCTGAATCAAAATCAGTCGGAAATACAGCATTTATCCCCCAGGGCGTTGATTCCACGATTGTATGATAATCGCCTTCTAAATCCCACCAAACTACTAAACCGCCATAAGTCCTACCAATAATCTCTTCAAACCCATCATCATCAATGTCAGCAGCACTTACAGATATACCGCCAGAGTTAATTCCTCTCAATAAATGCCCTAGGGAGTTTCGGTTATTAAGTCCGTTCCACCATCTGAAACAATCTGGTTCTGAGGATTTTACAGCCACAATATCAAAATGGCCATCATCGTTAAAATCAGTAACGTGTATGCCTCGAACTGTGCTGAACGTATTAGCAATAGGATGAGAAGTAAATATTTGATTACCGTCATTTTCAAACCACGCAATATCACCAGAGTGATATGAGGCGACAATCATGTCTATATCATCATCGTTATCAAAATCTTCCGCTAATATGTTGTTATATCCAAGGGAATCTTCGACAGGTTGAGTAGTAAAATTTTGGTTACCGTCATTCTCCCACCAAGTAATACTGCCAGTGTCAGCGTAAAAGTGTGAGGTAATAACATCAATATCTTCGTCACTGTCTAAGTCAACTGCGACTATTGAACCATTCACATCAACCGTGTTTGGCGAAGAGTGTTTCACGAATCTGATTTGTGCGGATGCACTCGTGAAAACCATCAATGAAATCAAAATGATAATTGTATAAGATTTACTCATCATTTAGCACAAATTGCCCGGTTCGGAGACCCGTGCCTACCTGATTACCTTAATAATACAACCTTTCTGACCTCATCCATTCTCTCTGGCACAGTGGCGTTGATGAAATAAATACCACTGGAAAAATTAGATGCATCAAAATTAATTGGGTGGTAGCCGGGGGAATATTTACCGTTCGCAATAGCTGCGACCTGCTGACCATGAATGTTGAAAACTGTGACTTTCAAATCAGATCTGGCAGGCAGACTGATCGATATTGTTACATTGGAATTAAAAGGATTGGGGTAAACATTACTGATCTCGAATTTTTCAGGAATTTTATTTGATGCCCTGGGTTCATCAACATCGAAAATCTGGTCAGTATTCATGTAATAAAGTCTTGTAGAATCATCAACTTCTGAGTATTCACTCCATACGACATAGAATGCTGATCCTCCAGGACCTGGATTCATTGAGGTATATCCATATTCTTCCTGTTCGAACCGAAATTGTGTAATTTGCCCTTCAACAGCCATATCGTGAACCATGCTGTCTGCGCCAAACCAGCAAATTTGATCCGATCCGTCATCATCCTGCACCCATGCTACATTCCAATCAGGGACTGATTCTCGAAAAATCCAGCTCCTTCCTCTTCGTGGTGCACATATCATCCTGGGTGGTTGTATAAATTCTACTTGAGCAAGGGTATATACGTTATCATCATCAACTCTCCATAAATTCAGATTGTAAACATCTTCAGATACCTCAATGAAGTACCAGATCAAGGATTGATCAATTTCCAGGTAGGCAACATCAGTTATGTGTCCGATCATCGAATCTGGTACAATATGAGAAAAAAGGATTGTATCAGGATCAGCGATTCTTAAATTGACTATTCTGAACCGCACCAGTCCGGTTGAATCATCAAGTAACCATGTTGCGCTATTGTGTGACATTCGTGGCGCGGCGGTTATCACAGGAAAACGTCCCAACCTCCTTGCCGCATCAGATGAAGTAAATTTTTCGTAAATAGTCACTGAATCATTTTCATCTGGGATAGTGCTGCCCAAAGCTACGCTTTCCCACTCAGAAAGTTCGATTGAGTAAATCCACTGCATCTCCTCAGGAAATACATAGTAATCATAATAATTTTGAAATACAAAACCGGTTCCTATAGAATCAATATATGCGATGGGGGGCAAGACAGTACGAAGTGGAAAAACGGTTCTATAGTCAAATGGAACAGAAAATTGCAACCCGTTTTCATAACCATAAGGATCTGAGGTCGGAAGTATAATTTTAATTAATCCACTATCAGGATGCGAAGTATAAACTGATAAATTTGAATAATTATATTCCGGAAATGGTTGGATAAAGGGAGTACCGGATTCCCATGCTCTACCTTCGCCCTCCCAGGTCAAAATCAATTCCGGCTCCTGGGCATTCAGGGTGCATGTTAGAAGAATAGCTGATAATACCAATGTAAAAAGACGCATTATTCCCTCCAGAATTGTGTTATGCCGTTAAATCTGCCTGAACCAGAATCAATTCTTTAACATTCAAATAGTAGGTCAGGGTTTCAGAACTGTCTCTTAGTCACATCTTTTGATTCATATTCAGAGAAATCTATTGGTTCACTTTGGCCTGCTTGAGCAGGCTGGTCTTCGCACCCAGCTTTAGCTGGGGTGGAAACGGTTGATCCAAATTCGCAGCACGCTTTAGCGCGCTTATTATGAATGACTTCAGTCGGTTGTTTGGTTAATCAAGGCTCATATCTAAAGCCACGCTGAAGCGCGCTCTACAGATTGTTGATCTCTCTACACCCCTGCTGAAGCAGGGTGCAAAGAAGTACCGGCTGAAGCCCGGAAATGCTGTAAATTATAATTGATTTCATACCAATGAAGCTTTTAATATCATCAATCACATGAATAATAATATATTATGACCACTTCGCGAGATGTCATTAAGAGACAGGTCTCTGAACCGGGCTTACCTATTATCTTAATAAAACAACCTTCTTCACTTCATTCATTTTTCCCGGTACATTGGCATGGATGAAATAAATTCCACTGGAATTTCCTGAGGCATCAAAAACGATATTATGATAACCGGAGTCGTATCTGCCTGAGGCTAAATGAGCTACTTTTTGACCAAGGATATTGAAAGCTGACACCTCGATTTCTGCGCTCTGAGGTAGTCCTATTTTGACGGTTGTTGTATTATTGAATGGGTTTGGATAGATTTCAGATAGAGAAAATGTTGAAGGAATGAAAGTTTCTGATGCTGATACTGAAAATTCCCAGTCGAGATCAAATAGATATAAACGGTGCGTTTCTGCCAATGCAAGATGATCATTCGCAAACGCCAGATAACCATCAAATCCTTCGTAATAACCATATTCAACTATACTGTCCGGATTAGACAAATCCAAAACCTTCAGAACTTCATCCGATATTGAATAAGCAAGAAAATTTTGATAGCCGGCAAAATACCTACACTCATTAAATTCAAAATAAACAACAGTGGAACTTGAAATATCCGAAGGATCGGTCATATCCAGTACAGTTATCGACTCAGGACTACTAAGTCGATAAATATGATCATCATAACAGTATACCTTTCCTCCGCTTATACCATATGGAGTGTCACCAGTAATTAACACAGGTCTTTCCAAATCGGAAAAATCAAAAGTATATATTGTATCATAACCGGCTGCATATATTTTTGGATAATCCATCGTTATCCAATTTATAAATATACTCTCGAATGTGTAAGAATATATTTCATCAGGATCAGAAGCATTCTGGAAATCGTAGATCATAAGATAACTGTTCCCGTTGTTACCATTATAATATCCTAGATAAACAAGACTATCCCTGACAAAAAACTGAATGTTCCTGGGAAATTCTTGCAGTTCACCTATTAATTCGGGTGATGATGGATTGGAAATATCATAAACACTCAGGTTATCTTGTTGATGTTGATTGTTCATAATTGATGAAAGATATAATCGATTCCCCACCTTCTGACAAGCATCTACAGGAGTTTCAATCCTTCCAGTTTCAATAGGCATCTCCGGATTACTGATATTTACAAGACGCAAACCGTAATCAATCCGTACAAATATCATCGAATCCGATCCAAAAAGATTCCTGATCCTGCCACCTCGAATAAATGTATCTATCAGTGTCGGTTCAAATTGATCGGTGATGCTATATAATGAAAGTCCATTGCCATGTCCCAAATAAAGGATAGGATCTTTCACACCTAATTGAGCGGATGGAATACCTGTTTCAAGGCTGTTTTCCAATTGAAGATTTGCCGGATCCGAAATATCGTAGGTATGCAGACCAAGTGAATCGGTTACGTAGGCAGCTGCTCCGTTAACTACAACATCATCGTAAAAATCAAGCGTGTAATCCCCACCTATTATTTCAGGATTGACCGGATCAACAATATCAACGGTTGAAAAGAATCTTGGACCGGTAATATATACATGGTTTCCTGTCACGTCGAAATTGGAGGTTCTGCTAATTTGAACACTGTCAATCGCTCTTGATTCACCTAATTCTTCAAGAAAGTTACCTTCACTAAGTGAATAAGTATATATTCCGTGATAATCTAAAACTACAAAGACAGAATCGTTAAATCCAAAATCCAAAAGAACGTCTTCTGTCCAGATATGGCCCACTGAATCCGGATTCAGTGGATCTGAAATTTCATATACAGTAATACCGAAATCTAAATACATTGGATCTAAGGGGTAAGAACCTGTAAACAGAAAATCGTTGTGAATGGATAATGGTTCAAACCAATAATAGGATCTATAAAGTGTTTGATCTATTACCGGATCTGATCTATCCGAAATATCAACTATGTAAATTCCCGTACCATAATCAGGAAAATCATAACTTGCTACATAAAGAGCATCACCTAATAATGCCGCATTGAAGATATTAATATTCAATTCACCAACGACTTCCAGTTCTCCCTGCTCTGTAATTTCAACAATTTTCAAACCACTCTGCCCTGTACTCAAATACAAATAGGAAGAGTCCATTTCCATATCAAAAACTGTTCCCCATAGATCATACATTCTGGAAACCACAGAGAGGTTCAGGCTGTCCTGTGCAGTTGAAACCACTGGAAAGAAGAGAAGCAACAATAAACTCATAATGCGCATGACATTCCCTCCTATGGAACGAAATTCACACTTTTACATGAATAATGACTAACTATATATATAATTTCATGTTGAGCAATAGTTAAGCCAATCACCTGACAAGCGCAATCTTCCTAACCTCATTCAGCTTGTCCTGTACATTTGCATGGATGAAATAAATGCCACTGGAAAGTTCCGAGGCATCGAATGTGAAATTCTTGTTTCCTGCCTGGTAATGTCCCCGGGCAATAAGCGCAACTTGTTCACCAAGAAGGTTGTAAACAGATATCTGCAAATCGGATGATCGGGGTAGTTCGATGTTGACTGTCAGGGTTGAATTGAACGGATTCGGGTATGTAGTCATGCTGAATATTTCCGGGATGTTTTCAGAAAATCTGTTCACAATATTTATGCGAGGCTCGACAGAAAAACTGAACGGTTGATCGCATTCGACAGTGTCCGGTCCTGAATATCCAACAACCGACCAGTCCACCTCAAATGGTTGTTCCCAGTATTCCAAGTCAAATATTTCAGGCAGGTTTACAGTATATGCAGTGTCTTCGGTAATAGTGTATGGCAATATGAGTTCGCTGCCGTCATTCATAGTGATCCTGAAATTCAGCACATATCTCATTGTATCCATAATGTCGGGTTCAAACGATTCCTGCCAGGCTAAATGTATTTCAAGTGTTTCGTCGATCTGAATCGTTGATCCGTCTTCTGGATATAGCAAGGCAAAACCCAGGGGCGGTTCCTGCCAGTCAACGCGGAAGCTCCAGAGCTGGTTTGCCCAGGTTGCCATGTTTGCCGGATCTCTTGCCTGGATAGTCCACCAGTAAACCAACTGGTTTGGAGCATCGAAAGTAAGAGTGGTATTTTCCAAGCCCCAGTCAATTGGGTCGTCGAGGTTATTGGGATCGGCGGAAACGTAAACGTCATAAACAGCAACATCAAGAGAATCAGGATCATTCGCTACCTGCCATGAAAGCGTAATCTCTGTTTCTGTATAGAGCTGACCGCTATCAGGTGAAACAAGGTCAAATGAATCAGGTGGTAACGGATCGAGATCGCTCTCAAACCAGGCGATATCGTCTGAAGCAAATGCCGCTCCGAGAACATCTACATCATGGTCATCGTCGAAATCCACTGCATGGATCGATTGCACGCCATTGAAATTTGTCGTTACACTATGCTGTGTGAATTCCTGGTTTCCATCATTTTTCCACCAGGAAATCTCATCGTTACTCTGGGAAGCCCCTATAACATCAATATCTGAATCACGGTCAAAGTCACATGCAAAAACTGCTATTGCCGAATTAAAGCTTGTAGTGATAGTGTGACCGGTAAAAAGATGATTCTCACTTTGTTCCCACCAGGCGATCTCGTCATTATCCTCTGCTGCGCCAAGGATATCCAAATCTTCATCCATGTCAAGATCAGTGACAAATATCCCTTCAGCGCCTTCAAAATCTGTAGCTATAGAATACTCTCTAAAGAACTGGTTTCCATCATTCTGCCAGAGTTTGATGGCACAATCAATTCGTGCCGATCCCAGGATATCTATGTCTTCGTCATTATCGATGTCAGTTGCTAAAATTGAAGAAACGCCATCAAACTCTGCCGTTAAGATATTTGCGGTAAAGTTTTGATTGCCGTCATTCTCCCACCAGGTGATGTTATCGCCGACTCGTGAAGCCCCAAGTATATCCATATCATCATCACTGTCGATGTCGGCAGCAAATACCCGGTTAGCGCCATCATAATTACCGGTAATTGTATGTTCGGTGAAATCTTCGCTGCCGTCATTTTCCCACCAGGCGATTTCGTCATCAAGCAAAGCCGCACCAATTATGTCAAGATCATTATCACTGTCAAGATCGGCTACAAAAACAGAGATAGCGCCATCGAAATCATTTGCGATAGAGTGTTGAAGATAATCCTGGTTACCGTCATTCTCCCACCAGGCTATATCATCACCCATTCGTGCAGCACCGGCAATATCCAAATCGCCATCTTCATCAAGGTCAATAACAATAATTTCTTCAACACCGTCAAAATTAGTTGATACATTGTGTCTTGTAAAATTTATCTGGCTGAATCCCGGGTTACCTGTTAAATGGAATACCGATAAAAGGATTATCAAAATTATGAAACGTTTTTTTCCGTGCATTAAATCTCTTCCTTGCTTTGCGGGTTTCTAAATCAGCCTATAATATAACATTTTTCAATGACATATTCATTATCCTGCAAATCACCACTCACCGCAGCAGAATAATTTTTTTCAATTCATTCATTCTTCCGGGTACAATCGCATTGATAAAGTAAATTCCGCTGGAGAGATTTGATCCATCAAAAAAGAAACTCTCGGTACCTGCCTGATATCGTCCCCTGGCAACAATCGCAACCTGTTCACCAAGTACGTTATAAACACTGATTCGCAATTCAGAGGTTTGTGGTAATGCAACTTGAATACTTGTTTCAGGGTTGAATGGATTCGGATATATACTGATTATCTCAAACCTGGAGGGTAGATTGCCCGATATTTCTTGACCAACATCGTTTTCAATCGCATTGCCGTATAAAGAGACAACCGTCTCGTAATCATCAGGCAGATTGGATGTGATTGTCAGGGTACCATACCATTCAGCGATCTCTTCCGGTTCAAAAGTCACGAATAATTCATACTCGCCTGCCGGTTCTATTAAAACCATATCAGAGAAATCTACAGTGAAAAATTCACCTTCGATGGTTGCATCTGATATATTTAGTTCAGCGCTGCCGCCGTTGAACAGGGTGAATATCAGTTCGCCTCTTTCATCCAACTGGACTTCTCCGAAGTCCAAAGTATCGGGAGTCACAGTTAAGGCGGGCATACCAATTCCGGTCAACAGCACTGTAAGCTCGTCATTCTCCGGATCGTTGGAGACTATAGTCAGCTCTGCTTCCAATTCTCCTGCCGCCTCCGGTTCGAACAAAACAATGAAGTCAAGGGAATCACCGGGCTCAATCTCAAAGAATGGCTCAAAATCCATGTAAAAATAATCGCCCTCAACAGAAATATCCGTTATGATCAGATTGTACTCACCGTTGTTATATATAGTAATATTCTGTTCATCACTGTCACTTACAATCACTTCACCAAAATCCAGGGTGTCGGGATCGAGTGCTATTTCTGGCAAATGTGAAAATTCCGGGTAAGAAAGCACCAGCAGTTCGTTTTCAAGGTTGGTTAGATAGAGATTGAATATTCCGTTATTTTCCAGATAAGCGACATCAATGATATCATCATTCTCATTGGGGCGGTCAAAGTGTTCGTGTACCGCAAGCTCACCATCATCATCTTCCGCAAGTATATCAAAACCGTACTGCCCATTTGCGACTAATATGTAGTAGTCTTCATCAAATTCCACTATGTCCATGAACCTGGGTTCATGGTCTTCCTCATCCGGCGTCCATTCCCCCAATTCATTCAAGGATCCTTCATCATCCAGGGTGAAAGTTCGTACACCCGGAACAACTGAGACAGAAACAATTAATTCATCCTGAACTACTTTTGCAGCCACTGTCTGCACGTATTCATCATTTTCAGGATCAAAGTCATCCCAACGGTCAATCTCAACTAATTCATTATCTTCGTTGAGAATAAGTGCAATAAGCCCAAGTTCTTCGTCCGCGACAAAAACATATACATCTTCTCCATACTCAACTGCGGCAATATCCTGTGCGGAATTACCTTCCTCTACATCTTCGTCTTCCCAATGACTGCCAAGAACATATATACCTTCATTATCCTCGACAATCATGACCACGCCATTTGATTCCTCAGTCATGAATATGTATATATGTTCATCGATGTATAAAACATCAATCCGTCCGGCATATGCCTCATCCCATTCATTGGGTGGATGCCAGTCTCCGGCATTTCTTAATTCTTCGTCACCGTGATGCCTGACAATGTTAAGTCCGTTCTCACCATCAGCAAAATAGATATACAGATCGTCAAATTCTGCGTGGGTTTTAACTCCGTAAGAATCACTTCCATCCTCATCTGCCCAGCTTTCAACAAATGTGAGATCTCCCTCATCATCCTCGGCAAGCAATACCACCCCGTTAGCTTCCGCAGCAACAAGTACCAAAATTTCACCCTCAAACTCAATCGCATCTATTCCCACCGCTCCACCCTCATCCAACTGGTCTGGCCAGGGGAAATGACTTTCAAAAACAAGCTCAGCGGAGGCTGTTGATATCATAAAACTTAAAACAATAATAGCTTGAACAAAACACGAGTGCTTCTTCATCTTTATCTCCTTCAGGTTCATGTGTTTAACAACAATGTGAAGCCAATGTGACAATGCTTTAATATATAATTAACATTAAAATATCTTTATCTTATCAATATAATTTTCCTTACTTCATCCATATCTCCCGGCACTTCAGCATGAATGAAATAAATTCCACTTGGAAGCTCAGATGCCTTAATATTAAAACTATGGGTCCCCGGACTATAGTTGCCCTTGGTGATTCCTAATACTTGATGTCCAAGAATATTGAATAGGTTAATCTCCAGCAATGATAATTGCGGCAGATTTACAATAGTGGTAAAAGATGAATTAAACGGATTCGGATAGAAAGAAGTAATAGAAAATTTATCAGGTTTTGTTGAATGTGAGATTTCATGAACCGTCTCAGCTCCGTACTCATATGCTCCCATATCCGGCGCATCGCCAATATATTCATCCGGTGACATGTTCACAATAGTATCGCCCTCCCAGACGAAAAATGCAGTTCCAGCGTCTATGCAGGGTGAATTGGATTGAAGTTTTAAATCTCCTTCTTCAGCATTTGCAAACAACGGCTGGAGATCAATATTGCCCTCCAGCCAATTAATTATACTATTCATAGATGAGATAATGCCTTCTTCTCCAGCCTCTATATCAGAGTTGCTGACTGACAAAACGGGGGGTACAATTATAGATTCCAGCGTTATTTGAACTTCCGAGTTTCCCCATATTATCGAATTAACAATCATCAAGTCAGATTCTCGGCAAAAAATCCCCTCAGTTGTGAAGAATCCTTCATTATCAAAAATAGTAGTATTGATCAACTTGAGATCAGTAGGACCGTAGCAACTTATGCCTGCTCCACGATATGATTCATTTTCACTAATCACCACATTTTCTAAAGTCAATGTGGTGTAAAACGCGCAGAATATCCCTCCGGCATCATGTCTTGAATTATTGCTCCTGATTATCGAGTCAGTAATTCTCAGATTAGACTCTGTGACAGTAATCCCTCCGCCATATGAAGATGAAAAATTATCAACTATTGTAAGATTTGTCCACCATGAATGAGTCTCTTCGCAATAAATACCGGCTCCACTATAAGCGTTATTTGCGCAAATTATAAGATTTTTTAACACAGGATCAGAATTCCCGATATAAATTCCTCCACCCATAGTAAAAATATCCTGTTCTCTTCCTGAACCATTGGTGATTGTAAAACCATCAAGAACAGTTGTTTGATCTTCCCCACTTTCAAAAGTAACCACACTCCCACTGCTATCACCGTTTAAAACAGTCTGTGAAATATGGGAGGTATCGTTTGTAGTCATAAAAATTGATCCCACTACGATATTGTTACCGTTAAAATTTATTGTTTCCATATAGAGTCCCGTATCCACAAGAACTGTATCGTGTTCGGAAGCAAAATCTATCCCATCCTGGATGGTCGGTTGATCGACGGGGACATTGATAATCGTTGCCTGGATAGGAAAAGTGAGGTATAACAACAGGATAAGTATAAATGCTGGCTGCCTTTTCATCGTGACTCACCTCATGATATTGATTGGCGGTGTGGTTATTAAAAATTAAGAATTTTATTAAACAATATCAAGTGGATAACTAAATTTTATAACAAACCTGCAATTATGAACCTTCAATTCAGAATATATATTTTTTCAAATCCTGTTGAATTTCATACAGAGATGTAATTGTCAGATCATCACGGGCAGGGAAGCATTTTTCAATTATTTTGAACGAGGCTGATGAGATATGAAAAATAATTATAGATCTAAGAAATCGAGTAGGGTGAGGCGGAGTGATCTACTTCGCCTCATCCCTCTCACAGAACCGTACGTACGGTTCACGTATACGGCTCCTGTTTACTTTCCCTTGATATTTCAGACAGAACACCCTGTTTTC
>JAVCCM010000130.1 GCA_030765455.1 Candidatus Electryonea clarkiae | reverse complement strand
GAAAACAGGGTGTTCTGTCTGAAATATCAAGGGAAAGTAAACAGGAGCCGTATACGTGAACCGTACGTACGGTTCTGTGAGAGGGATGAGGCGAAGTAGATCACTCCGCCTCACCCTACTCGATTTTAATTTATTCAATTTGATCTTATCTTCAGTATAAATCGGGTAAAATGGGTAAAACACATGGCTGATAAGAAAATATTGATTTTGGGGGGATATGGTGAGACCGGAAGACGCCTTTCTGACCATTTGATAAAACGAAATGGTGTCGATGTTTTAATCGTTGGTCGTAATGAATCAAGAGCGCTCGAATTCGCTGCCGAAATGAATGAAAAATATCCTGGTAATCATGCAACTGGAATAGCTTGCGATATCGTAAAAGCTGATTCCTTGCAAAATCTGATGAACGGAGTGGATTTTTTTATCCAGGCCGGTCCGGCTTTGCCCGTTGATGTGATTCATAAACTTGCCCAGGCTGTCCTGGATGCAGGAGCTGATTGGATGGATGTGCAGCTTGATCCTAAACAGGCTGCCGTCCTTGAAAAATATGATTCACGAATGAAGAAGGAAGGCAGATGTTTCGCTACCCAGGGTGGTTTTCATCCCGGGCTTCCAGCGGCTTTTGTGCGTTGGGCTGCGAGCCGCGTTGATAAGATAACCGATGCTTTTGTAGGCGGTTTTATCAATCCTGAGGAGGGTTTGATCCTGACAAGCGGAGTCGATGAACTAATTGATCTTTTCTCAGATTATAATCCGAAAGTTTATAAGAATGGAGGATGGATAGAAACCGGTTTGAAAATGTCAGAAATGAGGAAATTCAATTTCGGTTTTGGTATTGGAGAACAAACCATGACTCCAATGTCATTGGATGAAATGATTCCTCTACCTGAAATGTTCCCTTCTCTTAATAATACAGGTTTTTACGTTGGTGGATTTGACTGGGTAACGAACTGGATTACTACTCCCTTGATGATGGTGGGAATCAAACTCTTTCCAAAAGTAAAAGCAAATACCTGGGGCAGGCTAATGTGCTGGTCTCACAAAACCTTTAATCGTCCGCCCTATGGAACATGTTTGAAACTTGAAGCGGAAGGAATAAAAGTCGGCAAAAAGGCAAAAGTGGAATTGTCACTTATTCATAGTGATGAATATGAACTTACGGCTATTCCAATGGTTTCTGTTATTGAGCAAATGCTTAATGGTTCTGCTCACAAACCGGGATTGATTCGAATGGCATTATTAACAGATCCTGAAAAAATCCTGTTGGATATGCAGGAAATGGGATGTAAAATTGAGGAAAATATATTTTAAAGCTGATATGTAAGTGTTGACGATTAGTCGTTCTTCATGAAAATTCATTTCAACGATTACCGGGAGTAGTGGAATGCATAACATAATGAGCTTAATTCATGATAAGAATCCTTACGAAGATTTTCCATATAAGAATTTTGAACTTAATAAACATGGGTGGGGGGGAAACCTACCAATTTTCAGGGAATTTATTGACAAGTACCAGCCCCCGGTGATTATTGAAGTCGGATCATGGCTTGGTCAATCAACCATGAATATGGCGACTCATATAAAAAACAATGGATTGAACACAAAGATAATTGCAATTGATACCTGGTTGGGCGGGGAGGAACATTGGCAGGTATCCAAGTATAAAGATATGCTGAAACTGCACTATGGATATCCGCAATTATATTACCAATTTTTGGCGAATGTCATGCATACAGGTGTTCAGGATATAATTGTACCTTTTCCTGTGCCGTCAGTAATTGGTGCAAGATTCTTGTCGCAGCGAGGGATTAAATCCAACATGATTTATATTGACGCCAGCCATGCGGAGATTGATGTTTACATGGACCTGATTCATTTCCAACCTCTTCTTACAAATTCGAACTGGGTGATGTTCGGAGATGATTACGAACCGGGATGGCAGAGCGTGGTGGATGCTGTTGATAAATTTGGGAAAGAAACAGGATTACAAGTTGAAGATCATAACAAAGTCTGGGTTATAAGGGACTGAAGATTTTAGATAATCTTGTGTACCTGAATGATGGTCATTGCTGATATAAATACGTTAACACTTGTCTTCATATCTTTGCGCCTTTGCGACTTTGCGCGAGATTTGTTTAATCCAGGTACAACCTCGGTAAACCAGCCAACATTATGAATAAATACTACGCAGAAAATCTTGATGCACAGAATCTGAAAGAGTGTTATGACATAGCTCCTCCACGTGTGCGACAATACCTTGATGCAGAACTCGATTTCGTGCTTCAAAAAATAAAACCCGGCGATCAAGTTCTCGAATTAGGCTGCGGATACGGTAGAATTCTTCAACAAATAGCCTCACGTTCTAACGATGTTGTGGGCATTGACAACTCAATGCAAAGTCTAATGATGGCTCATGAATCATTGGGCTTTATTTCAAATATTACACTATTGGGAATGGATGCAGAACGGCTTGCATTTCCTGAAGGAGTATTCGATGTTGTAATCTGTATTCAAAATGGGATTTCCGCCTTCAAAATCAATCCATCCGTACTAATCAATGAAAGCTGGCGTGTCACAAAACCTGGTGGATATATTATATTTTCGAGTTATAGTGATAAATTCTGGCATCACCGCATAGAGTGGTTTGAAAGGCAATCGAAAGCAGGTATGCTAGGTGAGATAGACTGGATAAAAACACGCAATGGTATTATAGAATGCAAAGACGGTTTCAGGGCGACAACTTTTTACGCAAAAGATTTTGAAGAACTGACGACAAACCTGAACGCAGAAATTACTATATCGGAAGTCGATGATTCATCCCTATTTTGCGTGATAAGAAAAATTAAAGCAAAATCCTGAGTCAAAAGATTTTCAGGTTGCCAATAAGCATTATTTTTGTTTTCGACTTTGTTTTTCTCAGAATGAGTTTTTATCTTCCGAAGGATATTTTTGATCATTATTCATTTACAAGAGGTAAATATGACAGATGAAGCCCTGGGGTATGTTTGTCCACCGTCGGTGATTAGATGGCTGAACAGTCCAATTCGGAAGCTGATTCAAAATCCGCGCAGGATTATGGGGAAATACGTAAAACAAGGCGACTCAGTGGTCGATATAGGTTGCGGAGGCGGTTATTTTTCTGTTGCCCTGGCGGAAATGGTGGGTGCCGACGGAAAGATCATTGCAGTTGATTTGCAGGAGGAAATGCTGAACATCACGAAGGAATTTGCATCGAAAAGAGATGTTCTTAAAAGGATCAAACTGCATAAATGCGATAATGTTGACTTAAAGTTGTCAGGGGAGAAGGCTGATTTTGTACTGGCTTTCTATATGGTGCATGAGGTTCCTGACCGGAAATCATTTTTCAAGCAGGTTTCGAATCTTCTGAAACCTGATGCTTTATTCATGATGATTGAACCGATGCATCATGTCAATCAGGCACAATTTGATCTGATTCTCGAAGAGGCTAAGTTGACAGGATTAAAACTTCTAAAACCATTTCGATTGGTAATGAGCAGAGGTATGATATTTAAGATGGTGACAAAGAATAATAATTGAGTGAGATTATCTACTCCGAACACCTGATCATCTCAAGGACTCAGATTATCAAATACGCCTGAATCTGAATGTACAGAATTAAACACAACCACATGAACTTGAAGTTTTTTATACGCTGAATATAGAAAAATAGAAACGCCTGAGGAGCTCTCAGGCGTTTCTTAATGCAAAATCAATTTTAATCGAAATTTACACTATCCGTTTACCCTCTTCACATCTGTGGCGGTAGGTCCTTTCTGACCTTGTGATATTTCAAACTCCACTTCATCCCCTTCTTCAAGAGAGCGGTAGCCATCACCAACGATAGCACTGAAATGTACAAACACGTCCGGACCTTCTTCGGGTTCAATAAAACCATACCCCTTGGAACCGTTAAACCACTTTACTTTGCCTTGCATTAAACACTCACTATTTTAGTACTTTATGCGAGCAATTCCAAATTCTCGCAATTAACATCATTATTGTAAGGCTTTCAAAAACTAATGTACAAGGAAATTATGGATAATGCTCCAGGAGGCATGATTGTAGAAATTTTCATCGAATGTGAGATTGCGTTTCAGCCAGCTGGTTGATGATAATGACTGAAATATTATTGTTTTCAAGCTCTTAGGTTAGCGCAATTATTGGAAAGATAAGATATATACTTGTTTTTCACATGAATATATGTCAATATAAGTAAAAAAAATCCTTTCCTAAGATGCAAAAAATATCTTTCTAATCCTATGCATTCCTGGAGTCTCTCCTTGTTTCGGTTTGCGCAGGTAATGGATCACATGATTCACAGCAGTAAAGTTGAGTGCCGAGTAAGATAGTGATAGGTGATCTACATAGTGGGGATTAGCTTCAATACTTAATGTTTTCTCAGTGCCTTCTGAGTTTCAAAGGCAGAGATACTCGTAAAACAATCATTCTTTTCAGGTTCCTTGATAATATCCGAATATTTAAGTAAATTGACCTATTGTTTTGACAGTCAAAATCTTCTGGTTTGACATGAAATTAGCCACAATACATCTAAAGAAGATTGGAATATGTGAATCTATTCCAGACTGTTCCTCCATTAGAAACTGTACCGGATACACACTCTGTACATCTTGTTCCCACTCTACTGTGTGCATCAGGTGTATAATCTTATGAATTAATGTCCCGTGTACTGCTGCCAGATTCCTGAATGCCGGTGGAATGCAGTCGATATATTGATACTTGAAGCTTCTTCCACACCAGAGGTAGGATTTGATGGTCGATTGATGCAGCGGTGATATTTGCATAAGAAGTACCTCTCTGTTGAGTTGTATGTGTACTTTCTTATGCCTTAAAAAGAATTATTCTCTTAATTCATTGCGAAGTAGAGGACAATGATCTAAATTGCTGTAATATTAGCTGAATGATTTCTCGTACTGATCTACAATTGATGTCTTCCATTGTCATTTTTATTGTGGAGTAATTTTATGGCTTGGTTAAAGAACACCGTTTTTATCCTGTTTGTGAATCCTGCAATATTTATTTTTATCAAACCGCTAATTGCAGCAATGAAATTATGCTACATTTCGGGAGAATATTCCAATTATTTTTGTTTGACTGGAAGCCTTGTATTTACTAAAACTCCAATTGGAGAGAGTCAATAAAATGAAGGATGTTAACAGAGCAAAAAAAATCCTGATAGTGGATGACGAAGAAAAAATCCTTCTAATTCTCCGGAAACACTTAGAATCATTGGGATACATAGTGGTATCAGCAAAAGATGGTATACAGGCGTTGGATAAGCTGAATCCTGATATTGACCTGGTTTTGCTTGATTATCAGATGCCCGGTATGGATGGTTTAGAGGTAACCCGGCAGATAAAAAAATCCGAACAATTTGCAAACCTTCCAATCATCTTTGTGTCCGCATATACTGAACGAAAAGATCGTATAAATGCTGTGGAAGCTGGAGCTGACGATTTTGCGGCAAAACCTCTTGATCTATTGGAAATCCAAAAACGAGTTGAAGTACATCTCCAGAAGAAGGAAGCTCAAGATGCTCTTAAACAGCAACAGCAAAACATAGAGGAAACATTACTGAAACGTACCAAGGAGCTGCAGGAAAGTGAAAAACGCTTGCGATTGATAACTGAAAACGTGCCTGCAATTATTCTCCAGATAGATCAAGATAGAACAATAACCTATGCGAGTCATCCTCCGATTGGAATAACGCATAAGGAGGTAATTGGGTCGAATTTTGAAAAATGGTTTAAACCGGAATTCGAAAAAGAGCTGAAAGCTACGATAAAACATGTCTTCTCTACTGGAGAATCAAGAGATTGTGAAGCAACAGGTACTTCTACGGAAAGGAATTATACTTTCCGTTTCAATCCAGTGCAACATGATGGTCTAATTGAAAATGCTGTTATTATTGCGCTTGACATCACTGAGCGTAAACGGGCAGAAGAGAAGTTGTCCTATCAAGCAAATGTTTTATCAAATGTCTCCGATGCGATTATCTCAACTGACTCAAACCTTCAAATTAAGAGCTGGAATCCCGCCGCTGAGAGGATCTATGGATGGAAAGAAAATGAGGTTATTGGCAAATCGATTGATGAAGTATGCCAAACGGAATTTGTAGATATTTCTCAAGAGGAAGCTCAAACGATACTTCTAAAAGAAAAGTCATGGACAAGCGAGCTCTTACAGAAAAATAGAGAAGGGAAGATAATCAATGTCCTTGCGTCAGTTTCTCTTCTTAAGGACAATGAAGGTAATATTATTAGTGGAATTACTGTAAATCATGACATAACCGAACGCAAACAGGCGGAAGAAGCACTGCGTGAAAGTGAGAGTCGTTATGCCCAGCTTGCTGAGCAGAGTCGGACTGTAACATGGGAGGTTGATGCGGAAGGCCTTTTTACCTATATCAGCCCAGTGGCAGAAAAGATATTCGGAATTCGCATGGAAGAGATTGTCGGCAAACTGCACTTTTTCGATCTCCATCCCGAAGAAGGACAAGAAGAGTTTAAAATGGCGGTGCTAGTACTCCATAGCACTTGAATCGAGTAATATTTTGAGCCATACTATCTCCATTTAGTTGTTTGAGACACAAGGAGATAGACCATGCGTAAGAAATATATTGTAACCTTGACGGAAGCGGAGCG
>JAVCCM010000155.1 GCA_030765455.1 Candidatus Electryonea clarkiae | reverse complement strand
CATTTTCAGAAGAGTAGATTAAATCTGAACTCTCACCATAATCGCTTGTGTAGTAAAGATGTCTGTTATCTGTATCTGCCTCGCTCCGCACTCGAAACCAGAAGCAGCCGGATTCATCCGAACGGGCAATCTCATGATTAGGTTTAGAGATAATTGTTGAATTAACAAAGAAGAAGAACAGAATAACAAGAAAATATCTTCCAAAGTGAAAGCTAAAAGGATTTCCGCTGGATTTATGGTTTTTTTCTATCAAAATGCACTTCCTGAAAACACGTTGGTTAACAAGCGTTCATTATCAAGAACCAGGATAAATAGTGATATCTATTAACTGGATGCAACTGAAAGTAAACAATCATTAAGGTTAATGCAAAAAGAAAAAAATTGAATACCCCTTATTAAGGCATCTCTCGGAGCAAAATGACTGAAAATCCCGAACATCCCAAATTGTTAGTATATATTGCGTATTGTGTATTTTCATTGCCTTTTTGTTACCGATATCAAGGAGTGGTTTGACTGACACACAACCAAATTCAACTATTGTCAATTAAAATGCAATTCCTGAAAGAAATAGATATACTGTCCCCTGAATTGCGGAATTGCGTTGCGGGTTTGTGGGATTTAACGGAGAAGAATTACCCTTTGATGCTTAGACATTACCGGTGTTGTCAACCGAATAAAGTAAATCCCGGAAGCGATAAAATTCTGATCAGAGGGTGTCCAGTTCAGCAGATGAGAGCCCTGAGACAGCCGACGGTCTGACACTCTGGCGACCTGCTGACCTAACAGGTTGTGTACTGATAACACAACGTTAGCGGTCTGAGGAAGTGTATAGTTAATCGTAACAGACTCGTTGAAAGGATTTGGATATACGCTTATCGATATATCAGGGTTTCCATACTCGCCAGAAGATAATTCATCGACATCGTTCAGATTATAGGGCTGGTAGATGGTGAAATCATCGATGATGTAACCTTCATGGACATCAATGTGATGCTTGAAATTCCATGTAGCTCTGTGCCAGGCAACCGGGCTCCACTCCTCAGGATCAGCGCTTATCAGATCATACAGCACAATTGTATTGGTGTAACCTTCATAAAACACTAGATAGGGACCGTACATCTCAATATTGAAAGGAACTTCGAAATCGTCTGGCAAGTAGGAGCCGACAAACTCCGGATTTTCAGGATCTTCAACATTGATTTTTACGAATCCCAGCGAACTTGTGAAATATAAAGAATTCTGATAAATAACTGGTTTAGTCCAATATCCGGAGCCTTCAATATAAAGAGATCCGATCAGCTCGGGGTGCATGGGATCGTCAAGACTAAAAATAAATAATGTTTCAAAACGATCTCGGACAAACAACAGATCATTTTGTTTAGTAAAAGTACTACAATTTATTTCAATGGTGTCCACAACTGTGTTCGTTGGGATATCCAGAACACCTAACATATTGTTGTCCCTGCAATAATACAAAACATCATCTTCTCGATTTACCAAGATGTCACGACGGCGACTACCTTCGAGAATATCGAGTGAATCTACCACTGTAAACCAGGGAGCCTGATCAAGTATTCGCGCTTTATAGAGGCGAATATCACCCCCGGAAACGATCCAGAGAAAATCGTCACTCGAATCAACCATGTATGCATCAAATGGACTTATGAATGTACTTCCAAGGAATCGCGCTTCGGAAGGATCACTGATATCCAGCATCCACATTTTGTCATACTCAATCCCATAGATTATATTATCTACGATTGTGGATGACGCAATCCAATAAGGTCTATCCGTACTTCCAATTTGCACAGGGTTTGTTATATCTTCGATATCAAATATCCGTAAGCAATCGTCCTGATCACATAGATACAAATATTCTTCATCAATTTCAAAACCCAACCGATCAAGATATCTCGTCACAGGAATTCGATTGATTATTTCAGGATCCTCCAAATTATCAACGTCCATTATATAAATAGTATCCGGTGTTTCGAAGGTAGTTACATCCCAATGACGCGAAATAGCAAAAACATAATCATCAATAAATTTTGCACCTCTGATACTCGTTTCATAATCTACTGTATTTAGGAGTTGAAGATTTTCAGGGTTGGAAGCGTCCACAAATGACATACCTTGAATGCCACTGCTGATAACAATTAGGTTGTCCATTATGTCAATATTTCGACCATCTTCCGGTACTTCGAGAGTATCAAGAATTGCAGGACTTGATGGATCATCAAAACTAAGCGAAAGAAGAATACCATCATTACTAAGCAAAAATGTAACCGTATCCTCTAAAACAATGTCACCCGGATAAAAATCTTCAAATTCTGTACTGCTGACTGTGTCCGGATGCTGTGGATTTTCCAAACTGAAAATGTTTATTTTATCGCCATGAACAACAAACAATAAAGAATCATTGTTCGCCATGCCATAGCCGGTCGTGCGGTATCTTTCTATTAATTCCGGGTTAGTTCTGTCAGAAATGTCAAAGATGTAGATTCCCGACTGGTTGTTTGGAGGATCAGTAGACCTCCCCAATACATAAAGAAAGGTGTCTATTTTTGTAATAAAAATACAGTTTGTGGGAATCCAGACATGACCAGCATCTATCACAGGGTTGGTAGGATCAGAGATATCAACTACAATTAATCCGCTCAAACCACTTATCACATAAGCGTAGTTATCTACTAAAACTACGTCCTTAGTGTGGAGACCCCACAGGTTGCGAAATGTATCAACTAATCTCATGTTCAAGCTGTCCTGCGCAAACAGGACAGTTGAACATGAACATAAAATTGAATACAATGACCCGAGAATTAATCTCCTCAAGCTTAAATGTGAAAAAATTGCTTTCATAGTACCCTTATTTCAGGAACAACAGCTTTTTCGTTTTCACTTCTCCAGCGGCTTCTACCCTCAAGAAGTATAGTCCGCTGGCATACTCAGACGCGTCGAAATTAATCTTATAACTACCTTTCGCGCGATACCCATGCTGAAGCGTTGTCACCTGTCTGCCTTGAATATTGAAGATCGAAACATCGGCCTGACCAGCTTTTCCCAGGTCGAACTTTATTGTTGTGACTGAATTGAATGGATTTGGGTAAACATTGACTAAAACGTAATCTTGTGGTTGATCAGACTCACTATCCAGCACGCCGGGAGCTCTTTTTGACAATGATATGTTGGGGAAATGGGGTGGATCAAACCTGCCCTTGATATCATAATCAAAATCCCCGGTATCAGCTTCTGCATACCATACGATCAAGCGCCGGTTCTCATCATTCTCGTCGGGACTTGCGACCAGGAAATCAGGAGCAATCGCGAGTGCTGGGGTAGCGTAACTATCGGTTGTATCTATACCCCAGTTTTCCACAGACAAAGATTTACTGCCAACAGTTCCTTCCGCCGCAAAGACGTTTCGTTCAGTGATTGCACTTCCTGCTACATAAGCAAGATCGTAAAGATCGCCGGGTCTCCCTGCCGTTGCTACTTGTTCATCCATGTATGTGTATGTCCCTGACGACGCGGCTTCGTCGGGTGCTGGCCATGAGCCCGGGAAAGCAAAGTCTAATGGCGAGGTGTAGTGGCGGCTCTCGGCTTTATAGGGATTTGCTCCTGTGGTGGCATCATACCGGTAGGCACAAACAAAATAATCACCCGATTTTGCCAGGGAAGGTTTACTGGGTTGACGATTTGTGGAATCGGTACATATTGGATATGACGAACTCAGAAGCGTCTTACCATCCGGACGTAGCCTGCGCATGTAGATTCCATCTTGTCCGGCATCTGACCTGTACGCAATTATAAAGGATGATGTATCATCTTCAGTACCGATCCAAGCAACGTCAGGTTTTGTCTGTATAGTCCCACTCTCACCACAGGAGAATTCATTCTCCACAACACTCATACTTGTGCTGACTATTTTGCAGCGAATCTCCCAATCATAAGTGCCTGGTAACTTCTGCTGCCAGACTACCGCGATATTACCATCATCATCGAGGGAAAGACTGGTATTTTCGACTTCCTTGGTAGTCACGGCTGCATCGGAGAGAGTCAACACAGTGCTGGATTTATACCAATCTAATGAGTCACTATCATATTCATATTTTACGAGTTGGACGTCCCTTGCTTTTGTATCCGAATTACTCATCATGGTATAAGATACGTAGAAATCATTGGTGAGACTTCCTCCTTCGCGAAGGTCAAACGCTACGTCAGGATCGGAATAATATTTACCGGTATCTGATGTGATACCGAAATTTGCGTATTCCCAAATACCCATTACATTCAATGTGTTGCCGATAATTGCTCCGTCATCCTCACAGATTATTGCGAATTCTCCGCTTGGTCCGTCTCCAACACGTGGATTAACTGGAGTCAATGCATCACTATCTAAACCAACAGCATTATAAACTTCAAGCAGACCTTGGTCCTGCCCCCAAAGATGATCAATCATATCCCATCCTCGATATCCATTCTCTAAACCTCTCGAAAATTTTGCGTATCTATGATCCAATATTTCTGCTGGGATCAGGTTTGACCAACCTAAATTGCCTAATCCATGCGGTCCATCAGAACTAATAACTGCCCAAGCATCGGTTTCGTAACCATCAGCTTCATGATGTACTACTCTTAATTTGTGGTCATCATCTTCATCATCATAACATTCATTAACCGCATAGAGTGTATTTCCATCAATCGAAAAGAGAAAATTAAGGCTTGTCCAATCCAGGTTTTGAATTGCACCAGTTCCATCTTCTTCTCCATCGCTAACAAGAGACCACATCGTCATACCGAGAGCGGCATCAAAAAGACCATCTGCAACCCAGTCACCTGCCAATTTCCAGTTTCTAAGATCAATTATATTTTTCATCAGTAACATCGAAAACAGTTGAGAATCTATAGCATCACCCGTTTCAGTGCCACGAAATTGACAATTCTCTTCTGAAAATAAATCCTCTCCGTCCCAGTAAGCTCCAATCAATAAATTGACAGGTGTCCACCAATCTTCTTCTTCATCTCCAAGTTGACCGTTATGCGCAAAAGCATATTCAGAATCTCCGTATTCATAAACAAATGGGTGACCTTCAATATATTGATATTCGTTTTCAATTGTTGATCTTCTTGAATGTGCGATCATGAAAGTTATCCCATCGAGTTCGTCATAATCAGTTTCAAAAAAGTAGTCATCATCAGCAGTATGATCATAGTATCTTGCCATTCCGCCTATTTCAAAAGGAACTCCCGGTTCAGGATCATCATTTCGGCTTGGGTTAGCCCAAGCTTTACGGCTATTGTTATTATTGCTGTCAATTCTCTGAACAGTGATGTCGCCGGACTCCCCTCTTACATAATAACCCCATCCTGAATAATCACCACCAGGTCCGGTTTCTTGTGCCGCAATATATCTAAACCTCGAAACAAGATGGAAAAGTGCATCATATTCCTCACCACCATAATCTGTATGTAAACCGTTTGCATCGGATGTCACTACTCCAAGCAGGTTAGATGCGAAAACACTTCCCGATAGTGAAAATGCAAAAAGCAAAATCACGAAAATCAAATACTTCTTCATTAATCTTTCTCCTTAAGTGTGAGGAGAAATACTTGGAATCCCTCCTCGAATTAAAATAAAAACTGTTGACAAACAAGGAACTTATTATTAATCTGAGTTTACTTGGGATCCCTCCCCGGTTAAATATGCCGGGAAAGTTCCCTTAAGGCGTCTCCGATGGTGGTTCATCGTTGACGCCTTTATTATATGAACTTGACTATCATTTAACCTCCAAAATTAGTAAGTGTAATTCCTGTTCCCGGTTCAAGCTCGAGAATGACATTGTCCGGCTGATTGTTCAGCTTTATGAATTCCGTTCAGTTTTTGCCCGGTTCGGAGACTCGTGCCTTATATTTTAGATGTTGTTGTTTAATTATTAGAAAATGTTTTAATGTTTGTAGTTACTAAAAATAGAGTATAAGTAAACGCGAGACTTATGCTACCTGGCTCGCTGCTAATTTCATCGGGGATGCATTGATATCTATTAACTGGATACAATTAATAATAAACAAATATTTTGGTTATTGCAAAAAGAAAAAAATGAATATCCCTGATTAAGGCGTCTCTCGGAGCAAAATGCATGAAAATGCCGAAAATAGCCTCAAATATCCCAAATATCCCAAATTGTTTGTGTATATTGATGCGCTGTTTACTTCATGGTGCTATTCGGATTCCGGATTCGAGAATCCTGGATACAACGCTCATCGGGCAGGTGTCTTTATTTGATCAATACAATCTTCCTCAGTTCATTCATTTTTCCCGGCACTGAAGCGTGAACGAAATACATGCCGCTGGACATGCCACTTGCGTTAAAGGAGATCTCATGATATCCGGCTGGAAGGGTTCCTTTTGTCAATGAGGTGACCTGTTCACCAAGGATGTTGTAAACATTCAGAGTTAACTTTGCGGTTTGGGGTAATGCCACCCTGATCAGCGCAGTTTGATTAAATGGATTGGGATACACAGCTTCTATTTCGTATCGTTGAGGCAACAAATTCCTGTCTGAAATAAAATCTTCCGGCTCTTCTTCTACATCGACAGATATCGTCAGTGTCAGCGTATCTTCCGCAGTCAGTGTATTGTGGTATGCAGTTAGCAATCCCTGGTAAGTACCGTTAAAGAGATTTCTTCCATCAAATGATACCGTGACCAATTGTGAATCGTACGGTATTATCGACAATTCCATTGGATCAAGTTCAGCCCATCCGACAAAAGTCGCGAACTCCCATCCAGCAAGATGATCACCTTCAAGCTGATTCAAAATCCCAATCCCGGTCAGGTAATGCGTGTCATAACCCTCTGCAAAGGAAAAGTTCAGCAAGTTACCCTCAATAATTCCTGGATCACCCAGGAACTGAATCTCATGAGTTTCAGGAGAAGCCCGGTAAAAACCATCATTATCCTCAGGATCACGTACCGACAAGATCAGGGACGGACCAGAGGGATCATTTCGCCAGTATCCCATACCCATTATCCACCTGGGCGACAAGATACTATCTACCACTGCACCTGTCCCGGGATTAATTCCCTTGATATCCTGCATAGCCGCACTGACCCAGAGGATATCCCTGTCTGAATCATAGGCGATTGCATTACAGGGATTATATGGCGCCACAAAGCGTACCATTTCGCTGCCATCTTCAGGATCCAATGCGATCAGAGAATCACCTATCCCGCCCCAGATCCATGCTCCATCAGAAGCGAGATCTCTCATTCCTAAGGGATCGGCGCCTATGTCTTCGAGTTCAACTTCAGGCTGGTCGAAAGATTCGAGATATTCACCCTCCTCGTCGAACACATAAATTTTATTCGGATTATCAGTATTGTTTGATCCGCTTATATAAAATTTTCTATCATGAAATGCCGCGCCGTGCATCCTTAGATCACCGGTCGAATCGGAAATATTAAAATCAAATACCGGGTCAAGAAAACTATCCAGTTCCAGGACAGGCTCAAGCTTGAACTCAACATCCATGAAGCCTGATCCATTATTGTAAACAGTAAATGATTCTGTAAAACTACGCAGAGAATCTTCAATCACATCAATACCAATACTATCTTCAGACAGGTCAAAAATTCCCACTGCAAGCTCAATATTTAACTCAAGTGTATCAAATTCGACTATCAGAACACTGTCCATTTCAAATAAGTTATAAGGATGCTGATTTACCATGATAGTATGATAACCCTCAACCAGTGGCATGAAATATTCACCATCAAGGGATGTCGTATCCATACCTCTTGCATCAACGATGTTTACGACTACACTGTCGAGGAGATCACCGGTATTCGCATCGGATACAACTCCAAACAGATAACCTGTTGGAACATAGGCATTAGCAACCGCGCTGTCTGCCTTCACCCTGCCGGAACCATAATCATTGTCCTTGCCGTCGTCACCAAGTTCCAGTGCGGTAAATTGAAGTATCGAATCGATCTGTGCCGGTAACAAATCGGGATTTTTTGAGAGCATGAGGCATACAACACCAGCCATATGCGGTGTAGCCATTGATGTTCCGCTCATTTGAGTATAACCAAGCGCTATACTGGTGGATAACACATTCACTCCCGGCGCTGCAATATCCGGACGGATTAACCCAACATGCTCGCCGCCAAGAGGCCAGTCATTGTAATTATCGACATCTTCCCATTCAACGGGTCCACGACTTGAAAAAGTAGCAAAATTATCCTGGTCGTCAGTAGCGCCAACACTTATAACGCCACCTCTGCCACCCTCCTCTACTTCGTCCGGATGACGCCAGGGCGAGGGAACATTACCCGGAGTACGGCATGAAGTCGGTGGAGGAGTCCCACGTTCATTTCCCGCAGCCACCAGGTTAACAATCCCGGCAGTTTCAAGGACATCGTAGGTTTCACGCCAGGCGGAACGATCAGGATTCCAGGCTGGTATCCAGCCCATTGACATGGTTGTAACATCCAGTTCCTGTTCAATTGAAAAGTCATGAGCATCCCAGACTGTAGCTTGATCTGCCTCAGATGTTCCATAACCAACTTTCATACAAACCAGGACTGCATCCGGCGCAACCCCGGTCTGGGTGCCATTTTCACCGTCACCGCAAACTGTACCGGCAACATGGGTTCCATGACCATACTCATCCATAGGGTCGTCATCATCAAGACCAAAATCATAACCGTAATTAGGATAATCATCACCTCCATCCCAAAGCTGTTCCTCAAGGTCAGGATGATTGTAATTCACTCCGGTATCTATAACTCCAACAAGAATTCCTTCCCCGGTATAACCTTCTTCCCATGCCCATTCAGCATTGATCTGTTCAACTCCCCAGGCTAATTCATCCAGTTCTGATCCACCGGGTCTATCCTCGTTATCAAAAAATGCTTCTCTCGGGGGATCATAAATGATCCTGGAAATTTCATTTCGTAATGCAATTGTTTTGATAATTTCTTTTGATGCCCTGACAGCGATACCATTTACAGTTCTCAGTCTGCGGATTCGTTCGGCATTACCCTTTTCTACTTCTTTTCCCAAGTATTCAACCAGGTCATGTTGAGTCCGTTCCGACAGGCTGATAACTTCATCCCACACCAGCCTTGCACGATCTTTACGTGGTAAACCTTCAACTATTTCACGCAATTCAGTAATATCCGGTCGTTCACTCATGAAAATAACTACCGGTAATTGTTCTCCGGGTTCAGCAATTTTCATTGCTTCCTGGAGTTGTGGTGTAAGTGGTTTCGATGCGTAAGTAACTGGTTGAAAGGCAACAGCAAATATTAGCGCAGCTGTGTACAGCGACAGTGTTTTTTTCATATCCGGCTCCTCGGAATTTGTAGCGTCCCGATGGTTGATGGAAATTTGATTTCCAGCCTAACGGAACTAATTCAAGTTATACAGTTTTAAGGAACTTATCAACAGAGGTGAATACAATCTCAAAAACTTCATTTACCGAGCTTGTAGTGGATCAGTTCACATGTTTTAGGGTAAACTGTCGTTGATCTTGAAGATAATTGTACAATGAGAACTTTTATCAAATGCTATTCTCTTTAACAAATCTTGCTTACATTGTACGTTCATTTTATGATATCACAAGAGAGAGACTAAGTCATTGCTGTTTAATTCCTTTGTATTTGCGTTATTCCTCCCAATCGTGCTCACTCTATACTGGGGATTGCAGCGGAAGCAAATTGCCTGGCAAAACGGATTCCTGCTACTAATAAGTTATATTTTTTACGGATGGTGGGATTATCGTTTTCTTTCCCTGATCTTTATCAGCTCCCTGGTCGATTATTTTACAGGATTACGGTTAGGCAGAGAAGAGCGTCCGAAACAGAGAAAAATATTACTCCTGATCAGTCTGACAGTTAATCTTGGACTATTAGGATTTTTCAAATATTACGGCTTTTTTGTAGAATCATTTGCAGAAATGATCTCATGGTTTGGGTTCAAACCAAATATTTCCTCACTCAGGGTTATTCTACCGGTTGGTATCAGTTTTTATACTTTTCAGACTCTCAGCTATTCGATTGATATTTACCGCAGGAAACTGGAACCCACTCGTGATGCCATAAGTTTCTTCGCATTCGTTAGTTTCTTTCCCCAACTGGTCGCGGGTCCAATTGAACGTGCTAAAAACCTGTTGCCGCAGTTCTTTGCCAGGCGGCGGTTTGAAATGGACAATGTTAAGGACGGCATGCGTCAAATGCTCTGGGGATTCCTTAAGAAGACTGTAATTGCTGATAATATTGCTGTGCATGTCGATGCTATCTATAATAATCACACAGCCCATGACGGATTCACCCTGTTCATCGCAACATTCTTTTTCGCTATCCAGATATATTGTGATTTTTCCGGATATTCGGATATTGCCATTGGTGTAGCTCGCCTGTTCGGATTCAAGCTGATGCGAAACTTCGCTTATCCGTATTTCTCCAGGGATATAGGTGAATTCTGGCGTAGATGGCATATTTCACTATCATCCTGGTTCAGGGATTACGTTTATATTCCACTTGGTGGGAGCAGGGTAGAAAAGCCGCGACGTATCTGGAATATCATTGTTACTTTCACCGTAAGCGGTTTCTGGCATGGCGCTAATTGGAATTTCCTGGCATGGGGTTTTATAAATGGTGCTTATTATATCCCGCTCATGCTGGCTGATAAGCAAAAGAAGAACACGGATACTGTTGCTGAAGGTCGTCTTTTTCCATCCCTGGCTGAAGCTGGCGCTATGAGTTTGACTTTTCTGATGGCATTGTTTGCATGGATTTTTTTCCGGGCAGAGAGTATCACAGTGGCATTTGAAATTATTGGCAAAATTGTCACACATCCGTTCGATGGCGGTAGTTATTTCAGATATATACCAGCAATTCTATATTGTTATGCTCTTTTGTTGGCTGAATGGTTCCAAAGAACTAAACAACACGCTTTGCAGATTGAAAGCCTGCCGGTTTGGGTACGTTGGAGTATTTACTATGCCATTATCTTTATCATAACAATATTTGCATATACGGCTGAAAAAGAGTTTATCTATTTCCAGTTTTAAAGGTTTATGTATGTGGCAGTTATACAAAAGAATCAGCATTTTTGTAATACCAATACTCTTGTTTTTGGTGCTGGTAATATTGATTGATCCCATGGGATTGATCCCACGTGTTCAATTGCTTCCCGTTATTGGTTTCGCGGCGCGTCCGGTCAAAACAATGAATTACCTTGAATCCAATCTTGATTATGATATGTTGATCCTGGGCAGCAGCCGGACTATGCGAATGGATAGTCAAATAACTGATTCTTTAGGCTATAAAACCTACAATTTTGCAATGTTCAATACCAGGATGGAAGACCAGTATTGTATCCTGAAACTTGTACTTGATAAAAACAGGACGAAGCTCAAAAAAGTGATCCTGGGTATTGATCCGGAGATGTTCCATAATAATCGCGATGTTGACTGGCGTCTTTACAGTGTCCCGGTATTGTCGGATTATCTTTACGAATGGCAAAGGCGTCCAATCTCAGACTTTACCGGGAAGATCGTTCAGATCAATGTCCGAAACACAATCTGGTCAGTATTGTTCTATATCCAGGGAAAATCGAAAGCAAAAGAGAAAGGTTTTATTGCAGAAAACGGCAACATTTTTGATACTCCCCTTCAGCCTCAAAATGTGGCAGTGGAAAAAATGGATCACAATAAGTCGGAATATCTGAAAATGATGTCCAACTTTACTGATCTGGATTCAACAAGATTAAAATATCTTGATGATTTTCTGGATTTATGCTATGAGAATGAAATAGATGTTGCATTATATTTAACCCCGGTTCATCCCGAGATGTATCTTCATCTTGACAAAAACTCAGAATATGGACGGATGCATCAAAAACTGGCAGAGTATTTATCCGGCAAAGACTATCCAAACCTGCTTTATAGGGATTACTCTGTTCCGGAATTGTTTGAGGGACGGAATGAAGATTTTACGGATCTTTCACACATGGCTTCGGTAAATTGTTACCTGGTTATGCAGAAATTACTACACGTTGAATTTGGGCTTGGTTTGGAATAATCAGTAGAAAAAAAATAGGTTAAACCCTATTTTACAACAATTGTGGCATAACAAATAAAATCTATGGAACTTTAATAAATAAAATGCATATCATTAAAACATTATTGGCAGATAATTTATTCTTTCCATTTTTAAAGAAGGGATCAACAATATTCATCAATTGTTAAAGATTCTCATTATTAAACATTGGTGAAAATATGTTTATCTCTTTCAAACATTACCTCTTAATTGCCTGTTTCTCGATAATTCCATGTCTATGTTCCGCCACGATAAGTAAAGATTGGATTATTCCGATTGGTGTGGCTGGTCCTGGCGTTCGCGCCAATTCGCTTGGGGGAGCATTTTCCGCGAAGGCTGAAGGAAACGAAGGCACATGGTGGAATCCTGCTGGGTCTGCTTTTATCAATAGACCTGCCTGGACATTCCAATCCTCAATTTATTTACCTGAATATGAGCGCTATGATTATAATGCTGCCTACTTCTATTCAGGATTGTCAGTACCTACCGGCGATCTTGGTGTATTTGGAGTTAGTATTTATCGAACAGTTATTGGTCGAGTTAACAATCGTTGTGAATTTATCGGCCCATATCACGATTTTTTTGGTGACGTTTATGAATATTCTTTTTCGTATGCTGATAAATTATCTCCCAACAATTCATTTGGAATTAACCTGCGTTTGATTCACAGCAACCTCAGTTTCAGATCTTATAGCGAGAATCATGTAAAAAACAGCATGAACGTTGATTTTGGGTTTCTTTCAAAAGAACCTTTTAAAAATTTCTCTGTCGTGCTCGGCAAATTGGATTTTGGAGTAGTACTTTCCAATGTCGGTACTTATAGCTCATATTTTGATAGTCAACAATCATATTACTATGGAAAACAAATACCAGAAGATTTACTTTATTACTATCCTCTTGAGCTACAAAATCCACCACCTGTCAGGTTAAGACTGGGTGCTGCTCTGAACGTTTTAGATAACAATTGTATTAGATTCATTGTTCTTTCAGATATAAGCAAGGATATGATTTACCGTCACTATCAGGCTGATCCGGTTTTTAAACAATTGCATGACAGGTTTCTAAAAACTCCACTCTCAGAAACATTAGTACGAAACAGTGGATTGGAACTGTCTTTTTTTGATCACCTGTTCCTTAGAACCGGGTACACCTTTCTTGACTTTGAACACATGCAGACGAATTATGGTATCGGTATAAAACTCAAAATCCTTCAACTTGATTTAGCAATAAATAAGTTAACTCCCGATATTAGTTATATTAATTCGTTAGGACTCACTTTGATTTTTTAACATATTGTCAACTGAGAAGACTCAAGATCAATCTTTTTACTCCGGAATATTATGAAGAAAAGAGTATTAATACTATGCACCGGTAACTCATGCCGCAGCATTATAGCTGAAGCGTTGATAAATCATCGACTTGGCGACAAGTGGATCGCCTGTTCAGCGGGAGTTGAACCCTCAAAAGTAAATCCTCGAGCAATTGAAGTCATGAGCGAAATTGGGATTGACATATCTTCGAGCAGATCAAAGTCGGTTGATGAATTTTTGATTCGCGATGACCTGGACCTGGTCATCACAGTCTGCGATCATGCCAGGGAGACCTGCCCGGTTTTCCCATCGAAAGTCAAACAGATACATCTTGGATTTGAAGATCCGGCACCGTTTACCGATGAGATTGATGAAATCGCATTACCAAAATTCAGGGAAGTCCGTGATGATATTGCGGAAAGATTGATTAGAATGTTGAAAGATGAAAAGATAAGCGATTAGGTCAAGTGGAGCATCTCACTCGAATCAGTGTGTCATTACCCGACTTGACCGGGTAATCCATTGCTCCAATTATTTGATGATAGTGGATTCCCGGGTCAAGCCAGAGAATGACACCTATTCATGCAACGGCATATCATCGCCATTTTCAGCGAAATCTTCGAGGATATTTGCCGTTTCCGAGTGGGTCACAACGGTAATAATCTTCATCCAGGTCCGTCTTGAATCGTGATAACCTTTGATATAATTACGGATAACTTTTCGCATCTCCAGTACGCCCCTGCGCTCACCTTTATCTATGACATTCAGTTCAAGATGTTCAAGGGCAATCCGGATTCTTTCTTTTTTATCAGGAGGCGGATCAACTGTTTCACCGGCTAATGCCTGGCATGTTCTGTGTAGAAGCCAGGGATTTCCGATAGCGCCCCGTCCTATCATAACTCCGTCTATTCCTTCCATTGCTGCCATCTCATTCGCATCCTCAACACTCCAGATGTCGCCATTCCCCATTACAGTGGCAGTAATTGCGCTCCCCGCCGCAGAGATTGCATCCCAGTCTGCACGAATTCGCGGACGTTCTGCTTTTAATCTTCCATGAATAGAGACTTGCACTGCACCGGCTTCAACAACTTTCTGGGCGACTTCTATCACTTCGTTTTTATTAGTGATCCCAAGGCGCATTTTTGCAGATACCGGGATACCATCTGAAGAGTCCACCATTATTTTTATTGCATCAGCGGCGTTATCAGGATCTGCCATCATACCGCAACCCGCTCCCCTGGCAACAACTTTGCGTACCGGGCAGCCCATATTCAAATCAATGCCCTCGGGTCGAAGTTTTTTGGCAACCTGGCTTGTTGCATCTCTAATAGCTTCAAGATCGTTATCGTAAACCTGTACAATAATCGGACGTTGTGAGTCATCAAATTCAGCAATTTTCCAGACCCGGTCACCAGCGCGTAAAAGACCTTTGCAGGGAACGAACTCAGTATAGAGAATGACATTCGAGGATATTCGGCGGACCAATGTCCTGTAAGCGTTGTCTGTAATCGCTTCCATCGGTGCGAGCGCTACCAGGGGGCGGCGTTCAAACCAGGGATTGTTTTTCCCGTTTAATTTCTGCATTGTTTATTTAATATACTTTCACAGTGTATTCTTCTCGAAAAACGAAGCGACTCAATTTAACTTATTTTATTTCTTGAAAGTTTTGCCACGGTAAAATAAAACACATACTTGAACGATCTCTGGTTCAGTAGCACTAAGAAGAAAAACCACAAAGTACTCAAAGAGTTCGCAAAGAACACGGAGATTGTCTTTGTGATCTTAGTGCATACTTTGTGTTCTCTGCGGTTTGTTGTTTTTCTTTTTGGCTGATCGACTTTAAATTTCTGATAAATTTACTTAATAATTAACACCTGGAATAACCAGATTTTTGCAATAAACATGAATCAAAACTATCAAGAACCTGTAGAAAGCCGTATCTGGAAATCTAATATCATTTTTACCTTGAAATCGAGTAGGGTGAGGCGGAGTGATCTACTTCGCCTCATCCCTCTCACAGAACCGTACGTACGGTTCACGTATACGGCTCCTGTTTACTTTCCCTTGATACTTCAGACAGAACACCCTGTTTT
>JAVCCM010000042.1 GCA_030765455.1 Candidatus Electryonea clarkiae | reverse complement strand
TACTCGACTTGCGCTCGCTAAAAAGAAACGGCGACTGGGATAACTATTGGAAATACCATATTGACTGTGAAAAACAACGGCTCTATGCAGCATGAGGTAATCTCAACTGAAATGAGCCAGACTCAATATCTAAAGGTGTATCCCCTGGAAGAGTGCTTGATCTTTCTGTTGATTTATACTCTGATAAGCATTCAGTAAAAACGAATGGTCTATTTTGCTCATCTTGGTCGATTTCGACGGAATAATTGATAAATTTACTATTCTTTGATTCCCGATATAATATATCGAACTCTATGGAATCTTCACCGTTAAAAGAATGAATTCTATCGAATCCACCTCTTCCTCTCAACTCACAAGCATTTTCCACGCCTTCCTTCAAACAATCAGCAAGAAAACCGAAGACATCAAAAAGAGTACTCTTTCCAGTTCCATTTTTGCCAATCACTGCAACTAACTGAGTCAATGATTGTTGATCCCAATGATCCTCGGTTTTGCCAAGACTAATGTCTTTTAAAGCCTTAAAGTTCTTAATAGTGATACCTTCTATTCGCGCCATTTGATTTTCCTGAAAGTCTCTTGCTTGAATCAAGAATATGCTCTAAGAATAAAACTAATACTCATATCTAAATTAATGTCAATATAGCACTGAATACAAACAAAAAGAATTCATTTGTTTAATCAAATTAAGAAGATAAAAGGTATAATTCTCATCTTCCATTTAGTTTATGTAATGATTTAAACATTGAATAACAATCACATAAGAAAAAACCGGATTCTGTGAATCCGGAACAAATAATTATTGAAAGAAACCTTGTGCGATTCACCCACTACCACTTCTCAGAAACAACTTTCCTTTGCAGTTTACTGATCGCTTCAGTCGGATTCAGGTTTTTCGGGCAGGCGGTGAAGCAATTTGTGATTTTATGGCAACGCCATAGTCCGTGTTTGTTGTCAAGCGCTTCGAGCCTGTCTTCAAAACCTTCATCTCGTGTGTCGAAAGTATAACGGAATGCTTTTAATAGAGCTGCTGGACCGAGATAATCCTCGTCAGTCCAGAAACTAGGGCATGAACTTGTACAGGCAGCACACAGGATACAGGCGATTGAATCACCCATCAGCTTGAACTCTTCAGGCGACTGAAGGCGCTCCGAGCCCGGAGGTGGATTATCGTTTATCAACCAGGGTTTGACACGTTTTAGAGCGGCATAGAACGGTTCCATATTAACAGCGAGATCCTTATATATCTCAAATCCAGGCAGTGGATCGATAACGATTGGATCTTTTGGATAATTAGAAATTTGCAGCTCACAAGACAAATCATTGAGCCCGTTTATCTGCATTGCGCATGATCCACAGATTCCATGACGGCAACTGCGACGGTAGGTCAGGCTGCCATCGTGATACCATTTTATCTCGTTCAAAGCATCGAGAATCGTCCAACTCGGTTCGACCTCGATTGTATAGGTTTTATAAGAAGGTTTCTTATCTGTCTCCGGATTGTATCGGAAAATCTTGAATGTTCTCTGCGACATCTTTACTCCATAACTGCTTGTTAATCTTGTAATTACGTAGCTGTATGGTATATAAAAAATTATTGATAATCAGTCATTCTGAACGAAGTGAAGAATCTCTGTTTTCATCTGGGTAGATTGTAATTTCAACACCTGAGATTCTTCACTTCGTTCAGAATGACACCAAACTATACAGCTACGTAAATACTAATAGACTCTCTCTTTTGGCTCAAAGCCCGGGTGAGTGATTCCCTTCAGTACTACATCTTTTTCAAAAGTCAGCTTCCATTTCCCATTGGGTTCACGCCAGGCGAGGGTATGTTTTAAAAATTTCACGTCATCTCTCTTAGGAAAGTCTTTCCGTGCATGTCCGCCCCGGCTTTCCTCTCTTTGCAAAGCACCCTCGACAATCGCACCCGAAAATTCGATCAGGTGTCCCAATTCTATCGCCTCTAACATGTCAGTGTTGAAACGTGTACCTTTGTCTTCAACACGAATATTTTTATACCGTTCCTCTAATTCTTCGACTTTATCGCGTTGCTTCTCCAGTTGTCCTCTGCTTCTGAAAACACCACAATCCATCATCATGGTTTCCTGTAACTCTGCTCGGAGGGTAGCTGCTTTTTCTTCACCATCTTTCGCCATAGTACGTTCGACTTCCTCGGTTGCAGCATCCTCGTAATCTGCTGGCAATTCAGGAAACTCAAGGTGTGACAGGTCTTCAACAATCTGTTTTCCGGCTCTGCGTCCGAACAGTAAAGCTTCAAGCAGGGAATTTGTACCAAGGCGGTTAGCGCCATGAACGCTGATACAGGAACACTCACCACCGGCATAAAATCCTACTGTTTCAGAACGTTTCGCGTCATACGTTACACGACAGTTGGCATTTGCCGGAATACCGCCCATGGAATAATGAGCAGTCGGTTGTATGGGAATAGGCTCTTTTACCGGATCAACCCCGGCAAAGTTCATCGCCAGCTCTGTAATCTGGGGGAGCCGTTCTTTCAGCTTGGCTTCTCCAAGATGAGAAACATCTATAAAAACGTAGTTCTTGCCGTCAATACCACGACCTTCATCAATCTCAGTCTGCATCGAGCGCGCGACTACATCACGTGGAGCAAGTTCCATCAGGGTAGGCGCATAATCTTCCATGAATCTTCGTTTTTCGCCGTTGAGTAAGTATCCGCCTTCGCCCCGCGCTCCCTCGGTAACAAGGATTCCGCTTTTCCACAAGCCGGTAGGATGAAACTGGACAAATTCCATATCCTGTACCGGCAAACCGGCGCGAATCACCTGGCTCAATCCGTCCCCGGTATTTGCGTGAGCATTGGAAGTTATTTTGAAAGCTCGACCATACCCACCGGTTCCAAACATCACAGCACGTCCATAAAATGTATGAAGCCCGCCGTTGACTATATCCCAGGCTACCACACCAATAGCGCGATTGTCACGGAAAATCAGGCTTAATACCTGGAATTCGCTATAGAAATGAACCCCGTGCTTGAGGCATTGCTCATGAAGAGTGTGAAGCAGGACATGCCCGGTATAATCGTAGCTATAGCAGGAACGAAGCGCCGCTTCCTTTCCATAATCAAGAGTGTGACCGCCGAATTTTCGCTGGGCAATCAAACCTTCCGGCGTCCGGCTGAAAGGGCAGCCCCAGTGTTCCATTTCGATAACGGTTTCAGGAGCCTCGCGTACCATAAGTTCTATAGCATCCTGATCTCCCAGGTAATCAGAGCCCTTAACGGTATCGTACATGTGGTATTCCCAACGATCGGTTTTTGACTCGTTGGCAAGAGATGCGGCAACACCTCCCTGTGCAGCGCCTGAATGAGACCGGCTGGGATAGACCTTGGATAGCACCGCAACATTAGCGGTCTGTCCTATTTCCACCGCGGCTCGTGAACCGGCGAGACCTGCACCGACTATGATCACATCATGTCTATGAATCATTTCTCGAGCCTCCTTAGTATGGTCTGAAGTTAATGACGGTTGTTATTCCCGTAATCCAGAGCACGATAAAGACAAACCATGTCAATCCGATCAGTGTCATACGGAAACCCGGACGTTGTATGTAATCATGAATATTCATAATCACGCCCTGTATGGAATGATAAATAATAGCAGACAGAAAAGTTATATCTATCGTTTTCCAGAGTGGGGTTGACAGTCTTCCGGCTACTTCGTTGAAAGTGACGTTTCCATCATTTAAAAAGTGCAGGAACAGGTAATGCAGGAATATGGTCACGAGTATAACCAGCCCGGTGATACGCTGGAAAATCCAGGCAGTTGATCCCCCCGAACCGGTTCCGAATTGTTTAAGATTCATTTTGAATATCTCCGGTTAAAAGGGAAAAAATGAAACACCGTTACCGAGATCATGCAGGGCGTGGCTTATCATCATACTGCCACCCCATACCCAGGTGATTGCGCCTATACTCATTAGAATATAGAAAATCGAGACATGTTTTTCTGTCGCTCCGAAAAAATCAATCATTACTAACCGTATGCCGTTAAGCGAATGATATATAACACAGAAAAGCAGCCCGACTTCAAGGAATCGAAACAGCGGTGCCGAAACGAAACCCATGGTCGCCTCGAATGCTTTAGGTCCGAGTTGGAGACTGGATATTACCCAGATATGCAGCATGATATAAAAAACCAGCGCAAGACCGGTAACTCTGTGTAACACCCAGGCTGACATCCCGGTTTGCCAGCGGTAATGCATTATACCTCCCGTAAGAGCTGAGGGTATTTTGGCAGGGACTCTCAATTAAGACTTAAATGATGCCTGTCAATATAAATCTCATGAATTATGAATGTCTGGAAGTTATAGCACACAAATGCGAAGTACAAGCAGGATTGAAAAATTTCGAGAAATCTTCAGTATATCTCATGCTTAATTTACAATTCACAAGCTTCGAGGTGACCTGCCATTCCAGGACTTGAGTTACCTGTCATTCCCAGACTTGATCCGGGAACCGAAACGAAATATAGCTCAGCGAAGCTAATCCATTTCAGCCCATCTGTCATTCCTGTATGTAGTTAACAGGAATCCATTCACCCTGTCATTCTCGGACTTGATCCGGGAATCCATTTCGGGCACGAATCAAGATTCTGGATTACACGATGTGTGTAAACTAAGAAGAATAGTTTATCCTTTTGATCAATTTTAATCTTGCTTTATCTGGTTTCATCCCTGAAATAAATAGTGTTCCCTGATTTAACCTGATTTCATAAATTCCATTTGCTTGCAGATAATGTTGAGAATGATGCAACTCAGGGCTTACATTATCGTAGTAGAAGTAAGTCAAGGAACTAACAACATGCCGGATTACCCACTGCTGATGTATCACCCTTGATGAAAATGGAGGATAGCAATATGACTGAACTATTAGAAAAAGCATTCACCGAGGCAACCAAACTTCCAGAGTCTGAACAAGACTCACTGGCGAAATGGATGTTAGAAGAATTCAAAGCTGACAGGAAATGGGCTGAACTATTTTCCGAATCTGAGAATCTACTCGAGAGGTTGGCGGATGAAGCGCTTGAAGATTTTCAGCATGGAAAAACCGCACCAATGGATCTTCACAATTTAGAATTCGCTAACTACAAAGAAATTTTGAAAACATTATTAATCATGACCGGAAAGCATAAAAGCACTGGCAAAGAAAACCTATAATCTTTTTATTAATGATCCACTTCATCCAAGTATAAGTTTTAAGAGAATTCATACTTCTCGAACAATTTACTCTGTACGTATAACAAAGGATTACAGAGCTATAGGACTCAAGCATGGCGAGAATATGATCTGGTTCTGGATCGGTTCCCACAAAAAATACGAGAGATTATTGAAGAAAATGCGGGATTAGAGGGTAGCCTGAATTCTTAATTCGTGCTACCGAATACTCTACTATTATCAAGTATTATGTTTTTTTTCTAGGAGAATCATGAAAAAGGGGCTAAGCAATAAACTTGCAGGACAAGTTGGAGAATTCCTAGTCTGTGCAGAGCTAGGCAGAAGAGGTTTTATAGCAACATCATTTACTGGAAATGTCCCAGAGTTCGATTTAATCGTAGCAGATGAAAAACTGACAACAATTCCGATACAGGTGAAAACTTCAAGATGGAATAACTACCCTACTAGAGCAAATGTCTGGATAGATATTGAATTTGATCACAAAAACAAACGGCAAATTGATCGAGGCAATTTAGATATCGACAATCCTGAATTGATATACATTTGCATCTCACTGAAAAAGACGGATTCACTTGAAAGAGATCGTTTTTTTATTCTCCAAAAAAAAGATTTACAATTGATATGTGCCGCTAACTATAGGCAATGGATGGATGGCCATGGCTGGAAAAGACCACGCAACTATAAGTCACTTGACAACAGATATTACTTAAAAGATTTAGAGCAATATGAAGATAATTGGGAGCTTATTTACCAATGTCTAATACAACATCGAAATCATATACATACAGATAGTTGATAATCAAATATATTATTACTGAAACTTTTATATTAGAAGTAATCTAGAAATCGTAGCCCGGATTCTTGAATCCGGGGAAACGAAACGGCGAAATCATAATTAAATCTACAATTGGCAAGATTTTTTGATTCTCTGCAACAAGTAAAATGGTTATCAAAGAAATCCCGGATTCAAGACGCCCGTGTCCTATAAAAAGTTATGTAGGTGCAAGTAGCTTTATGCTATACCAGGTTTCGGTTAGATTATACCTGATAAACTTGGCCGTTTTCCAAAAACCGAGATCTTTATAATATGTTCTTTCAAATATCCAGATAAGCAAATAACAAATCAGTGCAAGAATCCATTGGTTGAGGATACCTTGTTCTGAATATGATTTTAATTTTGAAATCCCAAGCAATTGCTTCAAGTGGTGAATATCTACTTCAATCATATTGCGTTGTGCGTAAATATCTACTACTTCAGCAGCCGAAATATCCATCATATTTGTCATCAGAACATGGTGTCTCGGATCAGAATTATCAGCATGAAAAATAGTAATGCATCTAATTTGGTATTTGTGGTAACCTCTATTATTCTTGTTTGAACCTAAATGGCACAGTTGATCAGCGATAACGTCGGAATCCCGATCTTTCTGTGATAAATCAAATTCTTTGATCACATCAGGTTGACTTCTCGAAACACGTGGAGTTACGAACCATTCATTCGCTTCAATGTATTTTACAAAGGTTTTATATTGGCGGTATCCTTTGTCAAAAACCCTGACCGTTTCTTTGCCTAATGCATTGAGCATATGTAAGGTCGTGGCATCTGCCCGATTACCGGAACTGATGGCGATACGTGTTGGAAGTCGATGGGTTATATCCATAATCAGATGGGCTTTGACACCTGTTCTTCTTTTGGCTCTTGTTGGATTATAACCCTTTGTTACAATCGAACATGTTTTCGATCTGGATACAATGAAAGTACTGTCAATAGCATAAACATTATCTCGTTTTATATTATATTTCAATTGGATAGATTTGTAAATCTTGTTAAATATATCGCCCAACATTTTCGGATCAAGGCTATTGTTAATCTTATAAGCTTGTGATCTACTAATAGGCTTATCTTGAGGATTCACAAGTGATCCCATTTTGGGATTAACATGAACTTGATACAATGTCTCCCGCAATGAGCTTGCTTCAGTCAACAAACTGAGGGAGACGAGGCGAATAAATTCCAGAACCGAATGTGTTTTTCGGTACTTGTCGCCCTCGTATTGATTAACGACCTTATTAACGGCTGAGAATGGTATTGGGGCGAACATTTTGTTGAACAGCCTGGGTCTCTTTGTAGTTTTCATATTCCTAATATAATGAATATGTTAGGAATATAAGAAGTAAATATTATGAAATTGTTAATGAGACACGGGCGTCAAGAATCCGGGCTACCAACTCTTATTTGAAGTACAAGCAGGGATTATAAATTTTCAAAACAATCTGCATAGTAACTCTCCAAAAATAGATCTACGGTCCCCAAATATATAAAATAATATTTGTGATTTCTCTTATTGACTATCATCATTCTTGAGTATATTGTAAGAATTCATAGCAATTGAGCGAGACAGGAGATAAACCAATGTCGAAGAGTATTGTATTAGTCTCATTGTATTTCTGTATTTTTTCTATAATTGGATTCTGTCAGACGTATTCAGACAGCTTGACAGCACAAAGCGATGTTAAATACAATGAGCTTAAGCATTTAACGAATCAAGAAGATCCCAGTCTTTGTAATGAATTATTACACAAGCTTAAGACAAACAATCTTTTTAGGTTAGCCAAAACTGCTACCTCCAAGTCGGACTCAGTTTTTCTATACCGATATATTGCTCAAGAATTAGCTAATAGAGTGAAACGTGGTGATGGACATAATAACCTTTATAACGAACTAAATAATATTGATAAAGAAAATGATGGGTATAAATATTTCATTCTTTGGACAGTCTATAATATCAAAGAAAATTTCAATCCAATTCTTGTGAAGGACATATTCAAATCAATATCTCCTACTATTTCAAACTTCCATTCTTCCTCACCTCAAGTTAAACTTTTATCTATCGTTACGAGTACCGACCTTATTCAGAAATTAAATGAAAGTGAAGAAATACAAGAAGACGATATAAGCGAATATTGTGAATATCTAACTACTGTTGCGCTTGACAATAACGAAGATCCTCAAGTAAGAAGGGCAGCAATTAAAGGCATCGCAGAATTAAAATATTATCAAGGTTCAAAAACATTGTTAGATATTTTACATAACAAAGAAAATGCATCAATTGTTCCAGTTATTCGCTCTGCCTGTATTGCGCTTGCTGATCTTGGATACCAAGATGCTGTTGCTCCAATAAGTAATATTTTGTCAAGTACTGATAATGAATATGTTTATGCTTCTGCTGCTGTTGCGCTAAGTAATCTCGGCGGGGAAAAATCGTTAGTCGCTTTATTGGATAACGTGGGTAGAATAGATGGAGGCTATTGTGATTGTGCAATAGGCGAGATGGATAAATATATTATTGATGAGCTTAATTCAAGTCTGCCAGAGATGCTCCCTTATGTAATAGAAGCAACAAAATACTTATATAAAGAGGAGCAGATTATAGTATATAAGCCTTTATTAATAAATATATTGTACAAGATTGAAGACCAAAACATTCGAAAGCTAATTCTTGAAAGGTTGGTTCAATTAGTAACAAAGGAAGAAGCTTCAGAAATTATTAAGATTATTCCGCAACAAAAATATTATTCGGACGAATGGAATTTGCTTAGAACGATTTCGCAACCTAAAAGAAAATCACCAGTGAAAATTGAACCTAAAAAAACTCCTGATAATAAATTTGGCGAACTTGATTACGGAAATTTTGAATCTCAAGAATTCGGTGATCCCGGTTACCGAGAAAATGATTTTTGGTGGGCTGGATTAGATTACCTCGGCCACACTGGTCTGATGTCAGGCATTGATAACGATCATATAAGAAGAATCCTTGAAGTTGGTGGAACCGAACGAGTTGTAAGAAACAATGAATGGGCAGCAATGCAAGGTCATAATTTCTATTGGGGTGCCTATACTATAAATAGAGAAAATGGTAGGTATATGACATTTGCTAGAAGAAGAGCAGTTATAAATACAGCTAATTTACTTGTAGGCAGAGATATTGGCTATCCTGTTTTTCCAACATCTGATGCATTACGTCATGTTTATAATCCTGGTCCGACAGTAACTTATACTGAAATAACAGATTTGAGGTGTGATGGTTTAATCGAATACTGTTATGAATTTAACAGTGTTAATGTTTGGGGAAACAACGGAGCAAATTATAATATTAGCATCACAGCAAATGTTGATGATCATAATGATTTTTATGATTGGCCCTACGATCCAAACACCGAATTAGCCCCAATCGTTCAATGTGGTGAAGACAGTTCTGGCGGCAATAGTTCATACATGACACGTGATGCAAGAATTGATGTACCAACATACGACTTTCGTTATGAAGTCAATGCTGAAACGATAAATATTGCAATTAGAGCCACCGATAGGTCAGGAATTCACTTTATTGCTTATCTGGAGGATGGAGAAGATGATTGGCTCTATTCTCCTACACAATCTCAGTTTCCATCTGGATCTTCTTATACATTCAGTTTTGAATTAGAAATGGAGGAATCCAACTGGATTCATTATTGGGCTGTAGATGGCGCTTCTAATTATCCCGAATATGCTGAGCATCATTGGGTTGACATCACAAATAGTGTTGATAACCAACCACTTGTTGTTATTCCTTCTGATTTTTCCATTAAGTCAATATATCCCAACCCTTTTAACTATATGATTAATGCTGTTATCGAAATACCACAAACCGCAATAATAAATGTTGAACTACTAAATCTTCTTGGTAAAAAAGTAGCCGTGTTGGCTGGTGGAAAGTATTCTCCAGGAAGCCATCAATTAAGTTACAATGCTGATTATTTGCCCAGCGGCAACTATTTTATTCGATTTTCAGTTCCCGGAAGACATGATGAATTAGAAAAAATTGTTTTACTGAAGTGACACAGTGCGAAATACTGGGACAGTTTGAAATACGGGGACAGTTTATCTATTTCTTTTCAGGAAAACAATAACAGTAGGAACTGATGCACTTTCCCCTGAATGCATGGCTTCTTCACTTCGCATGGGCTCTGAAAGTGCGTTGCGACACTTCGATTAGATTCCGCAATGCTTTGTTCACGGATTCAGAGTCTGGGAAGACTATGAATATATCCGGTCGAATGACTATAACATTGGTGCCTTATTTCTTCAGGCGTTGGTAGTATTTGTCATTAAAATTTTGTTTTTCTCAAAATATTACCAAAAATACTATGATATTGATTTGCACAGATTAGCAACCATGCAAATGCTTCTTCCCAACTAGAATTCTCTGTGACATTTTCCATGTCTTTAACACTTCTTATTCTGCTGGCTTTCTTCCCTTCCAATTCCATCCATTCTAACGAAAAACTATCAAACTTGCTCTCAATATCAGTCTTGTTCAAAAATAATTTATCATATAAATCTTGGGAATTAGGAATGTATAACTCACACCTTAGCTGACTAAGGCGAGTATCTATAATCAAAGCGATATGGGCTTTTGAACTGCCAATACTAATATCATACCAATGGTGTGGATAAGCTTTTCTAAGATTTAAAGACGTTTTTTGTTCTTTAGCGTATTCTTTAAATTGATCCCAAAATTCAAGCTGTAACAATTTTGTATCAGTTAGACTAGATTGAGCTGTTGTTTTCTTTATTGTTTTAGCCCAGTCATTTGGCTTTGATATTACCTGAAACTTCGGAGCAAATGGGGATTCCGCAATCTGCCATAGTTCCATTTTGATTGCAAATAAATATATTTTATCGTCTGTATGTTCATTCAGCCAATCGATTGCTTGCTTATGTTCATCTTTAACGTCTTTCACTATCCAGATGACAATTTCCGCATCAAATCCAGATGCGTAAGTAATGAGCTTTCCTAAGTGATCATGATTAGTCGCTTCAAGCTGATTCTCAATAACAATTTTTCTTCCAGTATTCTCTTCTTCTGCTAAAATATCGACAAAAAATCTACCCACGCTTGCTTCAGTCTGAATAAGCGAAATATCAATACCAATTTCATCACTTAATAACTGTAAGTTTTCGTCTTCGGCAAGCCAATTGGTAAAGTCAGAAGCTTCGTTATTCCAAGCTTCTCGCAAATCTATTTTTCTTAGTCTTGCAAGCGCCATATTGTCTCCATCCTGATATGTCAATCTCCAAAATCCATGAGTTTTTAGATATGCACTCTTAATTATACCGCTTTGGGGCTATGATGTCAAGAAATTGTTGTTTTTATATAAAACAAGGCTATATTACCAGTCCAACGTCAACTATTATTTCCTACCAACGACAATTAGAGTTCCCGTTTCTGATTTGTTTGTTCAGGCCGTTCTCCCTATGGGGATTACTGAACATTTATTAAGTAGCGGGTAGCCCTACTTCACTGTCTCCAAATTTCAGATTTCACTAAATACCTAATCAGTTAAGACCATAAATTGTTCTAAGGGATTCAAATAATTCTTCAGGACTGAGCTTCTTTATTCCTATATTTTTAAGATTAATGTTTCCTTCTCCTTCAACAAGTTCAATGAAATATCGAAGATCGCTGAAGATACTATCGGGTAATGTAATGGTTGTTTCTTCACTTAATAGTTGAAACAAACGAAAAACGTCTGTCTTGCGTTTATTCACATCTTATTTATCGATCTTTTCACCTGATTCTCGTCTTTCTTTCAGGTCTAACCAGGCTTTCGCTTTCAGCGGAATAAGGGATACTTCGATAATGACAGGCACGCCCTCTACGATTACTTTGTTCATCTGGACAAACTCGTAATAGTCATCGTTTATTAGAATAGCAGACAGGCTGGCAACTTCCTCATCAATCGGAATCCTGGTTAATCGACTACCGGTTGGGGAAGGAATAATTTCAGGAGATCGACCAAGTGTTTTTGAAAGACGTAGCGCTATTTCAGCAATACAAACAACCTCGATTTGAAAGCGGATAACATCGTTATATCCTGTATTCCTATTGATTTAGACTGAATTAAACAACCCATCAACGCTTAAATACCGCTCCCCCGAGTCAGCGAACATAGCTGCGATCATTTTGTCTTTGAATTCCACTCTTTGGCCAACCTGTAAAGCTGCGTAGGCGGTAGCGCCGGATGTTATCCCCGCCAGGATCCCCTCATCTTTGATCAGTTGGCGGCAGGTTGCAAACGCCTGCTCTTCCGAAACCAGGATTATCTCATCTAGCCAATGATTTGGGGGGACAGTTTATCTATTTCTTTTCAGGAAAACAATAACAGTAGGAACTGATGCACTTTCACTTGAATAAACGGCTTCATCACTTCGCATTTGCTCTGACAGTACGTTTTGACACCTCGATTAGATTCCGCAATGCTTTGTTCACGGATTCAGAGTCTGGGAAGACTTTGAATACAGCGGTTGAATGACTAATATATTGGCGCCTTCTTTCTTCAGGTGTTGGTAATATTTGCTTGTAACAGCATTGCTGTAGTCGAGTTTATATTCATCCCGCATGGTGTCAAGATCTTTATCGGATTGCTTTTTCATTGTATTTTGTTTCCGATTTGGTTGTACGTCGGGCGCTGATTATGCAGTTCACTTTCGCCGAAAGTGAACTACTCGTCAAATCATTTGAACCGCATTACTAATTCATACAACAATGTTTAAATTTTTTCCCAGAACCGCAGGGGCAGGTGTCGTTTCGCCCTATTGTTTTGCCGGTGGGGCGGATGCCGGCATCTCTTTCCGCTCTTCGGTGAGGTAACCAGAAATTATTGATATGAATGACTGACGCTTGAATCATTGCAGCCCATTCTTTAGGCGGTACTTTTCTTAATTCTTTTGATTTTTCAAGTGTTTGCCATCCTTCTTCGGTTCCATGCATGAGAATAGAGACCATCAGAGCTTTGGTTTCATCTGTGGCGAATATCGGATCCCATGAATCAAAATCCAGATCGAAACCCCGATCAAACCCAAAACACCAATCACCGACAAAAGGGATTCCTTCATCATCCTCATAAAACAATGGTACATAGGATTCGGGATTGTTCATCAAAATTGAACTGATAGAATTATAAAAAGTTATTAAGAGTCTGTAGATATGATCAGCTTCATCCCTGGAATCCCAATTCATTTGATTAATTCCTGTCTCACCCCATATCTCCGGTAACCATTGGCTGGGTAATATAGTCTCCGGTCCAATCTGCAGACAGGTTAAGAATCCATGCAGTTCGGAAATGTTCATACAATCGTCAAGCGTTTTATCAGAAAGAAGGAATCTTTCCAATTCATCTATTTCAGCATGGCTGATCTCGTATTTTGGCGTCATATAAAATTCCCGATTGATATATCCTAATAAAACGTGTAATCCTGATTGTTGGTTAGATAAGGTCTATTATTCTGTCGAAGTTCAATATAGTTACTCTATCGTGGTGCATCAATTCAGATCAATTGAGGTGTCATTTCTCGTGATGAAGCAATTTGGGCAATTGCATTTTGGGGGACAGTATCCCAATTTCACATTGTAACCACTTCAATGAAAATAGCCGTTCCGATACTTCGGAATCGGGACATACATCCCTTTTGGATCATATGCAATTCTCTGTTTTCATCGGATTGCCAATTCCTCGACTTCATCAAGATTGACCGTCTGCTTTGCTTTCCACAGATCGTAATTGCTCTGCATTATCAGCCAGCTTTCTGGAGATCGACCCAGTGTTTTTGAAAGACGCAACGCCATTTCAGAACTGATGTTGCTTTGCTCATTCACCAACCGATTGAATGTTGAAGGAGCGACTTTGAGTTTTGATGCTACTGCACGATAGCTTATACCGAGAGGTTCAAGGTAAACTTCACGTATAAACTCGCCTGGATGGGGTGGGTTAAACATACGCATTAGTGATAATCCTCATAATTTACAATATATGCATCACCATCATTGAATTTAAAAGTGATGCGCCAATTTTTACTTACATCGATTGCCCAAAATCCCTGTAATATGCCCTTCAGTGGATGCAAACGAAAACCAGGCAAATCCATATCAGCTATAGTGACTGCAGTATCAAGCGCAGCTAATCGCATTCTGAGTTTTTGTTTGTGGGCAGGTTGAATTCCTATTGTACTACCCGTTGCAAAAAATTTCTGCAGACCTTTATGCCTGAAAGACTGTATCATATATTAAAATATAATGCATGATGCGCAACAAGCAACATAACAATAGTATATTTTCTCTCTCAGCTCAACAGGAAATATGGAAATGAGCCAAGGATTTAATTCATGCAACAACGTTTTAAATTTCTTCCCCGAACCGCGTCTAACGTCTCAATACATAAAACAATATCGATATCCTTTGTACCTCTGAATTTAATTCCAGCTCCCTCCAGTACAATAGAGCAAGCAGTCCCACCGATTATCACAAATTGATCGGAAAAGTCAGCAAAATGAGTTCGGAACACTTCATATCCTCTCACCATTGCACATTCTCCATCATCTCCTGCAGTGCCGATTGCACTCGTTCATCGCTATCCTCTCGCAGACTTAGAAAAAGGGAAAATCGATCTACTATATCTTCTTCAGCAAATATTCGAGGGGGATATGACCAAATTTCCAGTTCGTATGCTTCCTGTTCATTCGATGGAACTTCCATGATTGCATCGCGCTGTTTCTGAAATTTCCATTCGTCCATACTCACAGCAAAGGTCTTTCTCACAGGTTCGTTTAAAAGCGAATAATGCGCAAGGGCATTCAATCCAGCTTTGATCCTTAACCAATCCTCATGCTGAGGCATGATCCAAACGCGTTTTTTTACCGGATTGCGCATATACAACTTTGCTTTCTCCCAGAGTTCATTCCGGTTCCCCGGGAAATGCAGCACCCGCTCACGCCCTTTCATAGTCACCTCACCCACCTTGCTGGTTTCTAATTCGTTAAACGCCCTGGTAAATGTCATGGACGTATATCCCAATTGATCTGCAAGTTTTTTGGGAGTATAAGGCACGTCATCATGGGACAGCAAAGCATGCAGCACTACAGTTTGAGTCGAGGGACTGAATTGAGGAATGATTTTTCGAATTGTCCTGAAATATTCACGAAGATCTATAGCGAACATGGGTAGATACATCTGGTTACCAGGGATTACAAACGGTATTCTGTGTTCGATCATGCGTTTGCGGTTATATGCTGTGGCTTGTTGATCCAGGTAGATCGCTTCACCTTCCCATATCTCACTCAATGCCATCAAGTGTTTGCGAATGAGGGCAGGCGTTTGTTCCGTTTCCTTTCGCGCAACCATTACCAGGAGCGGTTGGTTCAACAGATCAGTTCGGTAGAATATGTAACGATCACGCAGGTAAAAGGGGAGCTTTGTTGCCCTTTTCCATTTTTCAGTTTCTATCGCGATACCCAGCGTCTCTTTCAGGTATCGTTCAAATTCTTTTGTCAGGTTATTCATTTAACTTCCTTCTGTAACATCTATAGCGCATGATAACATACTAAATGTTATCGTGCAATACAAGAGTTAATTAGAGAAGTCGCTTCTTATTTATTTGATGCAATAATTTATTATCGAGTGATTGCCAGATCTTCTACTTCATCCAGATTGATTGTTTGCTTTGCTCATTAATCAGTGGGTAGCCCTTATTCCTGCCGATCTACACTGAATTAAACAACCCATCAACGCTTAAATACCGCTCCCCCGAGTCAGCGAACATAGCTGCGATCATTTTGTCTTTGAATTCCGCTCTTTGACCAACCTGTAAAGCTGCGTAGGCGGTAGCGCCGGATGTTATCCCCGCCAGGATCCCCTCATCTTTGATCAGTTGGCGGCAGGTTGCAAACGCCTGCTCTTCCGAAACCAGGATTATCTCATCCAGCCACGACGCGTCATAGAGATCGGGAACCCAACCGGGCGCAGTCCCCATGATGCGGTGCGGCTTAAACTTTCCCTCCTTCAGTACAGGAGCCTGTTCCGGTTCAATGCCAATCACCTTGAATCCAGGTTTGCGCGCCTTGATCACCTGCGCCACTCCCAGCGCTGTTCCAGTTGTGCCGAGCCCACAAACAAAGACGTCGATCTTGCCGTCAGTATCTCGCCACAGCTCCTCAGCGGTAGTTTTAATATGAGCCTCGATATTGTCCGGGTTTGAGTGTTGGCAGATGTAGTAAGAATCTTCTATCGACTTGTCCAACTCCTGAGCTTTAGCTCTGGCTCCCTTTGTGCCGAGTTCCGCAGGGGTTAAGACCAGTTCAGCTCCAAAGGCGCGCAGGACGTTGCGCCGTTCCAGGCTCTGAATCTCCGACATGCATATGATCAACCGGTAACCTTTCATCCGGCAAACCATCGCCAGGGCGATAGCGGTGTTGCCGCTGGACGCTTCGATGATGGTCATCCCCGGTCTGATCCGTCCGCGCCTTTCCGCTTCTGTGATCATGAAGTAAACCGGGCGATCCTTCACGCTGAAGGGGTTAAACATGTCCAGCTTCGCGAAAATCGTTGCGGGAACGTCCTTCGCAAAATTGGATAAATAGACCAACGGCGTATTGCCGATGCAGTCGAGGATGTTGTTTTTTATATTCACATTTTCTCTTAAGTGACATCATGCTAAAATTCGAACCAAAAACATAATAGCAGGTCAGAACTAAAAAGTATAACAATGAAATAATGAAACTTGACCGCAAGCAATCAGGCCATCTTTCCCATTTTTATCTCACCCAATGCTCTATTATCACTTAATTGCCAGTTCCTCTACTTCGTCAAGATTGATTGTTTGCTTTGCTTTCCACAGATCGTAATTACTCTGCATTATTAACTAGCTTTCTGAAGATCGACCTAATGTTTTTGAAAGTCGCAACGCCATTTCCGAACTAATATTGCTTTGCTCATTAACCAGTCGATTGAATGTAGAAGGAGCGACTTTGAGTTTTGATGCTACAGCACGATAGCTTATACCGAGAGGTTCAAGGTAAACTTCACGTATAAACTCGCCTGGATGTGGTGGGTTAAACATGCTCATCAGTGATAATCCTCATAATCAACAATATATGCATCACCATCTTTAAATTCAAAGTAACTGATTAGATGGTGTCATTCCTGCGAAGGCAGGAATCCAGAGTGTTAATAATATCAAATAGTTACTGGATTCCTGCCTTCGCGGGAATGACACATTTGATTCGTTTGAAATGTAGTTATACAACATTATAGTGATAATTGTGATTGACCCAACTAAACAGTTTCAATTCAAAAGTGATACGCCAATTTTTACTTGCATCGATTGCCTACAATCTATACAGCTTTATTTTCGCTGCTGCAAACGAAAACAATTAGCCACAGAGTACACAAAGCAAGCACGAAGATCACAAAGGCAGCTTCGTGTTCTTTGTGAATTCTTCGTGAACTTTGTGGTTTTTCTTTTTTGCGTCAAGCTGATACCAGGATTCAGTAAAAGCAAAATCTTCATCAAATTCAGAGTTATTTGGATAACCGTATTCTTTTAATATCTTTTGGTAATGGGAAATATTCGATCTTATATTCATTTTGAAACGAAATCTATTCGGGATAAGAGTTTGAACCATCAAGCCATAACTCCGCTTATCAGTGCATTATTTCTTTTTTCACTGGGGACTGTCTCCATTCTTTCCGGAAGGAAAGAAAACCTATGGCGCACTTTTTCTGCTTTTTGCTTTCTTACTATGCTTGTAGCCTGGTTTTCATTCCTCATTGCAAGTGGCGCCAGCGCTCGTGCCAGCATCAATATTAATAAAGCTATAGGCATAGACTTGAACATGATGCAAATACATGTTCGACTTATGCCCATCTTTGGAATGATGTCTGTTCTTTTTGCAATCTATTATGCCGTTCAACTTACCGGTGTTCCTCATAGTTTTAAGTTTTTTGGCAGAGAAATTCGGTTTGAAATGACAGACCAGGAATTTAAAATTTCATTTTTCGGATGGATCATTAGAGGAAAAATCTATTTTGTAATTGTAGGAATTTTATTTTTAGCGCTTGTAATTACATCATTCAAATCACAAACCATGATTAGAAGGTTTGATGTCACAGCACAGAATCATGTTAAAATCATATTCGGCCCCATGTTTTATATTCTTTGGAGTATGATAATAATTGGGGTCGGAAAGATCATGTATTTTTTAATTTACGCTTTACTTAACAGCAAAAATAAATCATACCGTGAATTTATCCTATTGAATATGATTGCTTTCAATTTGATATATGTCCCTGCATTCTTCATGTTGGTCGTCATGCCTTATCTTGGTTATATGACCCAGTTCTACGCAAGTGCTTCTTTTTCGGTGGGAGTAATTGTTTTCTATATTGCAATCTTGCGTTACCAATTCTCCAAGGTTGAAGAGCTGAATATTGGGCTTGAAAAGAAAGTGCTTGAACGTACAGAAGAGTTAAAACAGGCACATACCAGGATGGTTCAATCTGAAAAGATGGCTTCACTCGGACAGCTCGTCGCAGGGATAGCTCATGAAATCAATAACCCGGTTGGTGCGATTAAAAGTATGCAACAGAACCTAACTATCAGCGTAGATAGATTGAAAAACGTCCTGAAGGATGTACCGGATAAGATAAGCGGGAATGATAATTACCAGCTATCCATGAAGGTAATCGATGAAGCAAACAGGGTAATCGGTGACGGTAGTAAACGTGTTGCAGATATTGTCAGCCAGTTAAAAAGCTTTGCTCGTCTCGACGAAGCTGATGTGCAGGAGATCGACATTCATGGCGGTATAGATGATACTCTAGCCCTGTTACATCATGAATTGAAAAACTGTGAAGAAATCTTGAAAGATTATGCCGATCTCCCAAAAATCCCCTGCTATCCCGGCAAACTGAACCAGGTCTGGTTGAATCTGCTTGTAAATGCTAAACAAGCTTTTAAAGATGGATGCGGGAAAATTAAAATCTCCACTGGAAAATTGAACGATAAAATCTTTGTAAAAATTGAAGATAATGGTGCCGGGATTCCGGATGAAAACCTGCATCAGATATTTAATCCCGGCTTTACATCCAAGGGTGTAGGAGTAGGCACGGGTCTTGGTCTTGCCATCTGTTACCAGATTATTCAGGATCATAACGGTGAGATCAAAGTTGAAAGCAGTGAAGGCGAAGGAACCGTATTTACTGTATTTCTGCCGGAACAACAATCGGTCAATGATCTCGATTCCACAAAAACAATAACTGAAAATCAAGCAAAAAGTGATTAGATATGCTCAATCCACAAAATATTGATAAACCTCATGGAATCCGGAATATTAATACTCCTGATCCTGTAGAAGACGACAGGGTCTTACCAGCGGGCAAACTTCAACGTATTATCGGAAAAGCCTCATCATCCTGGACAATAGACGACTTAATCGAAGTGGTTCGTGACCGGCGAATTCGCCTTATCAGCCTGATGCATGTAGCTGGTGATGGATGGCTGAAAACGTTGGATTTTGTTCCACGCGATTTTTCGCATCTAAGAGACGTTCTTCGTGCCGGAGAACGTGCTGACGGTTCCAGTCTCTTTGGAAATATGGGAATACAGGCTGACAGATCGGATGTGGTAATACGTCCCAGGATCGACACGGCATTTCTGGACCCTTTCACTCCACTACCCACACTTGCCATCCTTTGCAGTCATTATGACCGGCATGGTTCACCGCTTCCAGAATCACCCGATACGATTCTGAGATTTGCTTATGAACGTACACTCCATGATACAGGCATTGACCTTCATGCATTGGGAGAGGTCGAATACTTTCTCGGTAAAAAGCCTGACGAAGGTGACATATATGGCGCTGATGACAGGGGTTATCATGCAGCAAGTCCATTTGTCTTTGGTGAACCCCTGCGACGCGAAGCCATGGCAATCCTTGCTGAAATAGGTGTTCCCATTAAATACGGTCACAGCGAAGTTGGATATATTCCTGCAAGCGAGAGCAACCCTCTTATCTGGGAACAGCATGAACTTGAATTAGCGCTTCTCCCACTGCCAAGAGCGGCAGAAGCAGTAGCGCTTACTGCCTGGGTGCTTCGCAACCTCGCTCATCAGAAAAGCATGCGCTGTAGCCTTGATCCAATTGCCATGAAAGGTCATGCCGGAAGCGGGATGCATTTCCACATGTCACCGGTTATCGATGGCAAACATCTTGGCGGTGAAAACGAGAATGGTGATTTAGAAAATCCTGCGAAATGGCTGATTGCCGGTCTGACTCAAATTGGCGCAGCATTAATGGCATTTGGCAACCGCTCGGAAGAGTCCTTTATACGTTTATCCCAGGGCAAAGAAGCACCAAAATTTGTGACTTGGGGAAAGTATAACCGTAAAGCGCTGATCCGGCTTCCCGTGGTAGCAATGGACGATGAAGGCCGAACGGTTTCACATCCTACGGTCGAATTCAGGTTACCGGACGGCACGACACACCCTCATCTGCTTCTTGCAGGAATTGCACAAGGTATTATGCATGGTAAAAGTATGGACAATATTGACGATATCCTGTCAAAGACAAAATTCGTTCTGGATAAACAGGATGCAAGCAATATTACTGCAGTTCCAAAGAACAGGGAAGAAGTAGCAGACGCATTGCTGAAATCACGGGATATACTCGAAGCCGGTGCTGTTTTTCCGGAAAAGGTAATTGACCGGGTAATCGCTGATCTTCAGAAGTAGTTCACCAATTTCAAATACTTTGAAAAGCTGGGAGAATCGAGAAGATACGATGTATTTAAAATACTATTCCAGCCAACGTTCCGATGATATGCCGTATGCCATAAGTGGCTTCTTCCTGGCACTCTCTCTCTTGATTCATCACACCTTCCATCAAATTCACCCAACCCTGACCCTGCTGCTGATAGGCTTAATCATACTTGGAAGAGTCATATCTCGCGGAGTGAACTACCGGTTACAATCAGGTATCTGGACGTTCAGATACCGGTTTACAAAAATTTCTTCTGTCCGCGATTCAGATATTGTAAGATTTGAAATAAAGAGAAGATGGAACGGTTATGCACTCAGGGTGATTTACAATTTCAAGGAAAAAGAGGAAACACTTGATCTTCCGCCGTGCCCATTCGATTTAACCCAAATACTCAGTGATATAGAGGAGGATACCCCTGAACGACTCGGCGCAACTGCACAATCCTATCTCTCGAAACGAAAGAGATTGAAACAATATAGCCCGGCTCTTGTTGTTGGTTTGATATCATTCTTCGCAGCATTTTTTTTAGGCGGAGCAGCTTTTATTTATTCGGGAGAAGTATCTTTTATTAAAGCTGAAGGTTGGTTATTAAATCCTCTCTTTTACCCGATGAGCTGGATAGGAATTATATTAATTGCCTTGATTTTCCGCTTCATGAAAACCCGTTGGGCAAATCCACCGGAAATGTGGAGTACCCTAAGTTTATTCTTTTTCGTGTATCTGGTATCAATTCCCTATACCCACAACATAACCACTTTCTATAAGCCCGGATCATTGGTCGGCGGGATGACAGGAATTGCGCTTGGGTTTCTTGCCATAAGTATCAGGTCGTTCACAGCACCGGGAAAAGCGGGGAGCTATATTGCTATAACCGCCGCTATATTTTCTACAGTATTTGCGCCTAAGCTGGTTTACCCTGACAGTCCGGTTCTGGAAAAAACTTTTGGATCCTATAAGGGGATTGTCTATGACTTTGGCTGGAGAAATGCCGAGAATCCCTGGCTCTGGACCTTAGCAAAACCATTTACAGGCAAAGCCTACTCGGTCGATGGTGAATTACTTGCTGAGGTACGGATAAAAGTGGATAAGAATCTTCCTGAAACTTCCGACTACTATGCTAACAGATTGATACAACCTGTTACCCCGTCAAAATGGATTGTCGGAGCAGACAGGAAAATACTGATTCAGCATGAAGGACGGGACATTCAAGATACTCTCTGGGCTGCCGGAAATGATACTTCGCGTAGAGGCGAAATAGAAGATTATAGACGCACAATGTACATGTCACCTGGAGGAGATTTCCTCGCATGGCATACGAACACTCGCAAACTCTTCATTGGAGATTTGCATGAGTTGCATGCTGAGGAGATTGTAATACCTGACAGCGTTGCTCAATCAGAATCGAAAATGTACTTGACATTTATTGAATGGGTTGATGAGGATCACTATATCGCGAAAAGCAGCATAAAGCATGAAATTGAGGATTCGGTTTATTATGAAAAACCAGTATGCAAGTTTTCGGCAAAATCAGGGACTATACAATTGCTTGCTGATGTTGACGCCTTCTGGAATGCCTTTACATTGCATGAGGACCAAATCCGCCTTTGGGGAGCTGAAGTTCCAAGAACGGCAGAGCAAAAAGAGGCTAACTATAAGCATTTAATAACACAAACCTCAGGCAAGAATCCTGAACGTATATTAGTTCCACATGCATGCGAAATGATCATTGAGATTCAAGCACGCTATGTCCGCAACGATATCTGGTTCCTCGTCATCGACTGTATTGAAGACCTTGAATCTTCTCCCGCTACTGGAATTAAAGTATTTGCAACCTGGAAAGAAGGTGAAAGCGAACTAAAAATATTTGAATCTATTCCACATAATTCTTTAATTATTGACTTGGCAGGGGATGGTGAAGGAATAACGATGGTTTCCCTGGATAACACTTATTTATATACATGGTGGCGTATTGAAGAAAATGAAGGAACCTGGTCTGCAAAAAGAGTCGGCAAATTCAAGACGTTTTTCGTGGCATTACATCTAAAATCTGATAATGCAGGATCAATGTTTTCACCGGATGGCTCACGTATTTTCTGGACCTATCGAGGATTTTCGATGTTTAATGAGGTTGAGGATGCTTTCGCGATTTGGAGGATAAAGAATTAGTTTTTTACTAGATTGAACTGAACATCTCTATTTTTTAAGGTTTACTGATTCTGAGACATTTGCATATCAACGTATATATTCATTTCCCTGAAGGGGAAGGCTGAAATTACAATTATAATAGTTCTCGAAAATATTGTCCAATATATATAATTTGGATTTCATTGATATACCGGGACATCGAGCTGTCCCGGGCACCCACAATGAGACAATAATTTCAAGAAATACGATAACAATACAATATCTTTTGCATTAATCCAGCGGAGGAAGGGTAAGTTTTTCAAGAGCATCAAGATCATCCAATTCAAAAGTCCTGCCTTTTACCTTGATAAGATTCATATCCTGAAGGCGCCGCAATGTCCTTGAAAGAGTGGCCTGGTTCATATTAAGGAGCGTAGCGAGGTCGCCTTTTTTTACAGGCAATGAAACGATAATTTTTTTCATCATTACTTTTGGTTTGTTCTCTTCATAAAGACCTAATAGATACCGGACAATCCGGGCTGTAGCATCATTGAGTGTTAACTGATCAATTTTTGACACAAGCCTGCTCTGCCATAGAGCCATGGATTCATACATATACAGTGAAAAGGTTGTATGATTCTGCAATAGTTCCATAGCTGATTCTTTTCTTAAGAAAAGTAATTTTGTCTCGGTATCAGTGATTGCGGTGGCAGGATAATGTCCCAGGAACAAAGCCCCTTCAGCTATAACATCATGGGTTTTAGCGATATGGAGGATAGTTTCATTGCCGTCGCTCCGGTAGCGTAACAGCTTGACCACACCATCGGCAACGATATATATACCCTTGACAATATCGCCTTCCTGGAAAAGCAGGTAATTTTTTGAGCAATTAAGAATTTCCAATCTTCCGGCAAAATCTTTGCAGGCATTTTCGCTCAGCTTTTGACCGATTCTGCTTGCACTTATGATTGGTATAAGTTCCTGTCGATCCACTTCCTTATTCCGTTATGTTCTTGTTGAAAGACAACTTTTTGTGATATAGACAATTGAAAGTCAACCCTATTGCTGAAAGCGCAAACATGGCTTGCGCACTCCACAATCAGGCACCAAATTTAGCCAGCTTATTTGCATGAGCCATGGCTATAGGCATCAGATGCATCATAGGCATTCTTCCCAGTGAACCCTGGGTCGCTGCTTGCTCACCAAAGTTTTTTGCAGCATCCTGACGTACAAAACCGCCATGTAATAATACCGGCACCGGATGCCAGGAGTGAGCAGCCATCGCAGCCGGGGTTGAATGATCGCCGGTTACTACCAGAACGTCGGGATTTGTTTCCATTAGCGCTGGAATAGTTGCATCAAGCTCCTCGATTGCAGCGACTTTTGCGTCAAAATCGCCATCCTCACCTGTTGCATCCGTCTTCTTGAAATGAATATAGAAGAAATCATAATCGTCACGGTTATCGTCAAACACTTTATACCTGGTTTCAATATTGGTATCACGGCTGATTACTTCCATTCCCACCAGTTTTGCCAGACCCCTGTACATTGGATAATCCGCTAATGCTGCCGCCCGGAGTCCAAAACGGTCTGCCATTGTGGGTAATGGGAGACGATGAGCAAATCCCCGAAGCAAAACACCATTTGCCTGTTCCTGATCAGCGAGAAGTCGCCTGGCCTGCACGACAAAATCATCAACAATCCTTGCACTTCGTGCTGCGGACTCGGTCAACGGCTGGCATTTTAAGGGAGGAACGCCCGTCTGCTGTGAATCAGTATCATGAAGCTGATCACTTAATCCTTGCCCCCGTAGAACCAGGAGAAAACGGTGGTCTTTTTCTGAACGGATGTGAATCTTAATATCCCCGAGATTAATCTCTGATTCCATTTTCGAGCATAGCGGCTCCGACTGAATAGATGGAATTCTCCCGGCCCTTCGATCAAGAACGTTACCGTCTGCATCCAGAGTACAGAAATTCCCTCTCGCTGCCACATCACTGCTATGCAGATCAAAGTCTAATCCAAGGGCTGAGAGCAGCCCTCTTCCAACATTATACTCAATAGGGTCATATCCAAAAAGAGCCAGGTGTGCAGGTCCGCTTCCGGGAGTAATCCCGGGACCGATGGGGTCAAGCAATCCCTGGCAGCCTTCATAGGCAAGACGGTCAAGGTTAGGGGTTTTGGCGGCTTCAAGCTCTGTGGGACCACCCGGCTTCAACGGCAATCCTCCAAGTCCGTCAGCTATTAACATCACAATTTTCTGATCTGATGCAATAACCTGTTGTTCGGTTATTAACTTCATGACTTATTCCTTTTATCTGATCCTTTGAGTTTCTTTCCGAACAAGTCTCCCAATGTTCCTTTCTTAGGCGCTGTTTTCAAATTTTTCCGGTGAGCTGAACAATTTGGAAGACGTAAAGGATAATATGCGCAATTTGTTTCCGTACATGTGTCAGGTGGACAGAATGGAGCCGCAATTTTCTCGTCCGGTCGAAGATCCGCCTCTACCTGCTCAATCAGCTCGGAATACGTCAGCTTTGTGATTTGCACATCAGGCGCCTTGGGAGAACCGCAATTCAATAATTGCAGGGAAGGATGAAGGAACCATCCGTTGACTGTTCCGACATCTCCGGCATTTTTGACTGGTTTATTCTTCCCACGTTTTATCTGTTCAGCAGTACGTATCCTTGCGGCAATACGTTTCAGTACCAGCACTGGTTTACCATCGGGCCGGTATCCAGCCTGAATAGTAGCATGTCCCTTTTTGGGCTGATAATACAAAATTGAATTTGCTCTTCTACTGTATCGAGCTGCCTTGATTGCAAGACCGTTTTTGCTTGCAATTGCTACAACGCTGCATCTTTGCCCACGTATTAATCTTGCACTCCGCTTCACTTCTGCAACAGCCGCAAACCAGTCAGCCTCACGGTGAACTACTGCCTGGAATAATCCGGCAACTGTCTCGCGAAATATATCACTGTTTTCGTCAAGTAGAACTGCAAGCCCATATAATGCATTAGGAAGCAGTATTCGCCTCTCCAGTTCATCAGACGGCAGGGCATCCTTCGATTCGTCGAGTAGCCTTGATCCTATTCGGAGTAGTTTTTCAAGTTCCCGAAGTTTTTCCCACCCTCGTGTTTCAGTCGTCTTGTGCGCGTCACCTTCAATAGGTAATTCCTGCACAGTTTTTCTTTCAATCTTTGAAATAGTTTTGTAGTCGTTCAGCAAGAATCTATTTAGACTACGATCAAATAAAGCAGCAATTTCAGACAATCCAGGTTCATCAAGTTCTGCGGACTTCGTTAATGCGTCGAGATAATCAGAAAAGAACTCAACTGTTTTACTGTCATCAAATCCGGGTAAGCGATGAACCCCTTCAAGGATACTATGTGGTGCAAGCAAATGGTGAGCCGCATCTTTGCTTGTCAAGGAACGTCCTTCCACGTCCTGTGCTAATGCAAAAGGCAGGATAAACCTGTAGCCAAAATTATCCTTGACCCCGAGTTCAACCGCCACAAGCTGGCTTGCACAGGTATCCCATTTATCTTCATTCGATGTACCCGGAACAGGATGTGTGTCAAACCTGCCGCCTCCCACATCGAGAGCCAGGGTTCCCTCTAATTCCAACTGGGCAGATGATTTTCCATCCGGAAGCGTATTAGCAGACACAAACTGCAAGAAAGCGCTTTTCGCTCCGGGAAATTTTTCGCTCTCGTGTGAGCGCATCAGGTAAATTGAGAGAATAGCGTCAAGGTCCGGATGGACATGAGTAAGAAGAGATTGAATTTTCACGATTTTTGCCGGTTTATCTATCATGCTGTAAAGCTACGGCTGTAAAGAGTATTTAGCAATGTTGATCAAAAAAACCTTCTCGTTTTTAACATCGATATCGCAGAAGATATCAATTGTGATGTATATGCAGGTCATCCATTATCACATTTTTCAATAGAACTCGTTCCCCTTTAACATTTTTGAATGCAGAGACAAGGATTTCTGACTCATTGCTTCAAATATTCCTCATCTGTTTGGCTGAAAACCTTAAAGCTTCCCCTTTGCTTTCGACAGGCCCAAATCATTGTAATTAATAATATCCGGAAAATAGAGCTGAAAAATTCCATAAAAACCTCGAGCAATTGGCGAGTAAGAGTTAAAGTTTTGAGTTCAATATTCCGATAAGAATAACGAAGGGATTTCGAACCCTCAATCGTAAGAATGTTGTTTTGACAAAAAAGAGAAGGAAAAAGATAACCATAAACAGAAAACTAAATCAGAATTCACAACACGCACATCTTGCTCTGTGTTGATGAATTGACAAACAGTAAAAAAGAAGGAAAACAATTCCCCAATTGTTTTACTGAAGAAGGAGGAGTACATGAGTACACGCATTAACCAAAATGTTTTATCGCTGATGACCCGGAGGAATATCTGGAGTGCCCAGAATGACCTGGATCAGGCGGTAACTCGTTTAAGCTCAGGCTTGCGTGTTAATTACGCATGGGATGACCCTGCGGCTTTGAACATTTCAGAACGTTTCCGCGCACAGATATCGTCAATGGTGGAAGCGGAGAAGAACGCCAATCAGGCAATCAATGTTATCCGAATGGCTGATGGCGCCATGAGTGTTATCGATGAAAAGCTGGTTCGGATGAGGGCTCTTGCGGTACAGGCGTCAAACGGTACATTGACCAGTAATGACCGGAGTGCACTGCACCTTGAATTTGACAGTCTCCGCAGTGAAGTTACACGTATTGCCCAATCCACGAACTACAACGGTAAATACCTGTTGAACGGATCCTACTCAGCGGAAAATGTAAGCGGTCTCAAATTCCATATCGGTATTTTCAACACCAGCAATGTCGATTACTACTACGTACAGATGGGCGACGTAACATCCAGCGCTCTTGGACTCAATGGATTAGACTTGACAAATACTGCCACGGCTCAAGTTGCTATTACATCTCTTGACACAGCTATTCAGTCCAAAGATACGCTTCGGACAAGGTTGGGATCGTATGTGAATCGTCTTCAGAGCACAATTTTAAACCAGCAGATAAGTCGCGAAAGCGCCACTACAGCAGAGGAAGCTTTGCGTGACGCTGATATTGCTGAGGAAATGAGCAATTTTGTCCGGGCTCAAATCCTGATGCAGTCCGGTATTTCTATGTTAACCCAGGCGAATCTGGTGCCGCAGATGGTCGCCCAGCTAATAGGGTAATGTGCGTGAACCAAATGCCTGAACTGTCCACCCTCTTGAATATTAGGAGAATAAACTGATGAGTATAACAAGTAGTAAGCTATACAGCATCGGACAGGTTCATGCTATCACGGGCATTCCAAAACCAACTTTAAGGTTTTGGGAAAAGGAGTTCGCCAGTTATCTGAAACCGTTTCGAACACCAGGAAACCAGCGAAGGTATAATGATCTTTCTGTCAAACTTATTGAAAGAATTGATCGACTTGTACATCGTGAAGGTTATACACTTGATGGCGCTCGAAAGAAGCTTGCAGCAGAAGAAGCAGCAAAAGAAGCGGCTGAAGCAGCGATGCCGGGTTTAGATGAAAACCGGGTAACCCAATTAGCAGAGACCATGTCCGATTATATTTTACGAAAACTGTTTGCCCAATCGAGGGCAAACGAAAAAGCAAGTTAATATATGTGAACTATCAGTCTTCGAGGACCGGTAATATCGAACAAGTTGCAAACAAGCACTGATTACCGGGAACCGAAGACTGACAGTGAACACACTTTTGAGGTATGGCGCCATTGCCAACGTGGAAGGCAGAAGCGCAATTGTGGGATAGTAACCCTGTTCTTTGACAACCATGTCTGACGACTGAGTGGCAGTCACTTGCTCATATTGCGAGATTTTATTTCGCAATAAATAAATCGTTTTGTACTCCAAATACAAAACGGATATGCGTACGAATTCGTTGGACAACGCACAAATAACAGCGGGCGAATGGTGATTCTTCACCACCCACTATAAGGAGGTGTCATGAGCACCCGAATAAATCATAATCTGCTTTCGATGGTAGCACAACGAAATATTCAGGTTACCCAGAACAATTTGGACACAGCATTAATTCGTCTTAGTTCTGGTCTTCGTATCAACTATTCCTGGGATGATCCAGCCGGACTTGCAATCAGTGAGCGTATGCGTGCCCAGATAGCTTCAATGACTGAAGCTGAAAGAAACGCAAATTACAATATCAATATGCTTGCTACTGCTGAAGGCGCTCTCTCGGTAATAGATGAAAAACTAACGCGCATGCGTGCTCTTGCCATACAGGCATCTAACGGTGCACTGACAAGCGGTGACAGGGCAGCGCTGGATGTAGAATTCCAGCAGCTCAAGTCAGAAATCACCAGGATTGCCTCCACCACGAACTATAATGGCTTACAACTTATCGACGGCACATATTCTGCGGGTGTCGGTATTAAGTTCCATATCGGAACTTATAACGTGCAGAACGAGGATTACTACCATATTAATCTTGGCAATATGACCGCCACAGCACTGGGTGTTGCTAATTCAAACATAACTGATACGATCAGTGCCCAGGCATCGATTAATATTCTGGATACAGCGATAGATTCAAAAGATACCTCGCGTACCAGCATAGGTTCTTATGTCCATCGTCTCCAGAATACGATCCTTAATTTGCAGATATCCCGTGAGAATACGACAGCGGCTGAATCCCAGATTCGAGACGCTGATATCGCCCAGGAAATGAGCGATTTTGTACGTGCCCAGATATTGATGCAGTCGGGAGTTTCAATGCTGGCGCAAGCTAACATGATTCCTCAAATCATAGCAGGCTTGGTCGGTTAGCGGAGATACCGCCGACTAAAACCAGCCTCGAAAGTTAACCCACACTTTAACGGTGTGGGTTTTTTTTATGCAAATCCTTTGTGTTGCCAGGAATGTTACTTCAACAATACCATCTTCTTTGTTTCAACATGATTTCCTGCTTTAATGGTGTAGAAATATAACCCGGAAGCCACATCACTCATATCAAGCGATATGTGGTGGAAACCCGCATTCATTTGTCTATCTATCAGGGTATAAACCCTCTGTCCGAGAATATTTGTGACTAATAGATTAACATGCGCTTTATCCGGCAAATCGAATTTGATCGCCGTTACCGGATTAAATGGATTTGGATAGTTTTGATGAAGCGCAAACTCCCGGGGGAGTATATTATCATACTGACCGCTTGCAGCCGTGTGACGCAATTGACTGAACAATCTGTGAGAATCTCGAATATATCTTCTATAGGAATTGGGTTTGAGTTCTTTTATCTGGCTTAAACCGGCAGATTGTCTATCTGAACCTTTCTGTGATCTTTCATTACCCTCATCTTCACCTGGAACCGACAGCAAATCATACATACCATTGGCAAGCAAGTAAATATTGGCTGCATCGATAACAGCGCAGATACTATCCTCAAATGTTGAATTTTGATCTACAATTACATCTTCATAAAAATCGGTAGCATCCTCGTAGTTACCTAATTCCACATTTACTTGTGCTTTGCCATGCAACGCTTCATGTGCAATGCGTTCACTTACTGTTGTATCAGCAATGTTCTCCAGGAAGGTGATTAATGTATTACGATTGTTCTCGGTCCCAAGCCAGCAATCTGTTAACATTGATATTGCACCAACTCGATTATGGGTTGAAGAATCCTCCAAAATAACATCTTCCAGGTTCTCTATAGCTTCATCCAACTCTCCGTCTTCGATCTGCTGAAGAGCTTCATCCAATAAATCATCATAATCTGAAAGAGTCCTGTATCCGCCTTGTGGTGTCTGTTCACTTGTCTCAAAAGGTGCGATTACGAAGTATTGACTATTTGGATAAAATAGAGAATCTATATTTGGACCAGCCGTTCCCCAATAGTTATAAGTTAATTTGACTTCACTGGAAGGAGCGCTTGCTGAAACTATTGCATATCCATCTTCAGCTTCCCATACGTTATTCAATCCACTTTTCATGTGCGGATAGATATTGCCGGCAATCCTGATCTGGGCAATAGTTGTGTCATGATCTGCGCCGTTAAACTTAAGCCAGTTATAAGCGCCTGATCCAGCATCAGTCATATCGGGATAGCTGTCATTAATCAGCCATAATCCTTCCTGGAAACATTCCTCGATTTTGTTCTCTTCAAGAGCTACATCTGAGTCATATAACAAAATCCCTGTTGGGTAGCGATATATCGTATTATGTATTATTTCCCCTGTCATATTCCTGAACTCAATTGCGGGTGCTTCTGAAGCAGTTTCAAGTGTGTCCTCATTATCGAAGTAACAATCAATTACGGATAAATCACCACTTGAAGCATATATCGGTAACATAGCGCCAATAAACTCACAATTAACAATATCGCTCCCTGAAGCTGAAGAGTACAAATGGATAGGTTCATCAGTAAATGTTCCGTCTGACTCAAAACGACACGACGCGATCACTACTTCAATAGTTCCACCTGTATTTGCATAAATACCCTCTTCGCAATTCTTAAAAATACATCCACTTATCGGATATTCTAATGTGAGATTTTGTTCGATTGCCCTGGTTGAATTAATAAAATAGCAGTGTTGAATTTTTGTGGAATCAGATGATCCTGACTCTAACTCTATTTTCACACCCGTCGAATCCGTGTTATATGGCGCGAAAAATACATAGTAAGTGTCAATTCCAACAGCATTCAGTTCACCTTCAACTATTATGGATACATCATTTCCTAATACTACAGTTAAAAGAGGCAGTTTTAAGTAACCGGTGGATGTAATAGTTAAATCATTCTTTAAATGCAAGAATGGTTTCGTCCATATCACCGAATCGCTAATAGTATATGAAGCCGGTTCAAAAGTGGGTAGAAAAACTTCTCTTTGAACTTCTCTTAGCGCTCTTGTCAAACTGTCATGTTGAGTCCGGGAATATGGCTTTAAACTTGATATATCACCCAGGAGTTCAACACTGTCAAGGCGGGCAATAAAGTTTGGATCGAAAACTGATGTAGTCTCTTCCCTGGCAGCATTCATATAAACCAAACCGGCATTTAGAACTGCCATGATCGAATCTTCAATACAATCCGGATCAGTAATTACATCTTCAAAATATTCTATCGCGTCTTCAAAATTTCCACAATATCCGTTAATGACAGCTATTGCTGTTTCGGCTCTGAACTCCAAAACCGGATATTTTGTAGTATCAGCAAGTGTTTCAAGTTTAGTCCTGTAATCTGTTGAATCTAAACCAATTGCATTTTGACATTTTATGACTCCATTGACAGCTTCCAGTCGCGTGTCAAGATCTTCATGGTTTTGTGCATGGGTCATATACAGATTGCCTGCAGTATAAAAATTACAATCATCGAGAGCATCATCCGCCGGTCCTATTTCCTCCTCTGGAACGTATCCAGGACGATATGTTGGAGCTTCTGTAAAACCTGGAGCCCAATCCTTGAATCCATCAGGCGGTTGGTATGGTTCATCAAGATAAGGAAGAACATCATAAGGATATGGAGAACTTGCATAGAATTCTAAATCTTCTTCTTGGTCTAAACCTAAGATTATCAATCCATCTTCCGTCGTATTGTTAATGGTATATGGGTAAGGATGTGGAATCGTTTCAACACCCCAATAATTATATTGAAATCTCCATAAGGTCTCATCAGTTGGGACATCTACAGTATCACCCAGACCGATATATAATGGATAATTAATAATTCCATTTTCACTTATTATATTATTATAGCCTCCATCCATCATTGGAGTTGTATATTTACTACAACCAATAGTAGGATAAACAAAATTTAAACCATTATCATTATCAGTTTCTAAATAATTTATACCTGTTTTACCCTGGGATCCCACTAATCTTGCTCTTGATTGCCAACTTAATATACAATGTTGACGACAAGAAAAATAATTATGAACTAGTACTCTATAGCACTTGAATCGAGTAATATTTTGAGCCATACTATCTCCATTTAGTTGTTGAAGACACAAGGAGATAGACCATGCGTAAGAAATATATTGTAACCTTGACGGAAGCGGAGCGTA
>JAVCCM010000101.1 GCA_030765455.1 Candidatus Electryonea clarkiae | reverse complement strand
TACTCGACTTGCGCTCGCTAAAAAGAAACGGCGACTGGGATAACTATTGGAAATACCATATTGACTGTGAAAAACAACGGCTCTATGCAGCATGAGGTAATCTCAACTGAAATGAGCCAGACTCAATTAGAACATAGAGTTAAAAGCATTTCAATTCATACGAATTATGCCTACGTAGCAACTTTAGGTGAAAATGCAGGTCTCTACATACTCGATATTGAGAATCCCCAAAATTTTGAAATTGTTGGATTTCTGCAAATGGATGGTGAGCTTTACTACGAAGGGCTTTGGGATGTTAAGGTTTCCAATGGCTATGCATATGTAACTGCTGATTGCCAATATGAGTATTCTGGGACACTATCAAAAATTGATATATGTGATGCTGAAAATCCTGAGCTGTTATGGACAATAACAACATACCCAAGGAGTGAATACATAAAGGTATTTGATAACCATGCCTATCTGACTTCAGCTTATTATGGATTTCATATATTTGATATAGACACCCAGGAGGAGGTAGGCTACTATGAATATTATCCTTACTGGTATTCAGATGTTGCTATATCTGGAAATCTTGCTTTTGTAACTGAAGTTACTAAAGGTTTACATATATATGATATTTCTTTGGCGATGAATAATGTTTCTCCAGATCAAAATATATTACAAGATAGAACTATTAAGATCGAACCTCTATATCCCAACCCATTTAATTCACAGGTTATAATTCCTTTAGAAATCAACCAAAACGGGATAGTCACATTTACCGTCTCAAACATCTTGGGACAATGTTTGGTTAATACTACACGGGCATATAAGGCTGGTAGTCATAATTTTGTTTTTGATGCTGACCAACAAGATTTGCGACTTAGTAATGGGGCATACTTCTTTAATATTCAATATAATGGAAATGAAGAGATTAAAAGCGCATATCATATTAAATGATAATGGGTAAGGCAACTTTGGCATATGCAATATTGCGAAGTCAAGCATTATCCTGTTTATCCTTGTATCCTGTGAATTATCCATCACAACCAGCTTGCCCTCATACCTAAACTCAAGTACCTTGCTGTATGTTTATTGACCGGGTAAAAATAACTGTCACCTCCGGGAAAGGCGGTGACGGAGTCATCTCTTTTCGGCGCGAGAAGTTTGTAGCTAAAGGCGGTCCTGATGGCGGCGACGGCGGCAGGGGCGGGCATATTGTTTTTCGTGTAGATAACAATCTGAGTACCCTCCTGGATTTCCGTTATAAGCATCATATCCGGGCTGGAAACGGCGGTCACGGATCAGGACAAAAAAAGACCGGGAAGTACGGGACTGACGAGATTGTACGAGTACCTCCGGGAACCATTGTTTTTGATAAAGAGAGTGGCGAACAATTAGGCGACCTGACCGAAAACGGACAGGAGTTGAATATCGCTAAAGGCGGAAGAGGCGGGATAGGAAATGTCCATTTTGCGACATCTACCCGGCAGGCTCCACGAAAAGCCAAACAGGGTAAACCCGGCGAAGAACGAGTACTGATTCTCGAACTAAAACTAATTGCTGACGTTGGCCTGGTTGGATTACCAAATGCCGGGAAATCTACATTGTTGTCACGGGTCAGTGCAGCTCGTCCCGAAGTCGCTGACTATCCTTTTACCACATTGACACCTCACCTTGGTATGATCCAGCCTGAAGGTTGGGATGGATTTGTAATGGCAGACATCCCCGGACTGATCGAAGGCGCATCAGAGGGGAAAGGTCTTGGGCACAGGTTCCTCCGGCATATTGAAAGAACACGTACACTTGCAATTCTAATCGAAACCATTGATCCCGATCCTGAAAAAACATTAAATACACTGTTGAATGAACTGGAAGCATTTAATCCGTCCCTGGTAACCCGTCCTCGTATAATTGTCAGGACAAAAACCGATCTTGGTGGTGATTCATGGGATGGCGTTGATATAAGTATTTCTTCGGTCACAGGCGAGGGAGTTGACGAGCTCCTGCAAAAGCTGAAAAAAATGATTGATACAGCAAAAGTGAATGATAATATAGAATAGTTGATTATTCGCAGGATATAAGAGAATCAATTAGGAATTAGAAATTATACTATCCTCCGAGGTTTATCTGATAACTATTCTTTTGCGTTCTTTGCTCCTCTGTGTCTTTGCGTGAAAAAATCAGCTAAAGTTGAAGAAAAAAATGGATAATATGCCAGAAGAATCGACTCCGAATAACCAAACCATCTCAAAACAATGGCCTGTTTTCGAAATACCCGGCAACAAGATTGACACGTCAACGCTGGAAACGGAAAAAGCAGCTATCCTTAATCTCCTTAAAGCTACTGATTTAGGCGTAAAGACAGTCTGGAAGCTCTCTGAACAGTTCTCCAGTGCAAGGTCGGCTTTAACTGCGAGCGATTATACCCTTGAAAGTGTCGGCGGATTGAAACCGGATTCAATCAGGGGTATTCGTGAAGCGGTGGGAGACGGTTTCGGTGAAACTCAATTGGAAAACGCCCGTAAACTTGGCGGCAGGATTCTGATTGCCGGTGAAGATGAATATCCACCCTTGCTGGCGAATGCAGCCTCACCTCCCGCTGTGTTATTTGCTATCGGCAAACCTCTGCCTTCTAATGGAAAAGCGGTAGCAGTTGTTGGGAGAAGGAAAGCCAATGAACCGGGACTGGAATTGGCACATCAGATCAGCGCAGGGTTGACGAAAGCGGGATTATGCGTGGTATCCGGTATGGCGTACGGCATTGATGCCGCGGCACACCGCGGCTCCATACAGGAGGGCGGACCGACAGTAGCAGTGCTGGGATGTGGTATTGATCTGGTATATCCTAAACAGCACCGGAAGCTGCGCGATGAAATCATCCGTAATGGCACAGTTGTTTCAGAGCTGTTTATGGGTTCGTCTCCTGAAGCAAGAAATTTTCCCATGCGTAACAGGATAATAGCCTGGATGAGCCTCGGAACTGTTGTGATCGAAGCTAACGCCAAGAGTGGTTCTTTAATTACCGCCAGCTATGCATTACAGGAGAACCGGGAAGTTTTTGCAGTGCCGGGACATCCACTCTCGCCCGGTCATGAAGGAACAAACCATCTCCTGAAGCATGGAGCTGCACTGACACGCCACGCCGGGGATGTAATTGAAATTCTCGCTCAATTATTGGGAATCGATGGAGACGCAATTTCCCAGGGAGAACTACTGCTCGATGCCAGTCCGGACGGGTTGGAAGATGAAGAGCTGCGAGTTTATACAACGCTGGATCCGGTAGAAAAAATCCATGCCGACAGCCTTTCGGAAAAGCTTGAGCTGGACACATCACGCCTCAGTGTTTTGCTTTTGAGTATGGAATTGAAAGGTGTTGTGAAACGATTGCCTGGAGATCATTATATCAGGGTTGTGGTGAAAAAAATATAGTAATCCGTCATTGCGAGCGAAGCGAAGCAATCCCCATGATAATGAAGTGTTTGAACCAAGAGGATTGCTTCGCTTCACTCGCAATGACGGCAAAATTGCATGAATTGCAATATTAACCTAATATTTATTTCAATAAGACTATCTTCCGGATTTCCTCCATTTTTCCCGGTGCCAGGGCGCGGACAAAGTAGATACCGCTGGGTTGAGAAGAAGCATCGAAGGTGAAACTGTGATATCCTTCGGTAAAACGTCCGTTAGCAAGGGTTGCGACTTCCTCACCAAGCAGGTTGTATATTATTACATCGAGTTGTGATGCCGCAGGTAATCCCACTTTTACATTCAATACCGGATTGAAGGGATTTGGGTATAGCCCGGCGAGGCTGTATTCAGTGGGTATGCCCTGGAATTGTTTTTCATCCACTGCAGTCCCCGGCTCAATTGTCAGGTGGAAATTCTGATTTGCATTTACCGTATCATAACCTGAAATCGCCGATGCCCACCACTCGACCCTAAGGCTGTCTCTCCACTCTCCCAGACCGAGTTCTTCCGGCAGGTTAATGGTGAAGGCGGTGTCACGAAGAATTGATGTAGAATATTGTAGAGGGAGACCAGCGCCACGTCTAACGAGGAAACTTAGCCTGTAAACCGGGTTCTGGTCATAATCAGGATCCCGTGAACTTCTCCAAATATAATTAATATCATAGGGAGACTGGGTGAAGATTGAACCATCAGCCGGTTCTACCAGTGAAAACGCCGACGGGGTATCGTTCAGATCAACCCTGAAACTTACTGTGTCACTCCATGTTCCATCAGTGTTTGTATCGAGAGCGTGAACCGCCCAGTAATAGGTAGCCTGATTCGGAGTAGTAACAGTAAGCGTTGTATCAGGATAATACATCGCTATTGGATCATCCATTTGATCAGGATCTGCAGAAAGGTAAACATCGTAGGTAACATTTGCCCCGGGATCGGGATCATGCGATGAAGTCCAGACCAAAGTGGCAAATGATGTATCAACCCAAGCAGTATCTTCAGGTGAAACAATCTCAAATTCACTCGGGGGGTGTACTAAATAGTAAAAACTCCATGTATGACTCGCCCAGGCGGAAACCTCATTTTCATCGACTGCCTCGACTGTCCATAAATTCATGGTATCATTCACTGCATTATATTGGTATTGAAGCTCTTCGACACCTTCTGCTATTGGATCTCCACGTTCTTCGCCACGAATCCAGGAGTAAATATTATAGGTAATTGTGTTTTCAGGATCAGGCACCTGGAATTCTTCCCAGCGGAAAGTCAACTCCGTCCTGACCGTATCTCCATCGTCAGGTTCAACAAGATCGAAACCAAGACGGGTAATGTGTGCTTTTAATCCCCAATTCCCAGAGGTCGATTCAATCCAGTTCTGTCCGAAATTAAATACACTATATGAAATTTGTGGCATGTATGTGTTTTGAGCGCTGACAGGAGGATCTTGATCCTTGTAGCAGGAGAGATTCAGAGAATAAATATACATTATTGAGAAGCTGCCTTCATCGATAATATAGTCGTCTTCATTCTCTTCGTCGAAAATTACGAAAGTATTCCATTGACCAGGCATTACATCTTCTTCAGAAGCCCAAATTTCTGTATTAGCTTGACCCTCAGATTTCCAGACTCTCAAATCCGCAGTACCGGCACCACCGAAATACCAACTTGCTGAATCGATTTTTGCGGGATACGTCACCGGGAAGAAAGTTTGTACCCAACCTTCTCCTAACCTCGATTGTGTCATGGATTCAAAGGTGCTGTCATCATAAGCATACCAGTCACCGCCGCGTATTACTTTTTGTAACAACTTTGATGAATTGTTATCTTCATTGGCATCTTCGTCGGCAGTCAGAGTTACGGTAACAATGAACCGTCCGGGATCATCAGTCTCCCACTCTTCATCTGCTGTGACAGTTACCAAATCTTCAGTTTCCACACCGGCAATATTAACAGTAGTACTGAAAACTTCTTCCATGCCTTCATCGGTAACTATAAATGTTACTTCCACCGAATCTGAGTCAATGTTTCCGATGTTTGTCACTATAGCGCTGAACTCAATAAGTTCAAACTCAGTGAGGAAGAAATTCTGAACGTCATTGTAAACTGATACAGCAGCAAGATCATAATAGTTCTGGTTGATCTCCCCCCCGGCGACTACGAAAAAATCTCCGGCGGCATTGGATGCTATAGCATCTCGAACGGTACCGAACTTGCTCCGGTTCTGGGTGGGACTTGCATCAAACAGGTTCCACCATCCATTGTCCGGATTATATGCTCCCCCGGGAGCCGGACCATAAATTACCCAGAAGTCATCGCCCTCCTCGAATTCGATATAGTCCTCTTCGTCGAAGATTGCTTCATTCCAGTTTGCGTATGCCAGAAGAACTTCTTCCCATAAGGCACCATCCCCGAGATCCTCGTCCGGTCCGTTAGCATCACCGGAATATACCCAGATCTGGCACTCGTCTGTGAAGTTTTGGTATTGATTCAAGGGGAGGAACCTGACACCCTGGAGGATAAAATCGGCGGGTGTAGTGAATCGAACGCCTGACCAGAGATCTACTGACGGATACAGGCTTCTCTGGTCTAATGTATTGAAATAGTAAATGGAATCTTCGAACTCTGTGTCCAGCTCCCCTGTTGGGTTTCCCTCTACCGGTTTTCCCCATGTCCCATCAGAATATAACTCGATCAGCACCGGTGTTTCAGCCATTAATAACCCGGCGAATAATAAAATGCTGATAATCATCGCCAACTGAAGCTTGAAAATATGCTTTATTCCACTCATAGCATCCTCCGTTAAAACCTTGAATATTCCAGAATTTCCACAGCTAATAAATGTAAAGGTAATCATGACAAATATCAAGATGAAGCGCGAATTATGATCTTTTTTCTTTATAGGCAGTAATATAATATTCTCACAATAATAAACTTTTGGGTAACGATGACGCACTGATTCGTTACAATAATTCCCCCTTTTTATCAATCTTGTTATCAATATATTTTCCGATAAAAATCGCAAGGAAAATAACTATTATCAATATTGCAACTGCCGTTATTCTAACCGGATCACTCCAATCCTTCCATTCTTTTCCCAACTGGCTCACAATCAATATTATTGATCCCAAACCAACATTTTTAATAAGTGAGCCTTTTTTCTTTATTTTGTGTTTCTTCGTCAGGTGATCGGTAATCTTTTTTATTGTTCCAAAATGATTTTTCTTATGTTCCTCCGGGTTGAGAATCAACTGATCAAGATTATCGGCAAGCTGATCAATATCTACCCTGTAGCCTTTACATTCAGTGCAATCATACGACATTTCAGAAACGAGTTTTGCTATCCGCTGAAGTTTATCAATCTTGTATTTTTTATACTCACGTTCCGGGAAATTTATTTTACCGCGTTCAATCTTCCTGTTTACTTCTATCAGCCAATTATCTTGAGTGTTCATAATAATTCTCCAGGCTATACCGGTTATTCATATTACTAATCATTCAGCCCCGAAAGGAAAGATATGATTTCAGCGCTGAAATCTTCCGGATTCTCGTCAAAAGGAAAATGGGTCGCATTCTTAATTATTGTCAACCTGGCGTTTGGAATCAACTCTGCATATTCTCTTGATACTTCAGCAGGCAGAATATCATTTTCGCCATGAAGGACCAGGGTGGAAGCGCTGATATTTTTCAACTCACCTCTGTAATCATGTTTCTTTCCCATACTCAAATATTGGGCGTGAACCATCCATCCGGCGCTTTTGACAGAAGACATCTCTGAACTATTTTCAACATCAAGAACTTCCAAGAAGTAAGTGCCAAATTCACTATTTAATTCAGCCAGTTCCTGTTCTGTTCTTGTGAATAACTTGCCATAGGCGAAATACCGTTCCTTCCAGTCATCGAAACCGGGTTTCCGGTTTTCAGGCAATCGCTCTCGTGTAATCGTGAAAAGATCATCTTGTTCAGACGGCATTTTAAGAATCCCTGCAGGAGCAACAAGGACAAGCGCTTCAACTCTTTCAGGAAATTCAACGGCGTAAAGTGCAGCAAGGAAACCACCGTAGGAATGCCCGATCAGGGTAAGCCTGTTTTGTTTCGTTATGATTCTTATTCGTTCAATATCTGTGATTTGTGCTCCCAGCCCGAGTAATCCATCAAGCTCTTTCATATTCTTATAAAAGTTTTTTGATGAAAAGCTATCTACCGGTATGCTGGATTTTCCACATCCACGCTGATGATAATAATTGGCTTCCAAAGAATCTCGTAAGAGACTTAATCCTTTCCAGGTATTTGAGAATGGTATGCCGGGGCCACCATGAATGACAAGTACTTCACGTCCTGACCCCTCTGAAAAATGATAAAGTTCAATGTTGGACTCAACTTTCCATTTATCATTATCTGTCCCTTTTTGCGCTGGAGGCGTGTTTATTCCTTGCTGAATATAACCGGGCTGGTATAATGGTTTAAATATGAGCGAGCATGAACAAAAGAGTGAAGCAAATCCGGCAGATACAATAGAAATTAAAAGCAATCTCTTCTGAATGGAACAATACATTGTTTCTCCAATATTTCAGATCATATCTCTATATGGAAAGATAAACATGTCAAAACACCAATGCTTACTTGTTATTTGAGTATTTAATAAATCTATTTCTTTCGGATGATATTGATCGCGTTTCATTGCTGAGAATCAACGCTTATGCAAGTAAAGTTCATATAAACGAGGCGGATTTTTTAGCGAACGTTTTGCTTTCTAAGATTATTTTCCAGCCGTTCTGAAATATCGAGCACTGTGTCCTTCAAGTCGAGATATTCGTTAGTCCGAAGTTTCTCCAGGCATGCGATCTCATCAAGACTCGAAGCAACTATTTGTATTTTTGTGCATTTATTATCAACATCAGACTTAAGTTGCTTCACCTCTTCAGGGTTATTCGCATCAATAATTTCAGCTCTTGCCTGTATGACAGCTATCGCATTATTCAGGTGGTGTGATATTGAGACTATAAGTTGGGAAAGTGTTTCAGAGCTTGCTCTATTTTGCGAGGATGAATTTGAATTATCCATACCTGTCTCCATCAAAGTTGCCGGGGGCGATTGCAGTTGTCCGATTTTAAATAACCAGAAGAAGATACTATCGACAAAATGCATTTGTCAGGCGTATTATTTTATTGCATATTATATCTTATAGCTGGAGGAATGATGGAAAAGAAAAATTTCTTATTATGGATTATATTAACATCCCTACAATTCTCACTGTTTTGTGTCAATGCAGAAGCAGTCAAAAAACCACTTGAGGGTGATTGGAAAAGTACCGATAAAGGCATCATCCTCAGGCTAAACAATGATAATACTTTTTCCTGGGGCGACTTGACTGGTAAGTGGATACTTGACAATAAAGACCTCTATCTTCACAGCCCAGGCAAATTAGTCAGTTATCAAATCGAGCTTAAGGGTTCTGTTCTTTTGTTATCCGGCAGCAACAAAACTGGGGAACCGGAACGTTTTTCTTACAATTCACCCGGCAAATTTGTACCTCTAAAGGAGTATATACCTGCTGCGACGAGAGCAATAAGTGACGTTCAAACAGCAAACACAAGTGATCCAACCTCATTAGCTGACTATCTGCCCGAGCTTGACAAGTCTAATCTAAGTGGTGCCTGGGTAGCTGTAAGTAAAATTGGTATCTTCGATACAATTCGATTTCATAGTAATGGTGAAGCTCTATTAACTAATCGAGAACACGCCACTTATAAAATGGTTGAGGATCGAATCTACGTTTCCCGGAGAGGTGTAGTCGAAGAATGGTTTTTTACAATAGAAAGCTCAGTCCTCGGTATTGCTTATGATCAATTAACCGGTCCAAGGGCTTATCAAAAGTTGCTTGAGCCTGCTTTCCAATATTACCCGACCAGTTTCACCCCGTTAACCGGAACATACAAGCATGAAAGAGAAGCTCCAATAACTCCGGATAATCCAGATGGCGTGAAGACCTACACTGACGAACTGACAATCGGACCCGGCGACAGGGTAAATGGATCAACATTATCTGATGATGGCGAAACAATCAAAATATGGGGCGGCCATGCGGCAATCGTACATCATGGTATTGAAATAAGGTATGATGACGGATCGTTGCGAAATCATGCAATAGTCGCCGAGCTGCACCCGGAATATGGAAGACTATTAAAATTTGACGGCAAAGTGTTCACTATCCTTACACCTGAAATTTCTGAAGAGGATACTCAGCTTCGAATGTATCCCTTTGATGCCGAAAGGGTTAGGCGTTATATAGCAAGCGTGGTAGAAAAAACATTGGAACAAATATCAGCAAATCTTGATACCGAATCAGAGGAAGAAGATGATGATGACGATGATACTGATGAGGAATATGATCAAGAATATATTATATTCAACGAAGATGAATAATATCAGCTATTACCTTTCTGTCTGTTAGTAAATTTTTGACAACAAACATTACAGATTGTTTTTACCCGGCTGATCGAGTAATTCGTTATTATTTAGATTTTATCTACGGATTTTGGGGTCACGCGCACCTCAGGCAGACCAGCTCGGGATTGAACGACAACTCGAATCACATAATTTATTCCAATGCATTGATAAGATTCTTGCCAGACCCACTCTGAAGATTGCTGCAATCAACATTTCATACGAGGACTTACCATATATGTAAAAATCTTGCTTACTGATGGAGTTGGCAAAGAGTGTTGTGTAAGTTCCGAATGATTAAGGGTGATTTCTTATCGGTGTTCATGTATATGCAAAATAATAATTTGTTCAAGAACCATTGCTTTAATAGATTATCAATTTGGAGGTAAACATGAAAAATCCAGGCTTAGTACATGCAATTCGCGAGGATGGTCGTTACACCATCTCCATTTCTAATCCGCCGGATAATATATTTTCGGAGGAAGTGATACACGAAATTGCCGATGCCCTCGAGGTAGTACGTGGAGATGACCATCTGAAATTGCTGGTATTCACATCAGGATTACCTGGCGTATTCAGCAAAGGATTTAACTATAGCGACCGTTTGCCGGAAAGAGTTGGTCCATTGCTGGCAGCTTTTGGTCATATGTTGTACGTCATGAATGAAATCCCTGTTCCTATTGCACTTGAAATTGATGGTCCCTGCCTGGGCAGCGGTATGGAACTGGCTGCTTTCTGTGATATAGTCGTTGCATCTGAACGATCAATCTTTGGTCATCCTGAGGTTCGCGCCGGAATTTTTCCACCTGTTGCAGCAGCTTTATATCCACACTTGATGGGACGTAACAGGACAATGGAATTACTCATGACCGGTCGTGAACTTGATGCAAAGGAGGCATACGAGCTGGGATTGTTAAACAGAATTTTCGGGGCAGAGGAGTTCGCCGGCAAAGCGCAGAAATTATATGAAGAGATCGAACGTTCCAGCGCTCTGACCTTACGTTTGACAAAAAAAGCAATCGAATCGGCGCTTTACGAAAAAGTGCTTGTCGCTATCCGTACCACGGAAAATATCTATATGAGTGAATTGCTGACCAGCCATGATGCTCGTGAAGGAATCAAAGCAATTCTTGAAGGTAGAAGTCCAAAGTGGAAAGACCGGTAACAGCTAATATTCCGGATTTGCTATTGATTGACTCAAAGAATTATCAGCAGACTAATTCCAACGGGTCGTGAATATCGAGGAAACCAGACGGCGAGACTAAAGACTACAAATAGATACTCCAATCTATCATAATAAGAACAGTTTTATAGTGTGACTAATAATCCTTAACCAAATACAGATGAGAGAGGCTTACTTTTCTTATCCTGAAAGCATTGTTAAATGAGCGAAAATATACAACCAGATTCTGATTTTATATTATTAAAGGAAGAACGACGTCGGCAGCGAACGAGAACTTTTCTTCTCTACGAGGCGTATCGAGAAACATTCGGTTCAGGATTTGCGTCCGTTTTGTACCGAATAGGGGATGCCTTTTTCTACCAGTTTAAAAATCATCATGCTATCCTCCCAGCCGAAGTTGAGAAAATTAAACAGGTAATGCTCCGAAAAGTTGATGAAAACCGCGCATTGAAGCAAGCTCATTTATCTCGAGAAGAAGCACTTGAAAAGCTTGATCAACCCGGTAAAGAAGACACATGGAACTGGGTGCATGACATGGATGGCAGTCTTCCATATTTCTACGAAAGCACCTATGGACTCCTTGCCTTCAAAGGTCAATTGTCGGATACCACCTCGGATGCAGGAGTCTGGGATCTGATTCCTTATCCACCAGGGATACTGATGTTGGTGGCGCCTTTCAGTCATGATCAATTGCCGCCGTTTTGTGAAAGACCAACATTATTCAGATCATTTTTCGAAGCATCACGATGGGGGATGATACACGGCGCTTCCTACATCAGCGATGTTAATAGAGTGATAAGATCCGGTGAGATGTTTGAGTTTGTCCAGGTCGCTGAGGCTTTACATGCAAGAAAAATCGCCCTGATTGCTGATCAAATCACCCTTATGCAGCCCCGTCCTAAAGTAGTCTTGATCAGCGGACCTTCGAGTTCGGGAAAGACAAGCTTTTCAAAGCTGTTATTAGTGCAGCTAAGAGTACTTGGATTACATCCTAAAACAATGAGCCTTGATAACTATTATCTGCCACGCAACATAATTCCCGTCGATGAATCCGGTGATCCGGATTATGAAACACTTGACGCTATTGATGTTGAACTGTTTAATGAAAACCTGATAAGGCTGGTTGCCGGGGAAGAAATTCATCCTCCGATCCTGAATTTCGAAACTCACAAGCGGGAACAGGGACCACCGCTTAAACTGGACATGGACGGTATTCTGATAGTTGAGGGTATGCACGGACTTAATCCAGCCCTTACTCCTCATCTGACAGCACCAAGTGTTTTCAAAGTTTTTGTTTCAGCCTTGAATCATCTTAATCTCGATAAACTAAGCCGCGTCTCAACAACTGATCTCCGGCTTATCAGGCGGATCGTTCGTGACCGTTTTTCGCGAGGTTATTCTGCGGAAGATACTCTTTCAAGATGGGATTCAGTTCGCAGAGGCGAGAAAGCACATATTTTCCCTCACCAGGAAGAGGCAGATGTGATGTTCAATTCAGCGCTGCCCTATGAATTGAATGCGTTGAAACCACTCGCCGGCGAAGTGCTTGATGAAGTTAATAACCCTGAATTGAAAACGGAAGCAAACCGCTTGAAAAGTTTGCTTGATGCTGTCGTGGAGCTTCCGAGGGATTGGACCGACGATTACGTTCCCCGTACAAGTATTCTTCGTGAATTTTTTGGCGGAAGCGCATTGATTTGATAATTGAAACTATGGCTTTTCTGATTTGTTAATGCCGGGCTCAGTTCTTCATATCAATTCAGGATTATAAAATATTATCTGAGTAGCGAATCAATACCGGTATTATCGATTCATGTAGCATTGTCGCAATAATATCAGATTCATAAGACCGAAACCGGCAATTTTGATATCTTATCAGCCACACAAACCAAGCCTATCCTTTTATAATACAGCCCTTTATGGTCAGCTCATGTTAATCAGTTGTCTTTCTGGCACACCCATTGCATATTTCCTTCGTAGAAGTTCAGGACAGATTTTGACCCAGGTAAAAGGAGGATATCATGTTGTTCAAGAGAAAGACACACGTATTACTGGTTGTTGCTTTAGCATTCCTGCTCGTTTCCACCTCGTTTGGAAAAGGTGAAATCGACTGGAAGGTCCTGTCGACAATCAGTTCCGAACCGCCTATTCCGGTAGATAATTTCAATCCCGTAAAGAAAGCGGAAATTCTGCAAGGATATTTCCTGTCCCAGACTGGATTTATTCCTTATGAATTACCGGATGCAACAGATCCGAACTTTAAGGCTGACAATAATGGTAATGATGTAAAACTCATCATCGATCAGCCATCGCATATATTTTACGATCCCAAGTTCGGGGCGAGATGTTGCATCTCAAAGAGGCAGAAATCGAAACGAGTGGATTGATTCTATTTCTACCATTTATCATAAATCGGTGACATATTGCAGATAGTACCACACCACACCACACCACCACATCAGGGCGCTAATTCCCTTTATTATCTGCGGATATAATCACCACCTTAAAGACCGGGCAACCGGTCTTTTTTTTGGTTATAGTGGTTCTCGAAAATATTGTCCGGCTATTCAATACGGAAAATATTGATAAACCGGGACATCGAGCTGTCCCGGGCACCCCCTCAAGCGCACAGAGAAAAATTCTGTGTATCCTAAATATCCTTGTATCCTGTAATCTTTAGGTTTTTGACTTATCGGTAGGTTTCTATTAAGCTTTATCCAGAATAGGATACAGTACTTTCTTAATATGTCAACTCTTAATAATGCGTTCGGGATGTGTAAATACGGTCGCCCGGTTTTTTCGTACGAAAGCACAAAGCGTGATTCCGCAACGCTCCGCCATTTCAATAGCAAGTGAAGTAGGTGCGGATATAGCGGAGATTAGCTCGATTCCCGCCCTTGCACATTTACTGACCATCTCCAGGCTGACTCGACTGGACAGTACAACCCAATTGCCAACAAAAGACACACCCTCGAACAGGCACATACCAACTACCTTGTCAAGTGCGTTATGCCTTCCCGTATCCTCAGCATGGGCTATGATTTTCCCATCGCTGTCAAGAATCGCAACTAAATGTGTGCCGCCGCAGGTATCAAAAAGAGGTTGTATCCCGGAAATATCCTGCATAGCTGAACGCAGCATCTTTTTCTCAATGCGCAGCGAGTCATCAACTTTTGGCAGGGCATCCAGCTTTTTGTAAAACTCTTCGGTTCCACAGACTCCGCAGGAAGAGGTGATCAGCAAGTTGCGCCCCGGATCCATGATTTGGGGTATGTCAGCGGTTAGCTTAATACGTACTACATCAGGATCATCCTCGCATTCCTCGATCAAGGACAAATCATCCAGGCTTGTAATCACACCCTCAGAGAAAAGAAATCCTGCCGCCATAGCGAGTTTATCCATTGGAGTACACAAAATTGTGTACGTCTCGATACCCTCAACATCAATATGCAGCGGTGTTTCGACAATGACACTCACCTCTTCATCAACTGGAGGTTCTACAGGATCCGTTGTTGAAATGCGGTGAGCTTTTACCGTGTGGATAACATCAAGATGTTTGTTTGAATTGTCCATTACAGGCTTAAGAATATCAGGTTAGGAGGACGGGGCTCCGTACCCATCCAGACTTTGTTGAATTGTCCTATACTATGGGTACGGAGCTCCATCCTCAGTTTTTAAAACTCTTTATTGTGGAGGTGTCAAGCCTATGCCCGGTTTCAGATCTTTGGGTCTTGCAATACGGCGGAACTGGAATCCTGCCATGTTCAATGTTGGTAATGCGCCGGTGATCAATATTGCCAGCCTTAACAAGAGACCGCCGATCAACCCGAGCAGGGCGCCAATGAATGCAACTCCAAGGACTGCGCTCAGTCCCGATTCAGTCATGGCATAGCGCAGGATCAGCATAAGTACCAACGGAACACCGAGTCCCATGATAAAGTAGCCAACTATGAAAATTGTCTTGCGCATAATCCGTTCTACCGATTCCCTGGCATCCGGCTGCCTGTACGCTGCCTGGAGAAAAAACAGGATAGCCAGCACTTCAACAACGACAACCACTACAGCTTCGACAGCCATGAAACTAAGCTGAGACACAGTCGCTGCTCCCTCGTTAAAGATCACCATACCAAGCATGATTGAGAAATGCCCGGTTACCAGGGCTGAGACGACAAATAGTACGGGCACCATCCCGGAACGCCAGAAAGGGATACCTTTGGATGTCCCGAGCAGAATCCCGGTGTAAGCCATGGTCAGGATCGCAAATATGATTCCGAGAATCGCAATGACGTTCATACCGGTTGCGGTTTTGCTTATCTCCGTGAACTGATGGAGGACGAGATGCAAAAAGGAAAAAACCATAAAGAGAGAAATTATCCATACTCCCCGGGCTATCCAGGAAGTCCCTGGTTTTAAACCGGCGAGGATGAATTTGCCTGGATTTCCCAGGTCGGCAATCAGAATGACACTTCCTATAAGCAGCGCCGGAAATCCGATCCACAAACCTATTGTAGTGGATAACTCCATGCTCTTGCCAAGGAAGCTGTTGATGGCAGCAATAGTATAAGCTCCTCCGCCGACACCGCCGAGGAACAGGTAGATCGCAAGCAACAAACCCCAATCCTTCTGCAACTGACCATTGACTTTCGGATCCATGATACCTCTCTCACTTTCTTGCTAAATATCTACTACTTCTTCAAGACTATTTATTAGTTGTTCAGTAGATCCCTTCCGTTGAAAAGGATTTGAATTTATAAACGAAAGAACCTAACCTGTCCAACATAAATCCCTTTCAACGAAAGGGATCTACTTTACCTCGGGGCGAGGTAATAGACCTTTGGTTTATTACCTAATTCAGGATTCAGCACCTCTCCCCTGTATTTCCTGATCAACACGGATATCTCGCTGTCCGGGTCATCGAGGTCGCCAAATGTCCGGGCATTGGCAGCGCAGGCTTCCACGCATGCCGGTAGTTTGCCTTCATTGAGCAGGTCGAGACAAAAATCGCACTTTGTAGCAACGCCACAGCCGGAATTATCATCCCAGTGTTTCTTCGCAAACTCCTCATATTCAGAGAGTGGAAGTCCATCAGGAAAATAGCTCTCCCATTTTTCCACTGAATACCTGGCGCCATAGGGACAAGCCATAATACAGGCTTTACATCCCATGCATTTGTCCTTATCCACGATCACGATGCCATTGTCCAACTGCTGTGTTGCACCCGTGGGACATACCTCCAGACAGGAGGGTTCGTCACAGTGCATGCACAAGACAGGAAGAGCCTGCCGCATTGTGTTGGGGAACTTGCCCCGTTCGCCTTTCAGAAGGCGTGCCCAGAAAACGCTGGGTGGTGTGTGGTTTTTCACCTTGCAAGCCATGACACAGGCGTAACAACCGTAACACCTTTTGAGGTCGATAACCATTCCGTATTGTGGCATTTAAATAACTCCAGTTCCTCTTAGACTATTCCTGCCGCTCAGCGTCAGCCTTGTCAGCCTTATAAATCTTGACACGGCAACAGATATCCTGGTTGAATGTCAAAGGATCGGTATGTTCCAGATCCATTTCAACGAGATCATTGAAAAATATGCCCTTACCTTTTGCAATAGGCATGTGCTTACCCCAATGTCCCGCTACCGCTGCGATAGCGAGGTGATGAGGTTCAATACCTTCGCACAGCGCAACCCAACCCTTCACACGATGCCCCTCCGGGTTTTCAAGCCAGACGTAGTCCCCATCCTCGATGCCTTTTTCCGCAGCAGTGTCCTTGTGCATCTGAATCGCATAGACATAGGGGTCCTCCTGGGCGCATTCATCCAGGTAAGGATTCTGCTGAGTCAGCGAGTTGCAGTGCATCACGGCACGCCAGTAGAAGGTATTCATGTCGTACTCGGGCTTGTCATCGCCGTGAGTGGGGCAGGGAAACCAGTCGGCAAGCGCTTTGAACCGCGACCAATCAAAATTGAAGAAATCGTTGCCGCCGTATTCATTCCATAATTTCGTTATCTTTTCCCCTGAATCAATGAAATACTCGAAATAAACCGGTACGCGAGATGGATTAAACCATTTCCAGTAAACGTCTTCTTTACGCTTGGGCCATGTGAAAACGCCCCGTTTCTTGAAGTACTCCAGGTCATGCTCCTCCCCGAACCGATCCTTTACAAGACGGTCGCAGACATCCTCCCATGAGTGCTCAACGCTGCCGTCCTCTGTGAGTTTGTACTTCTCTTCCATTTCACCACCGTAACGAATGGGGATAGCATCGTTAAGCCCCTTGTAATACTTGCCAAGGATGCCGCAACGCTTGCTGATTTCAATCATCACCTTGTTGAAATCCCTTCGTTCGTACAATGGTTCCACCACAGGCTGCCGGATTGTCCAACCCCAGTCGTCCTCGCCCTGGGGATGAGAGAAGGTGGAGGGGAAACTGACCGCCGGTGTAAAGCGTTCGAGGAAGCAGGCATCAGGTAGTACGATGTCCGCAACAGCTTCTTCGAACTCTGTTATATAGAGTTGGAACGAGAAGATGAATTTGAACTTCTTAAGGAAATTCTCGGTTACTGTCTCAGCGTTACCCATAGTCATCACCGAGTTTGAGCCGAAATTGACCATCACGTCCGGACGGTACGGGATCTTGAACCGTTCGAGCATATCAAACCATTTGGGACTGCATATAGTAAATGCGTTGTAAATTGATGTTGGGAACATGTCGTGCAAATCAAGCCGCGTAGGAGGTTTGGGCTCACGCAACGGATATGGCGTGTGATCATATACCCATGCTTTTGCCGTGAGCAGACCATCCGGGCAGGGGTAAGGAATCTGGTATGGCTTACCGGTCTTCTTGTAACCGTCCATTACCGTTCCACCCAGCCCCAGTGCGCTGCCGTAAGTGTCGGCTGCGCCAACGATGTGGTTCACCATGTCGATTGACAGGCAGGTCCATCCCGAGTTGGCGTGACCCTGGGAACCACGGAAGAAATGAGTGGCTACGGGTCGCTTGGGAATCTTCTTGGGACCATTTTCTGTCTCAATAGTTACGGTAGAACCAATCTCTGCCGCTTCACCGAACTCTTTAGCAATCCTGCTTACTGTGGCGGCAGGTACCCAGGTAATCTTTTCTACATACTCTGGGGTGTATGTCTTTACATGCTCCTTGAGCAGCTCGAAAGAGGGCTTGCAGTCAATACCGTCCACATTGTATGTGCCGGTAAGTGCTACTTCATGAGCCTCGTCCTCATACTCGACACGTGTTACCAATGGATCGTTATGTACCCTGGGTTTGTTGTCAACCAGGTCCCACACCAGGGGATTATTTGTTTCCTTGTCACGCATGTACCGCCCGTCGGAGGGACGGATCAGGTAAGGAGAATTGGTCTTGTACATGAGATATTCGGCATCGTAGATACCGTGCTCATTTATCAGGGAATTGACCAGCCCCAGGGCAAGGGCGCCATCGGTACCAACACGGATGGGAACCCACTCGTGACCCTTTGAGGCTTGAGCGCTCATAAAGGGATCAAAGACTACGTTCTTGAAGCCCCTGAAACGGGCGTCAGCCACCTGGGTGGCATTTTGTATTGCCGCATGACCCGCGCCATGTCCCTTGGAGCAGCCAAAATTCAGAGCGTAGTTGCAGTTGGCGAAATCAGGAATGATAGACCAGGATACATGCATGATTCCGTTCATAAAGTGGGCGCCATTACCGCAATGCAGCCCACCGCCTGATACCCAGTAATTGGGTGTGCCAAAGGCTTTCATGAACCCGATTACTCCGAACCGGATCTCCGATGCCTGGGTCGTGGTTGCCTGGAAGAATAGACCCCGCGGATCGCGTTCCTGGCATTCTTTCAGTTTCTTGATAATAATATCATACGCCTCATCCCAGGAGATACGCTCAAACTTGGGATCAACACCAAGACCTTTTTCAGGGTTAGTACGCTTGAGTGGATAGTTCACACGGTATGGATCGTAAAGGAGGTGGGGGGAGGCGAGACCCTTTGCACAGATCGAGCCGCGCCCGGTAGGCGCATCAGGATTTCCCTCGACTTGTGTGACTATTCCGTCCTGCCGCCGGACCTTTACACCGCACATGCAATAACACTGTCCGCAACATGTCGGGACCCAAACGTCTTCTTTTGTTTTCGTAGCTTCTGCCATGGGGTTTAACTCCTATCTTCCATGGAATATGAATCACCGGTGCAATTGATCCTGTCGAAACCGGCGAACAGATGAAAGGGGTATAGCAGAGGATTAACGAGGTAGATCGTCACTCAAAGCTAACCCGAAGAGTGCATCCGTTCGTCTGATTTAACCGCAGGATGAATGGATAGTGATTCCTTTGATCCAATTCGGGATATGTGGCTTAAAAACATCCGTCAAATTATGAAATTGAACTATGATGAAACATAGCACTTTTCAAGCAAAGATCTTAATTCAGTTCTCCTGAATAAGACCAGATTCTATCGCCATCAATATATAATAATCATGGATGGAAGTAAATACCGATATGACCTGTAAGCCCCGATCTATATGACAAAATTAGGTTTACCTTACATATTGAACTAAACATAATTAGAGCGCTGACTCTATGTAATTTCCCTGACGCCATACAATATTTATGATATCTGCAATCCAATAACTGATAAAGTAAGGTAAAAAAATACAATTATAGAGGTTGCTCGCTTGTTTTTAGAATCTTGCAATCTCGAGGAACGTTTCAGATTTTATTCAGGTGAAAACAACAGGGAATTTGTACCTCCGCTGCTACCAAATGAACTCATTGCCCGATGACTCACTTCACATGTCCAAGAATCGTTGTTTGAAGTGAATAATTGAGCTATTTTATGAAATGGAATTTTCTGGGAGAACAATAGATCCGGAAAATGTTAGAGCTATCGCAAACAATTGATTAACCTTAGGAAAGACGATGAAGCACTTTTTTCTTTATTTACTGTCCGCTGTTTTGCTGCTGCCTGCATTAACTTTTGCCCAGGCAGGTTTTGAGCTGGAGCCGCTCGATGATCTTGTAAATACATTTGACTATGAAGACGAAACAACAAGCAGATTCAATAATTTTCTATTAAATACCGGTGCATCCGATGATATTTTTATGCTTATGCTCCGCTATGAAGATGTGCCTGAAGGATGGGAAACATCCATGTGTGCTGATGGTTATTGTTTCGGCAGTTTTGTTCGTGAGTACCCTGATTCGCTTACGGTTGATGAATCTGATACCGTGCAGATAGATTATCATATACGATCTGCCGGGACTGGTATCCTGTGGTTGGTAGTTCAAAGCTTAAATGACCCTGAAGTTATTGATAGTTTGATGTTTACTGTGAATGCTGAAGGCGAAAATGTTGTTCCTGCAGAGGCAACAGCACCTGCTGAATTCAGATTATCGAATGTATATCCAAATCCATTTAACTCTTCTGCAAGAATTAATTTTACCATTCCATCAACTGGAAATGTAATGATTTCGATGATTACTCCTGACGGAAGAACTGTAAAATCCTTTGCAAATAGTATTTTTTCCGCCGGCAGTCATGACTTCAGTATAAAGATGACTCCTGACCTTTCAAGTGGATTGTACCTGGTAAAAGTTGAGACGGCAGGGCAGGTGGAAATGAGGAAAGCGGTTTATATAAAATAATCCCTGACTGAAAACCAGGATTGACATAGCAGATTGATCTACCGAGACAGTTAAGGAGATATTTTTCTCGCGCAAAGCCGCAAAGAAATAATTCTGTTTATCCTGTACATCCTTGTACTACGATTCATCTGATTCAGGGGGCTGTCATTCCCGCGAAGGCGGGAATCCACAAGATTGCAACCTGTTGTTAAACTTGGATTCCTGCCTTCGCAGGAATGACATTCTTGGCTGATTATTGCATTCTCGGACAGCCTACTTCCCGGGAATGACAACTCGATTGATCTGAATTGGTGTATTAGTTAGTTATTGGTTCTGGTCTCTTGAAAAGAATGTCTCATTGTGTGTGCCCAGGACAGCTCGATGTCCTGGTTTATCAACGAAATCAAAATTAAATATATGGGACAATATTTTCGAGAATCACTATAGTTAGTTATTGGTTCTGGCTTTTTCAGGTCAGGCATATGGTTCCCCGGTCTATTTCTCTACCAGTTAAAAGATATACCTATTGAATTCGGAGCAAATCCCAGCGAAAGTCCCATTTTTTTCTTCATCTCTTTCTGTTCCTTCGTCAATCCTCTTGCTGCATCAATAGCCGAGACAATCCTGTTCAACGCCATTCCCCCGATGATATAATACATCCGGTTCTTATTCAAGTCTGCGCTTATACGTAAATCTTTGAACTTTTGACGATTGCTCATGTCATCCCACTCCCACCAGTCATCATCGCCTGAATATTGTGAAATATAATCACGAACCTGCCGACGTCTGGCATTAAATACGTCAACATTTTCATAATTACCCATATCTACGAAGAACTGATGCGGGTGATCCCCTGTAACACTGGCATGTTCCCTGGCGAATGCTTCATAATGGTTGGTGCGAGAGTTGTAAGATTCAAAGGAGTAGAACAATCCTGTCCATAATGCTGCTTCAACCCCGGTATAAAATGTCCCTCGTGAAGGTCTTTCACCCCAACGCTGACCCCAGCCCGGTAGAACTAAACTGCGGACGAAAGCCTGTTGAGGACGTTTGGCAAGGTAAGTGTCGGTATGAGATACAGCACTCGAAGAGAAAGTAGCATTCAGATCGAGGGATTGGCTGTAGCCCTTCGATACGAAAAAGATCAAGATCAGCAGGAAAGAGAATATTTTTCCTGCTATATTTGCTAATCTAATTTTATGATTCATCGGATTCGCGGGAATGACACTTCGATTGCTCTGAGTGTGTGTACTGTTCAAGTATATATTCAAATGTTTAACAGGCATTGGCATTTATTTATTGAAAGCAAGAGTTTGTTTAAAATCTAACTCTCAAACCTCCGAGGGCTATTTCCTCGCCATTAAGGCGCTTTATATCAAATCCCATTTCTGCTCGCGCCAGTTCACGATTGTGGATACGCACAGAAAAACCGGCGTCAAGGGCTGACATGACGTGGTTGACCATGATAGCCATAAAAAATGCGGCGGAAGCATCCAGCAATTGATTGGATTCATATCGCATATCGCCATAATGAAACGCCTTGGCATTAGCATAATCTACATGTCTTTCATCAACAAGATAGGCTCGATAAAATGGATCATTGGCACCGGATTCAATCCAATTATCATGCGCCCCATCCCATGCAATGCCGAACTGCTGCAGATATTTACCTATCATCTCGTAGTATTGCTGGTCTTCTTCTTCCGGTAATTCATGGGTGAACCAGGTCGGCAAATAATTCAGTTTATCTTCCCATCTTTCCAAGCGCCATTTAGCTTTATCATCAGGATAAATATTGTCGGGTGTTGGATAATTTTTCGCCAACCAATATTCAAATCCCCTGTAAACATCTTCATTCCATTTATCATCAGCGTATATTTCGTAATCGTCCTCTACTGCTTCCCCACGCATGGCATAGGAAATAGCGCCATACCAGAAACCGACTTCGGCTGAGAAGAATAATCCTGATTTCAGATATGATAACATCGGCTTTTCTTTATTATAGCCCAGAAAAAATTCACCCGCGCCGGGAATTATAGCTGACATCATCACAGCTCTACCCGGATTGAGACGTTTCTCACCGGTCGAAACTGAAGCCACAGCGCCTGATCCTTCATCCGTTTGCGAATAAAAAGACATCTTCTGTCGCAGATCGAAGGATTTCTTTGAAGGGAAAAGAGGTGACTTAATATGCGCTTCCTCTTCATAGCCCGCATCAGTATTCGCAATATTTTCCTGAGTCGTTTCCTTGTTCAGAAATACGATTGAACTTTCATCAGAACCATTACCGGTATTTTCCGTTTCTCGAGACGCTGCAGTATCCGTCCCTGCAACAATTGTCCCAAATGAGAACAGAACGGCGAACGCCACTAATAATAAAATCGACTTTTTCATCTCTACCTCCAGGTAAAACCGGAAATCAAACTAAAAATTGAAGCTTATAAAATATCTTTTTGTAGCCCGGACAGCTTGTGTCCGGGATTATTCTTTTAAGTATTATTCTGGATCAAGAATCCAAGACCTTTCTTTCCCGGACACAAGCTGTCCGGGCTACTATCTTCCAAACCCGTTCGTCATTCTACCTTTTTGATCATTCGAGGGAAATATTGTTTCAAAATCAAATAGTAAGGTAAAATAATATCTCCAGTCCGGATCATAAACAGTTGTATTATTATTTTCTGTAACAGTTAATTGATCAAATCCTTTTGCTGCCGAAAAAGTTACAGCAGTCGGGAAGCCATACCATGAGAACAATTTTGCCCTTAGTTCCACACCCGCATCACTTATCACATTATCAAAATCAAAATCCCTCTCACGCCATGTGTCGCCAGCATCACCAAAAATACCAAGGTATAATCCGTCAAAATGAACCCAGCCAAACCTTGGACGCTTGGGAGTGTATATTGGATGTCGTAATGCCAATGAACCAATTATTTTTCTTGTTCCGCCAAGGCTATAGTAACTGTATCCCCGCATTCCATGCAAGCCGCCGGAATAAAGATGCATAAATGGATCAACCTGTTTATCAAGGTAACCACCCCTGAAACGGGGCTGAAACACTAATTTTCCAACCGGATTCCACCAACCGGTAACATCGGTTTCCAATCGCCAGTATTTATAAGGAATATACTTTTCCTGCAAGGTAAACTTGTCAAGGTTCACTTCGAAACCGTCAAAGAACTTGTTATTCTCATATGCCGCTGTTAGCTGGCCAGCCCAACCTTTCCTGGGATGAACATTTCCTTTTACCATTGGCACCGTTAAATCAGCGTCCAGCCTGGCTTGTAAATATCTTCCTATGAAATAAGTATAATGAATCGAGCTAAGATCCTCAAAATTCAGGTATGCCTGGTAACGACTCCATACCCCACGCGCCTCGAGGCTCACAGGGGTGAAAAGCCTCCACCGGGCTCCACCATCAACCTCTATTAAATGAAAAGAATAATCAACACCATAAGTATCAAAAACGGGTTCTGGTCCCGGCTTTTCATCTACAATGACGTACGGGTCTTCAAAACGAGCGTCGTCAGTACGTTTGATATAATATCCTTCAAGGAAAATGGTTGGGCGCAGAGCTTTGAAATCAAATAATGCAAATGCGTCAAATTCTGTTTTTTGGTTAATCGAAAATCCTGCAAGCATGAACAATCTTTCAAGCACATCGCTGCTAAAGAGATAAACTCCTGGCTTGAATGTGTTATAATCCATTGCCAGGCGAGGTACTACAAAGATATTTTCAAATGGATTCTCGTATCCTACCGTCTCAGCAGTGTCAATGTCAGTGTCATCAAAAGTAATCTCTGGAATATTCTCGATAAAATCCTGATCGTAAATCATCTTGAACCTATCGACCGGCCCTGTTGGATCAAGAATACGAAGCTCGAATCCTCGCCCGGTAAATTCAGTATAAACGATATCGCCATCTTCTCTTACGTTTGGCATAAATGCACTACCGACGACATTGGACAGCGCGATGGTGGATTCATCATTCAGAGAATATTTATATAGATTATAAATACCTGTTTCATCTGAAACATAATATATTTCATTACCATCGGACGACCAGGCAGGATCTCTCTGGTCGCCGGGACCGTCAATAATTATCTGTCGATTCTTGCCGTCAGGATTTATCAGCACAATTTCGCGTCCTATGTCACGTCCCATAGAGTACACTATTTGTTCACCGTTCGGGCTGAAACGCGGTCTCCAGCATTGAGTGCCGTCCCGGTAATCTGTAATATGAGTTATGCTGTCAGAGGTCACCGGTTTAATTTTGCGCCATTCCTCCCTATCAGGTAATTCCAAAGCAGCGATATTTTTTGTTCCATCCTTATTCAGCACAAACACAAGACTTTTTTCGTCCGGCGAAAAAGATGGCTCCATCGCACGGGCAGACCGTGTGAGACGAATCTGCTTCTCTTTCTCCAGGTCACGGAGGTAGATATCTGCGTAATAGCTCTCATTCTTTTGTCGTACTATCTGGCTATAAACCATCCATTTGCCATCAGCGGTAATGTCAAAAGGGCTGTTTACTTCCGGGGCAATCTTTTCTGCTTTCCCTGTTTCTAAAGATTTTCGCCAGATGCTTCTGCTGGTTAAATAGTCTTTGCCCCTGTTAGAGGAGTAGTAAATGTATTCATTATCCGAACTCCATTTCGGATAAAGGTTTGCATAACCTTCAGATTCGAAATCACGCCCGGTTACTTCATTCGCACTGATTATTTCAGACTTTTGCAGATAGTTGTCTTTTAGATAAGAAGCCCACTCTTCATGAAGCTGCCATCCGTCAATTCCAATCGCTGCTTCAATAGCTTTGTTAAAATCAACGCGATGCAACTTTTTCATTTCTTGTGTCATATCACTCAGGGCATCTGCCCCATATTTCTGTGTGATATATAGCACCAGACTGAAACCGTGATTATACACTCCTTCATTTCCAAGGCTGGTTTTACCGAAAACTTCCATATCATTCAGAGGGAGCAGGGAATCATTCAAAGCCCGCATTCGAAGCTGCATATCCCGGTGGCTGTCCCAATAATCATATTCAAGCTCCGGTACATTCGCCTGTGCTGTTCCTTCTGCGAACCACATCGGAATTGTAGTCATTGCTATGGGATAACTGGCGAGAATGTTGGGGTATCCATACAAAACATCAGGCCGCTTCTCAAATTCATAATCGATCCACTGGAAATAAAAAGCAGGCATCGGTCGAGGCGCTTTCCTGGCGGCACCCAGCTGGATGATGTGGGTGTATTCATGTGTAATAACATTTCGCAGCCAGTTAGTCGTGCCCCTCAGGTCATAATCCAGTGCGGTACACCATATAAGCATTTTATTGTTGTAATAATATGCTGCTCCGTTGGCGTAGTCGTCTGTATCCTTTACGATAAAATGGAACTTCGTGTCCGGTTCATATCCGTACAATCCGGTGATTTTCGGATGAATTTCCTCTGCGATTTTTGCAATAACATTGGCAGTTCGTTCCGCGCCATCATGATAATGAACCACAAAATGGTCTGTCTCAAAAGTATTCCAGAGAAGCTCCGGATGGTTCGCATCGAGAGGTTGAGCGGAAACGTTTGATATGGCAAGAACAAATCCAAAAATCATTGAAACAGTGATAGTACACCAATTCCGCTCAATCGAGATGTCATTCCCGCGAAGGCGGGAATCCAGAAAGTTCAATTTCACAATAATGCTCGCTCTCTGGATTCCCGCCTTCGCAGGAATGACAACGCACTGAATCAGATGAATCGCAGTACTAATGATGACATGAATTAGATGCGATATTATGTTTATTGCATAAAACTCTTTTTCTATAATCGTTTTCATAATCTATTGCACCACCGCAAACCGTATTAAAGTAGAATTGCTACCTACCTCAAGCCTGGCTAAATATACACCACTCGGGAGGTTGCTGACATCGAGGGCAATCTCCTGATCGTTTCCAAGCCTTGCTGCCTGCTTCTTCACGAGTACTTCTCGTCCGACAAGATCGAAGACTTTTATTTCCGCATTTCCAGATGAATTTGACTGGAACCGAAAATGCGCCACATCTTCTATCACCGGATTGGGCCAACAGTATGAATTTTCAAGATCCGTTGAAGACAGACCTGAAACTGAAGAAGGTGAAGAAAAAATATGATATGTATGCCGGGGATTGCCGCCTTCCATGCCCCATAGAATTTCATGTGACGTTCCTGGGTCGGATGGAATGTTGATTACTTTCAAACCTCCGGAAGCGATTGAAGTCATAACTAATTCAATATCGCTGTCATCATCAATCTGACCGATTGTAATTTTTAGATTAGTCTGATTACTCCCATAATCAAGCGGGAAGCCGGAAAGAGGTCGTTTCAAATGAAGATTTGTAGCGACAACACCATGTCCAAGTGTATCGTCAAGTTGAGCAGCGCAAATCATTAGCTTATTTTGACGGTTACCCTGATTTATTATTAAGGGAGATGCACCTGAAGCATGTGTTCCTTCCGGGAGCCTTATCGGTGTATCCTCGGAGAAAATTCCACCGGGTTCAATTCCAACCACTTCTACCGGAAAATCTCCGCTAATACCTACCGGTTCTACTACACCGTCGTCATCAATATCAAAAGCAGTGTATTTCCATAACTGTTTTTCGAGTTGATGAACATGAGGCTCGCTCCAATCCTCCGTTCCCCACCAGAAAATCAAATTACCGTTGGATGCAGATGCCATTATATCCCACATGTTATCGCCATCGAAATCACCAGATATGAGATAATTGATTGTTTCAAATGGTTCGGTATTTGGAGTCCTGAATAATTCAGATGGCTCCTGGAAACTTTCGACTCTGTATATCGACAAATTTCCCTTGTTGTCAACCACTGCAAGCGTATCAGTCCATTCACTACCGAGCAATGCGAATCTGAGATGGGCTGTTGCAGGAATCTGGATATATCTATGATTATATCCGGCAGGATCACGATAAATGGAATAAATCCGGCATATATCCTCATTTTGATTTTTCAATGCTACATTTATAACCGGCTCTACCTCTGGTCCTGAAATCGTCAACGATATCATTTCCTGCTGACCAAATTGAAATGGATCACCCTCATTTACCAAAACGCCGGCGTCAGAATATTTTTGAATCAGAAGCGTTGCATCTCCAGCGATGATCAATTCATCCGATCCATCATTATCCAGGTCAGCAGCAATAAGATGAGATATCTTGTTTATAGGTAGATCATAGGTCTGATCAATGTTAAAAGGCATCGAACCGTCGCCATAGAAAAACCGGATCTTCCCTTTTGAATCATACAGAACCAATTCATCAATCCCATCACCTGTCAAGTCGGCGAATGTGGACGATACCTGGCTTCCGGGATTCCAGTCTAAATTCTGTGGAAAATTGCCCTGCTTCCATGCATTGCTTACTTCACAGGACATAGTATCGCCGAGAACAGTGAAATTTTCGAATATTATATGGCTTGCTCCACCTGAATTTGCTGCTGTTGAAGGATTGGTATAGGGTCCGAAAACCACATCGCGAGCATTATTGTTTGCAAGCTGCCATACTTTGTTCCCCGCGTACCAGGCGTCTTCGCGCACTCCGTATTCGGCACCATCACCTGGTGTTAGGAATGGATAATCCTCGCCGATATCTTCACTTCCATCAGCTTCCTCAAGGGAGACGCCCCTGCGATTACGATCTTCCTGTATACGGTCTTCATCGATTTTTTCCCTGATCACACTCTCGTCAATATGCCAGATAAGAATGCCGCTTGATGGAAAGTCGAAATCATGATCTTCTACCCATACCGGTACACGAAAACCATCACCGGTTTCAAAGGAATAATCGTAATTCATGGTCAATCGGCGACCATCACGGTCGTAAGCAACAGTCACACTGTCTTCTTCAGGATCACGAAGCCTGGCTTCAAGCAGATAATATTCATCATTATTGATTGGTACTTTTACCAGATGATAATTAGTATCCGGTTCAGTAAAAAGTGTATCAAGCCATTGCTGGGCGATAAGTTCGATTGGTCCTTCCTCTACAACCTTTACGCTGTCCCACCCCATGTAAGCTCTTGCCCAGACACTTGGTGGAATAGGACCGAATCCGAAAAAACCACCGAATCCACGATCCATTAATCCTAACAACCCTATTCCCGGATCGCCGGTATCAGGTTGATAAAGATGTCGCATACCCATTAAAAAACCGACCTGTGTGCATATTGTCCCGATCATTCCAACTTCAACATCACCCTGACGTTGTGTTTCGGGCAAAATTACTCCACGTGTAATCAGGTCATTTCCCAGGGGAATTCCGGCATCAGGGAGATCAGCAAAAGTTTCCAGATCCTCCGGACCAATGTAAACAGAAGGGATATCATGTGGAGTGGTATCAAAACCGGTATCAAATTCGTTCCCTGCTCCGGCGTGAAAAATGACGAAGAGAGTCGAATCGTTTACAGTAACACCATCAGCTTCAAGATCTTCACGGGCTGCTTCCCATGAATCAACAAACAACTCAGTAAGGGTACGATTAAGACGGTCATTGTCATCATCGCCATAATTAATATGCCAGATTGGATAGTCAAGTGTGTAAGCGTCCTGGTCTTCTTCAGGATATATTTTCCCAACAATATTAAGTTTTCCGCGACTGAACCGTTTGAAATAATTATGCAGCGCAAGAATTTGATCTTTGAAATATTGTTTGTCGTGAGGAGGTGGATCAATCTGCCATTCTTCCGGTTCGATAGAATCCGGAAGCTCATAAAAGAATGAACCGGTCCCGGTAGTCGTGGCAAGGGTGTCCGGCAAAAAATCCACACGAATTGCGATTATTGTCAGGGTCTCTGCCAGATAATCTCGTCTAATGTCATTAACTGAATTGAAATTAAAACTTTGCTCCTGGGAACCAAGCGTTTGGAACAGATTGAGGTTTAGTTTATCATCAATGTTTTTTCCATACAATAAATGCGATGTAGTGAAAAACACACACAAGAAAATAATACCAGCGAGATTTTTTTGGAACAGAAATTTCATATCGGGGTGATAAATCCTAAGGTTGTCAAGCTGCTCTTGTTCTGCCCCGAATCGTTTGGAAGCCCCGGTACAACTACCCCCCCAGGATTTCCAAAGAACAGGGTCGTTTCAATTTTCTACCTTTTGATATCTTCTCAAAAACTCAACACAAAATTTATCAGAACCCTATTGAAAGGCTGAATCGCATTGTATCCTGCAGGGGATGACCTTCACCGGCATGAATGTATGAGAAATCGAATCTGTAAAGAGAATATTGCAGACTGGCGCCGAATGTTATTGGCCAGATCTTGCCGAGATCATCATTCCAGTACCCACCTCGCAATGCTATAAGATCACTGTACCAGTACTCTATCCCGGCATTATAAATCATCGTTGGAAAGAATGGCCCATCACCCCATGCGGAAACCAGTGCAAGATAAAACGGATCAGAGTCACCCTTGTCATCCCGGCGAACAAGTTCTTTATTAACATCGCCGATGAGAGACAATTTATTATAAGGACTGTCAACCACATGATAGGCGAATCCGAACTTAAGGTTTGTGGGAAGTGGATCAGCCTGGGCACGATCTATATATGCGACCTTTGGTCCCATATTGGATAAATTTGCACCTAAGTCAAGACGTTCAAGAGGATCATACCAGGATCCAAACGGACCTTTTGCAATCATACCAATATCAACCCCTATGGACGTTGCGACTCCAGAACCCTGTTCCGCACCGGCACCTCTGTCGGAAAGATGACTATAAATGAATCGCATATTAACACCAAGAGCCAGCTTTTCCGTCATCAATGAACCATAGCTGCCTGTTACGGCATATTCATAAGAGGAAAATGTGCCAAGATATTCATTGTTCTCGCCTCGCCGTTCTGTTTCGCCCAGATTCAGAAAAACGAGATTGCCGCCAAAAGTCCCCCACTCGGGAACTAAGTGCACATAACTGATGAAATCGTAGTAAAGATCTTCGAGCTTGAATTGCGGCAGCCAATTAACATGCATCAGTGTCAACTCATTATGATCCTGATATGCCAATCCGGCTGGATTCCACCAGGTAGCTGTTGCGTCATCGGCAACTGCTACAAATGCTTCGCCCATTCCACCGGGACGAGCGCCCGGACTGATTTTAAGGAATAGAACACCTGCCTGTGAAACAGAAACAGCGGCGGCATCTTTTACCGCGGTAAACGTACACAGCAATACTACAAGCGCTATAACAATCACATGAGCGCGTTCACGAAGAACAGCTTTCCTACCCATATTTCGCCCCATGTATCTTTGAGAATAAATGTTCACTAAATGACCTATCTATAATATTACCAATCCCCTGAACCTTATATCCAGAGTATTTCCAAAGAAAATCCAAATCCAGTCTCAGAAATGAATTTGCTGAATACCTTAATCAATAGTTACAGCAAATTACAGACCTGTTTATATTTTACTTATACAAGCCAATTACACAGACTACCGCAAGAATATCTATCATAATACAAGTTCAATTTAAAACAGCAAATACTGAAAATTCTTTTCTACCGTACTTGTGCCTAACTTCGTAAGTTAACGGATACGAAGCAGTTTCCCAATAGATTCGTCTTCATGACCGGAGGAATCTGTTACTTTTACTTTATAAAGATAAACGCCGTTTGCGATTTGATCATTATAATGGTCAAACCCATCCCATTCTATATAATTGAAACCATTGTAAATTGTTTGTGGACCTATGGTTTTTATATGGCGACCGCTCGCTGTGTAAATTTTTATCACTGCTTCATCCGCACCAATAGCTTCGAATGTAAAATGAGTCCTCTCTTCGAAAGGATTCGGAACATTAACTACATTCTCAAGCCTGACATCCTCGCCAGATCCTATCGTAATAAACAGAATTTCCTTGCGAGCCATATTGTTAGCATTGTCCCATGCCCAGACCTCAAGCTCGTGTCTGCCGTCTCCCAATCCAGTGATGATATGCTCAGCCGTTCCACGAGTATAACTATCACGTTCATAAATAAAATCTTCGGTGAGATTATAGGTTATCTCATTCGCTTTTCCCGGATCCACCACCGTTTTGATATCATGCCCGATTTCACTGGTCAAATTAATACCGCTTGTATCGACCAGATCAATTATCAGTGTTGGTTGTGGAGTAGTCATGTCACCATCCTGCCAACCACGGTGATCAAAATAAATATTGATCTCGGGTGGAGTATTGTCGCCAAATTCATCCGCATAGATCGCAGCGATCTCTACACCCTGTTTTGAGCCTACAGCATCCTTATTGCCGTCAGATGCGAACATCTGGATCCAACTGTCAGAAGAACCATAACTAACATCTCGAGGAACCATGAAGGTTGAAAGAAAGTCGCCGCTTCCGACTGTCGAGCGACCTCTGAAGAGGATCCCGCCCGGCATCCTGTAACTCATAGTAGAGCCGTCAAAGAATGTGTAGGTTAAAGAATCATAACTGTCAAAAACAGTTACTACTGCTTCGCCATTATAATCTGTGACCGGATTGTCATCATTAATCTCACGAACCTCGCCAAGAACTTTCCCGATTTGAAGCGCAACAAGGCTGTCCGGGTTTATATCAGTTACTATCATGTCAAGACCGGGAACAGCGGGAATCATGTTTGGTTCAGAGAAACAATGATAATAACGGTTTGTAGGCCCTTCAACGTTTATCTTGGCAAGCAATACACTTTCACCAAGTGTTCGCCTGTTGATCCGGTCAAAAAACTGCGCATAAAATTCCTGGACGTACACTAAATTTCCAGAGCCACTTGTGTTCCTTGTGGCGGCAACGGCGCCAATCGCTCCACCCTTCCGTCCTAAAAGCATTTCGAAAAAAGCTTCATTGTTTGGTCTGTCAAAATGTCCCCAGGAGCAAGTGGCTGCGACGTATATCGGCTCTCTTAATCCGCTGTTAATAAGAATGTTGTCGCGAGTATCTAAAAGGAGAGATTCGTGCGCCCAGACATGGGCATTCCCATGCCCCATGTAATTTACAACCAATGCTCCCCGGTTTAATGATTCGATCAACTCTTGAGTAGCAAGAGGTTTACGCCGTTCACCGGTTGACGGATCAAATTCAGTCGGATAAGTACCAATATATATTTTCTCGAGTTCTACATAATTCGGAATGTGATCACGGGATAATGCTTCTGAATATTGCAAATGGGTTTTGTCATAAGAATTTGGGCCACCTTCACCGTATTCGTCATCGGCTACGACAATAACCCTGTTCCGCCATGCTCCCCGTTCCGTATCGCTTTCATAGGACATCAATTTATTGACATAGTTATCCAGTTCCTGGTTAGATTGAAACGGAAGCCGCCCCATAATGTATTCCGGTTCGCCGCCGGAGGGGTCGAACTCTGCAAACCAGTCATCTCGCGATTCCTGGTTGTTTTCATAAGGTGGTATCAAGTTCTTGTCATCACCGGGGATAAGATTACGATAGTCATAATCTCCATCACCAATGAAAAGACAGGTAACCGGGTCAGAGTCCGTCCAATCATATAGGGCATATTTCAGAAAATCCCTGATCGCTGTGGGATCCAATAACCCCCATGAAAATTCATCATAAATATCAGATACAAGAACTCTCATTACTTCAATATTATCACGTTCCTCGATATAGCTTTCAAGCGCTGCGGCAGTTTCCCAGAAATCGCGATGGACAATCATTAAATAATCTGCATTTAATGATTGGTCGCGAAGACCGTCAGGATATTCGCCATACCCGATGTCGTCCCTTGATATATATGATGGTGTAAGAAATTCACCATCTGAAACTGCCAGGTATCTTCGAGGCCGAGTCACTTGAGCTTCAACTGCAAAACTGTCGGACCGAATATGTTGGACTTCTTCAAAATCCTCTATATCGAATACCCAGGGTGCATCCAAGCCATGCAGCTTGATACTTGCAACACCGTCATCAGGAAGCTGATCAAAGGCAATTGAACTCAGGGATGTTTCAAAAGATCTCAGGTAGTTAATCTCAAACCAGTCGAACAGGCTATGCCCGGGTTTATCAGCATCTACACGTTCAACCTGGTAAGAAAACGTATTGGAACCTGAATTCAGCACTCCCGCCGGTATATCTATAGAATGCACACTTGTTGTCAAGGAATATGATTCTATTTCTATTCCATTTATCAGCACCCTGATAAGTGCATTCCCATCACGTTGAATCCTTCTCTGTCCAAGCAACAAGACCGCCTCTTGTTCTGGGTGAGGTTGATCGAGTTGAAAATTAGTCGTATATCTATCGCCGCCATATAAGTCAGCAGCATACCAGTTTTTTCCAGATTCCGGATTGTCGATACTATGATGAATAAAATTATCATTCTCGGAAAATACTCTCGAACGTGCTACCGTAGCCTCGTATGTGATCGGACGGGTTGTACCGATAGTTTCCATCCTTTTCCCGTCTGCACTTCCTAATGGAGGTACTACCAGCCAATAAACATTTCGCATCGTAAACGGATTATTTGAATGCCTGTATTCTCCCGGCGGCTGATGTGCATCCCAACTGTTCACGCTGCGTCCATAAAAGAGTATTTTATCTCCTTCATCCCAGGAGCCGTCGTCCTCTCCGGTAACAACAATTGCGTTCTCAATCAATGTGCTGTCGCGGGAAGAGCCAATATTTTCGTTAAGAACAAACCCGCCATTTCCATAAATCCTGAAACTCCGCGGATCATAACCGCCCAGATCTATACCCGAACGAAGCAAAGTTTCACGGTTTATTTCATAAATACCTTCAACCTCAATTTCAATGCGTATTAATTCATCATATTCAACCCAGGATTGCGAACGGCGAAATAACGGTTTTGACTCAGCGGCAGACCATAATCTTGACGCTTCATGATTCAGGAGAATCTTGTCTGACAGCCTGTCGGGTTGCGATAATCCACCCTGGTTGTTTCCTTTATATGTTACACGCACCTGTAAATCTTTTAGCTTTCTAACGCCTTTTCCATCTATCCGGACAGGAATTACATATAAATCCGTAACCCATTTGCCGCGCCAGAGAAAAGGCTTGCCGACTATAACAGGCTGTCCGTTATCCAGTACTGGAATACGCTGATTTCTTGGTTGTTCTTTGCCTTCCTTAATATTAGCAGCAGCCCACTCACCCCATTGAATCTTCTCAACCTGAATTGCCGGTAATTTATTAGAGGGCAATCCGATTAAAGTGCGGTAGTACGGAACCGCCAGACTATTTTCTCTGTTATCAACACCTGCTCCAGCTGGAATAGGGATAAATCCATCTTCTAATTCGAATCGATGCCAGTCATCAGGGGTTACTCTCACCACCAGACCGGACTGAGTATCTTCAATTACACGGAGTCCTGTCGTTGCAAACAGCATTGCTGGAATGCAAAACAGGAAAACCGGAATAACTATATTAAACTTTCTCATGATAACTGCCATTTTTTCAATCATAATCGTCATCTACAATAATTTGATCCGGTATAATCGGATTTGCAGATAATGTTATGATATAGTGATATTAAATACAATCCAATAGCATTATTTCGTCATAATTGTTCTTATTAATCTTTGAAAATAACAGAATTTTGCACACAACATGGATTTTTCGGTTCTAAAGCACCGAATTGGCGGTAAAAAGTATTTCGACTAAACCCTTAACTAAATTTTCGGGTTAAACTCCTGTGGGTGTTGGTAGGATTAACTACTTCAAAATAGTCTCACCTTGTCGGCAGTGTCAAGTAATTATAGAATTTCAAGAGACTCGCACGCCAAAAGATAACGTGAACATAGTAAAATACTCTTCTTACTATCCGATAGTTCCCTTCAAATTTTATCATTATATAACACGGAGTGTCGTCATTTCACTTGACAGCCGCTTGAGAAGTGAGTATTATATACTGCACATCTGTTCATATTGTTTCGGTGTTACACATGTATATCGGGGTATTCACATAATCGGGGAAACCATAGCTTCTCAGGCATTATCATGAGATATGAAGACATTGGCGACAAAGTTGAAGTCATCGCATTGTTTCGCGACGGACGCATTCAGCCTCTGAAATTCCGTTGGAAAGACAGGGTCTATCGAGTGGAAAGAGTGAATGGTGAATGGGTGTCCGATCAGGGGCAAACAAGGTTTCACCATTTTTCAGTCATGACCACCGGCCCGGATGTGTATGAGGTAACCTTCAATACCATCAACAAGGTATGGATGCTGGCGAGGGTATGCCTTGTTGGATAACCGTGAGAAAGCGTACAAGCATAAAGTGTAAAAGATGAATAGCTGTTACATAATAGTATAGGCAGGTTGTCATTGCGAAAGAAGCCAGGACGTCATTGCGAACGAGTGAAGCAATCTTTTTTATTCTTGAGAGTATTGTATGTTAATCATTTGGGATTGCTTCACTTCGTTCGCAATGACGTCGGTGGTTGTTTTTAAATTCCTAATTCATAATTCTTAATTATCATGATAAACCCAATTGTCAGTCAGAAAATGCGCGCAGAAGCGGGAAGACGCAAAAAAACCGGGAAACTGAAAGAATCCAGCCTGATTCTTCATGTGGATATGGATGCATTCTTTGCCGCAATCGAGGAAAAGGACAACCCTTCGATAAAGGGAAAACCTGTCATTATCGGCGGTCCCAAAGGTAGCAGAGGGGTAGTTACAACATGTAATTATCCTGCACGGAAGTACGGCGTGCACTCTGGGATGTCCCTGTCGCTGGCAGGCAGGCTCTGCCCGGATGGGATTTACCTGAAAACATTTAGCGGCAAATACACCTGGGTATCATTACGGTTGATGGCGCTGATGAGACGATACAGCCCACAGGTGGAACCGTACAGCATTGACGAAGCCTTTCTTGATGCGACCGGATGCGCACAGCTCTGGGGTGGAGCGGAGGAATATGGCAGAGCTGTAAAGAATGCAATCAAGAACACACTCAACCTGACAGCTTCGGTGGGTATCGGTCCTTCGCGGATAGTAGCAAAAATGGCATCAGACCTTAATAAACCTGACGGGCTGGCTGTCATTGAAGCCCATGATGTAAGGAATGTGTTGGGTCCACTGCCGGTCGAAAAGATACCCGGCGTAGGGGAGTCAACAAGGAAGACACTTGCCGGGATGGGAATACGCACCGTGGCTCAACTGGCGGACTATCCTGTTAAATTAATGAAAGCAAAGATTGGAGTGAACGGTGAAGCTCTGATCAAAATGGCGCAAGGCAAAGGTGGGGACAAGATTACAGGCCTCGAGGAAAGACCTGATGATAAATCTATGGGTCATGAGCATACATTTATGACCAATGTTGAGCGTTGTGATATTCTACATGGAAAACTGCTTCACCTTTGTGATAAAGCTACAAGGAGAATGCGAAGAGAAAACTATCTTGGAAAGGTCGTAACCCTGAAACTGCGTACCTCAAACTTTAAAACATACTCACATCAGCGAGCGCTGGTTCATCAAACTGATGATGCCCAGGAGATCTACAAAGTTGCAAGTGTTTTACTTAGCGATCTATGGAAAGAGGGAGAAATGCCGGTTCGTCTGATCGGAATAAGTGTATCCCGTCTTTTTCGTCCGGGAGAAGGTAATGGCGTTCAGGAGGATCTTTTTTATGCTGAAACCGTCTGTAAAAGATTGAAAATGTACAAGGCACTTGATTCATTAAGGGATACTTATGGAGAAGACATACTAGGTTTCGCCGGGGGGGTGCGCAGCCGTAGGCATGGCATTAGTGTTTGAGTCATATAATAGACCCAAAGGATCAAAAGCATGTAAATCCAAAGGGTCGAATGTATAGTAGCCATAAAGGTTGAAAACATGTAGACCCAATGGTTCGAATGTATGATAGTCCAGAAGGATCGAAAACATGTAAACCCAAAGGTTCGAATGTATGGTAGCCCAGAAGGGTCGAAAACATGTAATCCCAAAGGTTCGAATGTATGGTAGCCCAGAAGGGTCGAAAACATGTAAACCCAAAGGGTTGAAAGCATGTAGCCCTCGGCGTAAGCCGGGGGAGTGAATTGATCCAATATATCCCAAGCCCTGCAAGGGCGAAAGAGATTGATAGTGAATGCTGTTTGCTTTCGCCCCTGCAGGGCTGCAATAATTATTACTTCACCTCCCGGCGCTTACGCACCGTGCTACATGATTTCGCTCCGCTGGAGCTTTTAAACAACATAATGTCAATCCTTGAGAGATTTTTTGCCATCATAAATTCAATCCCAGGTAACTTTTGAACAACGTTAACCAATCTACCTACTTGTCATTAATGCAAAATAATCATGCATCTCAATTATTTCTGCGCCTGCTTGACCCTCTTGTATAATTTATCTATCTTGAAATTGCTGCTTCGGGGTGGTTCGTCTCGACGACGAGTCTGAGAATACACCCGTGGAACCTGATCCGGTTAATGCTGGCGTAGGAAACAGGGCGATTTATTCCTTTTGCATGATTATCTCCTTTCTGCCCGCTCTCCCCGGCGGGTATTTCCGTTTATTCACCCCCCGACTTTCAAATTGGTCATGGTTTTCGAGGGTAACATGAAACGTACCGTAATTTTGTTGTTTTATCTCTTCTTGTGTTTATTCTTTGTCATTTCTTCCTATGCTTTTGACATCGCCGGTGAGGTCAGGGATAAAACATCCGGTAAACCATTGAGAGGCGCTCATGTTATCATTGAAGGAACCGGAACAGGTACTGTGACAGATCAGAACGGTATTTTCAGTTTCCATGGTATCAATCCCGGTAATTATAAAATTTCAGCGAGTTTTCTTGGATATCATGTTAATAAAATTAATGTTAATCTGGTGAGTGACATATCCGATTTTGTACTTTCGCTATCCCATGCCCTGATTTCCACCGATGATGTTGTGATTACAGCAAGCCGTGCAGTTGAAGGAATAGCTCCTGCATCATTTTCAAATATGTCTGGCATTCAAATGAGAGAAACATATTGGGCACAGGATATCCCGATGTTGCTCGAATCTATTCCCGGGGTTTATTCATATTCGGATGCCGGTAATGGGATTGGCTATTCCAATGTAAAGATCAGGGGATTCGATCAGACCCGTATTGCTGTTACAATAAATAATATTCCGCTCAACGATCCCGAAGATGGACAGGTTTACTGGGTCGATATGCCAGACCTCGCTGCTAATTTGGAGGATGCCCAGGTGCAGCGTGGAGTAGGTTACTCACCGTATGGCACCGGAGGATTTGGTGGGACAATCAACCTTCTTACATTGTCGCCGCAATTGGCGGAACCTCAGCTTGAAGCAACTTTTGGAGGAGGAAGTTTTAATACCAGGAAATGGGGACTTGCATATAATTCAGGATTAATTAACAACACCTATGGGATGTACGGCAGATTTTCCCGAATCCAGACAGACGGATATCGTGACAGGAGCGGTGTGGAGTTATGGAGTTATTTCCTGACTGCAACGAGATACTGGCAGAGAAGTAAACTTACGATAAATGTTTATGGTGGACCAGAATTAACGCATGCTGCCTGGAACGCTTCAGCAGAAAGTGATATAAACAAAAACAGAAAACACAATCCTTATACTTATGAAAACACAATTGACAATTTCTATCAACCTCATTACGAACTCCATCACAGCTACACCCTGAATCCGAATATCCAGATCGAAAACAGCCTGTTTTATATCAGGGGCGAGGGATATTACGAACAGTATAAATCAGGTGAAGACCTGGAGGATTTTGGTTACCAGGAGTTTTATACACCTACCGACACTATCACAGAAACAGACTTGGTCAACCAGAAATGGGTGAAGAAAAATCATGTGGGCTGGGTTCCGAGACTGATCTGGGAACAGGAGAAGAATACTCTTCAAGTCGGCGGTGATCTACAGTGGTACCAGGGAGATCATTTCGGGTATGTGATCTGGGGTGATCAACTACCACCTGGAGCTGAGCCTCAGCATCAGTATTATGCTTATAACGGACAGGTTAGTCAGGCAGGATTGTTCGTTCATGATCTATATCGTCTCAATGACAAAACGAGGTTGATAGGTGACCTTGAGTTCAGGCACAAAACATATTCTTTTAAGCAAACTCCAATGGCAAATTTCCAGAACGAGGAATTGAATGCTTTTAATATCAATTACACATTTCTAAATCCAAAATTCGGATTATCTTACGATATGACAAATGAATTGAATCTTTTCGGAGGTGTTGGATTAACGCATCGTGCGCCGTATAACGATGAATACTGGGATGTTTGGCAAGGTCCGGATGATCTGGGAAAAGATCCACTATTTAATACACCGGACACGATCAGATCTGGGGGTCAGGTTGAAAGAATTGAATGGTCTGGCCCGATTGTAGAACCTGAACAATTAATTGATTTCGAGCTGGGTACATCGTTCAAAGCTGACTGGTACAAATTCAAGCTTGGCGCATACTGGATGGAATATAAGAATGCGATTATTCCATACGGTGGTGTAAATGATGGTGCCCCGGTTAAAGATAATGCTGACAGATCGGTTCATCGCGGCTTGGAATTCGAAGCGGTTGTGAAGCCTATACGTGAAACCAAGGCTTGGTTGAATGCTTCCATTTCAGACGACAGGTTGACTGAGTATTTAACCTATAACCAACTATATGATGATGACTGGAATCCAATAGGTACTGAAACAATCGATCTGTCCGATAATCATATCGCATTATTCCCAAGTATCATGCTCCATGGCGGGGTAAGTTATTATTGGATGGGTTTTGTCCCTGGAATCAATTTGCGTTACGTCGGCAAACAATACCTCGATAATACTGAGGATGAAGATCGTACAATTGATCCTTTCTCGCTTCTTGGTTTGAGTATGTCATATAAAGTTCCTGAAAATATTCCTTTGAGTGGATGGGAAATCAAATTCAGGGCAAACAACCTGCTCGATGAAGAATACGAAACAGCAGGCTGGTACGATTCCTGGGAAGGGGAGAATTTCTATTTCGTCGGAGCGGAGCGGAATTATTTTGTAACACTTACAGCGAGATATTAAGAATCTATGTATTAAACTGAGACTGTTGTAAAATAAGGATTTCGATAAATCCTGCACATTCTGAATAATGTACAAACTGTACTTATCGTATTCTTATTCTATAGCTTTGTTATTAATGGAAAACGTTCCGGATGTTTAATCGACTCAAGACTCAGATCGATATCAAGCTCTCGCCAATAGAGATGACCCGAAGACAATTCAACAACATTAATTATTTTCCCCACCGGCGCTTCTTCAAACCAGGGAAAATCTTTGTAGGACATGAAATATTCTTTACCACTCACAAGCACCCATATGCCATGAGCAGAAATATTTGTTACCTCAACTTCTGAAATATTCATTCCAGGCGCTTCTGAACTCATCAAATTATTTACTCAATCTATCTATTTCTTTTTGAATCTCATCAATTACTTCAACATTATGAATTATTTTCTTTTTACCAGTTGATTTGACAGAGAATACGAAAAATACTTTTCCACCTTGATCATGAAAGAATCTTTCATGATTTTTACGATGCATTTCTTCCCATTGATAATGGTCTAAAGGAATTCCTGTCGATATCGGTTTAATTTGTATTCCAATAAACCGATCTTTTACTTCAATGCAAAAATCAACATTATAAGTTCTATCCCATTTATCAGGTGCTGGATCAATTTTTATTTTCAGAATGCCTTCTAATTGGCCGTAGATAGTATCAATTTCAGCTCTATAACCTTCATAAGTCCGGTTTAGAATTAGGTTGTATGCATAGTCAATACATTCTTCCTCTTGTATTGATTCTAATTCATTCTGAATAACTTCTGACAATTTTATATATAGAGTTTGTCCTAAACCTGTTATGTATTCCTTTGTTATATTAATGCCATCTTTTTTCTTTTGCCTGGCATTTTTAAAATAGAATCCTTCCCAATCTTCAAAAGAACTAGGAGTGCATGCTCTTATTAATTCAGATGTAGAACCTACGCTGTGAGCTTTATTCAAACCCCATCTGTTCATTCCATAATTTAACAGGGTTTCTCTCTTAAATTTGAGATTGCGACCTTCGTTTCCCTTGATCCATTCCTTATCCATGATGTTGTTCCAATCCAATAAATTTATTTTTATACTTGAATTCAATATCCCTGTCTGCTTTTGCATAACCATTTTTTATCAAGTGAGCATTTATAAAAGTCTTATTTTTCAGGTATAAATAACAGAATAGATTATTCTCGGAATCATGTTTGAGTTTATCAAATTTCAAAAACACTTTTTGATTTTTCAGTTTCTTTAATAAAAAATCCCTTGCATTTCCATCTTGTGTTTCATTGCTTTTAATGCCTAATAATCGAATTCTAAGTCCATTGTTGAGCATAAAATTCTCGGTAGAAATAATATCTTTAACACTATAATATTCTTCTCTTTGATTAGAGTTCTTGTCAATTTTAGATCCAAATTGTAGATTTTTAGGATCAATTTTTTTGTCTAATTTATGTGTATCTTTAAAAATGTATGGCAAATTACTGATTCTTGCATCAAATCTATGATCTTCATTCTCTTGAGTGAAAAACTGATACTCTGTCTGCAATAAATCCTGTTGTTCAAAATTCAATTTCTTCTTGATGTAAGGTATAAATTCAGAATTTATTTCATATCCAGCAGAATTTCTGTCCAGGTTTTTAGCAGCTAAGGATGTTGTGCCACTACCTAAAAATGGATCAAGAATAGTATCACCAACAAAAGAGAACATTTTAATTAATCGTCGCGGTAATTCTTCCGGAAACATTGCCATATGACCATCTTGCTTAACACCACCAAAATACCAATGTCCCGAAAAATATTCCCTCCATTCCTCTTTCGTGAGTCTCGATTGCTCTTTTAATTCTTTATCTGGTTTTTTGGGGTTTCCGAGTTTCTTAAACAGTAATATAAATTCATAATCAATTGACAAAATCCCATTCCGTGGAAATGGAAAACTACCCATCACACTTGCGCCACCGGTTGTGTTAGTCGTGGTTCTTTTTTGCCATATTATTGCTCCCATATAATCTAAACCAATAGTTTCACAGAACTTTATGATTTCTGTTCTTATTGGTATTACTTTATATCTGCCATAATAAACAGCTCGTGCAAATTGATCACCTATGTTTATGCATAATCTGCAACCGTTATCTAAAACTCGATAACTTTCCTGCCAAACTAAATTCAGATTGTTTATATAATTTTCATAACTATCATTATAGCCTATCTGTTCATCATTCCCATAATCTTTCAGTTGCCAATATGGAGGAGATGTAATAATTAAATTTACAGAATTGTCAGCCAATTCTGACATGTTTCTGCTATCACCGTTAACAATTTGATGTTTTGTTGAAATGGACATAAAATTATCCCAAAATAACAATCTTTGACTCAGGTTCAAAATCTTACAATACAAACAAACTATTATAAGAATTTTAATGGTTATACTGTCTTTAGAATATATGAAGCTTAAAATTCGACTATAATATTTCTATCTTCTGATATAGCATTTTCAAGTAATTATTGACAATCTCCTTGAAAATAAGCAATTTATTCAAATGTGGGCATAGCTATCCGTATTTTACAACGATCTACTCGAAATTACTGTAAAAATTGTGGATCAGATCACATGCCTCTAGCTGTTTTGCCATTCTCAGGTATGACCCGTGCATATACCATTATCAACAAGTTAGAGCAAAGGAATACTCGATCAAGTCGAGTAATAACACAGCATTAAATGTGAGTTGGTCCAATGTATTTTTCTTTCTGCTGAATTTCAATCAGTCAGATTAACGATTCGAATTTGCACAATTCATTAAGGCTTCCGCAAGGAGTTCAAGTTCATCTGGAGTTCCCCCAATACTCAAACTTTTTTCTGGGTCCTGCTGTTCAATATAAACCCTTCCTTCAGAACATATCTGATTTAAGTCATCTTCCGAAAGGTCATAACTATGAGATCCCTTGCTCACCTCAAATTGTATCGTGATCCTCATTCCTGTTTCTCCTTCGTTGGTGTGTTGTTATCCGAGAAGTATCCCGGGATTATAAATACTGTAAACATATTATATAAGATTTTAACAATTACAGAAGCGGAGTTCTGTTGATATCGTTCAGATCTTCGAATGCTTCTCGTAGTCTTGTTATGAAAGTTTCTTCAGCTTTTCTCAGCCATTTCCTGGGATCATAATACTTCTTATTCGGCTTGTCATCACCATCCGGGTTGCCGATCTGGGTTTTAAGGTACTCACTGTACTCGTTGAAATAATCCCTGGCACCAATTGAGAAAGCCCATTGCTGGTCGGTGTCTATGTTCATCTTGATAGCGCCGTAGCTGATTGCTTCACGAATTTGCTCTTGAGAAGATCCGGAGCCACCGTGGAAAACGAAACTTGCAGGATTATGACCGGTGCCATGTTTCTTCTCAATATACTCCTGGCAGTTTTTCAGGATGACAGGTTGAAGTTGGACATTTCCCGGTTTATATACACCATGAACGTTTCCGAATGAAGCTGCAATAGTGAACCTGTCGCTGATTTTTCCGAGTTCCTCGTATGCGTAACAAACATCTTCAGGTTGAGTATAGAGTTTTGAAGAATCAATACCTGTGTTATCCACGCCGTCCTCTTCCCCGCCGGTGACACCGAGTTCGATTTCGAGTGTCATGCCAATTTTGCTCATACGCTCATGGCGAATCAGGCATTCATTAATGTTGTCTTCAATCGGTTCTGCTGAGAGGTCTATCATATGAGAGCTGAAAAGGGGATAACCGAATTGTTCATAATGCTCTTCGCTCGCTGTAATCATTCCGTCAACCCAGGGCAGCAGTTTCCGGGCAGCATGATCGGTATGCATAATAACCGGTATCCCGTACATTTCCGCCAGCAGGTGAACATGTTTTGCCGCTGAGACAGCCCCGGCTATCATCGCCTGGTGACCATCATTGGACAATCCCTTGCCCGCATAAAAATGTGCTCCGCTGCTTGAAAGTTGAATTATGATCGGTGAGTTTGCTTCACGGGCGGTTTCCATAGCGCCGTTGATAGTATTTGTTCCTACCACGTTCACTGCGGGTAATGCAAAATCATTTTCCTTGGCAATCGCAAACACTTCCTGGACACTATCTCCAGTTAGTACTCCGACTTTTCTTGAAGCCATTTGACGCTCCTTTTGGTCACTTTTCTAAACAAGAATTACTAATATATTTAATCACTGAACACAGTGAACATAATCAATATTGAATATAGTAAAATAGTTCTTCAAAATCTTGCCGCTACGGAGGCATGAACGACCGCAGCAGTCCAGCCCTCTCCCGCCGGCAATGCCACTGCTGTGGTAATTAAACCTGCGGCGGTATTAACCAGGACTCCACCGCCGTATGAGAATTCCCATACTGTCTCGACAGGAATTTCCAGAACTGCAATGTCTGAAAGAAGAAAAACCCTGCTATCTCTACCGGTCAATTGTCTCAATTCAAGATTTATCCATCCTGCTCGAGGAGCAGAGAGACTGCGCTCCGCAAATCCCCGAACCGTTGAAGCTCCGCCAATACGTACCCATTCTGCCGGGGGAACAGTTTCACTCTCTACCTTGGTTTCTTCATAATGCAGTCCTGAAAAACCAACCAGGGAAGGACGCAATTCAATCGCCTTTTCAAATTCGAAGCTGTTTTTGTACAAAACATCAAATTCAGCCTTTTTTGACGCTGAATACCGGCTCGATCTAATTATCCAACGACTCCCCGTGCTCGGATTATCGGGATAGTCACGGGAATCCATGCTCAAGAAAGCCCGAACACCAGTGAGATTATATGATAAACTGTCAATACCGGAAGCAGCGCTGTCGGCTGATACAAATCGTTGCTGCCCGGCTCCTCCCAATGACCAGAAATCACCCATACGCAAGGTCAACCCGGCTTCATACTCAAGCGCAACATACAACGACTCTATCACTTCCTGCGAAAACCCAAGGTTCAAATCCAGGGGCTTGCCAAACAACCAGGGCTCCATATAACCCAATGCGAATGAACTCTGTGAATCACTGTCCCTGCGCCAGTTAAGCGAGAATTCCCGTCCCGTTCCGAGGAGATTTGAAAATCTTGCATCCAGGTTTCCAGCCAACTCACCCCCACTCTCCTGCCTTGGGACATAACCCAAAGCTCCTGTGACAGTACTGGTGGATTGTTCCTGAACTTCGTAAACAATTCCGTAAGCGCCGTAATTGTCATGGAAAAGGCGAGGCTGACTGACTTCAGAAAACCATCCGGTCCGTTCCAATCGTCTCCCTGCGCGGGAATTTACCACAGGATCAAAACGAATCCCCGGCTCCAGCCCCAGCGCCCTTCCGGCAGTTTTGGGTCGTGTTTTGGTAAGACCTGCGATTTCTACTCTTTCGAGGGTAACCACCCGACCGGGATTAATCTTCATTCCAAGATTGAGACCAACTTTCCCGGAGCGAAAATCGGGCTCGAGAGGGTAAGTCAATATCTGCACAAATGGATGACCCTGGGATTCAAAATATTCGAGTGACGTTTCCATGTCGCCGTCCCAGCGCCTCGGGTCGAATAATTCTCCTTGATGAGTCCTTAGTTTATCAAATACTTCCGACTGCCGGCCCCCGAGAGGACCGTATATCATAACGGTGTCAACAATTGCTGAATGCCCTTCATCAATAATAAAATTCAATTCCACATAACTTGAATCTTTTCCATATTTCCGGTCGTATTCCAGGATTTGCGCAAAAGGTTTGTTCAATTCCCCACGAAGCTTTTTTATCAGTGTATCTCCGAAGAATTCGAGAAAACCAATAGGATATGATTCCCCTTCTTCGAGTTCTACTACCGACAAAATGTCATTGCTGCCCAGGGTTTCCAAACCTGAAAAGTGAATTTTATGTATTCTTACTTTTCGATTTTCAGGCGGGCTGGATATTTCGGAGCTTTGGATTGAGGAGGTATAAAAGAAGCTGATTATTGCGATCAGTATTTTAAAAATCAATTTATTGACGATTGTATTCAATTAATGAATCATCCTTTATTCGCTTCTCATGTTTAAAATATTACCATGATAAAATGAAAAGGTTGCATCATGATCTTCTTTGTGATGGAGCTTTGTATTTCTCTCAATATAAATATCTTTCTTCTAAAAGAGTTGTGTTTCTTTCGTCTTTTCGTTCAAATTGAACTTTTTCACACAATGAGTCTGTCTGTTCCCGATATTTTTTTAGGTACTTGTTTTCTTAAAGTTAGTAAATGCCGTATAAATGGGAGATTTGGCATGAGAATCGGAATCACCACTGGAGGGGGCGATGCTCCCGGACTAAACGCCGTCATCCGGGCTGTCGTGAAAACGGCAAGGAGAAAGTACCATTGGGATGTTATCGGAATTGAGGACGGTTTCCATGGACTTATTGATACCCGCCATATAGTAAAACTTGATGAGGCTTTTGTACGCGGCATACTTCCCAAGGGTGGTACTATTTTAGGGACCACTAATCGCGGCAACCCTTTCGAATACGATTACAAGAATCTCGATGGCACCACCACTACATTGGATGTGTCCGATAAGTGTATGGAAAACTTTGAGTCCCTGGGACTTGATGCCCTGATCGCTATCGGTGGTGATGGAACTATGGCAATTACACAGAAATTCTTTGAAAAAGGGATGCCTGTTGTAGGAGTCCCGAAAACTATCGATAATGATCTGATGGTCACAGATGTGACTTTTGGTTTTAATACAGCAGTTACCACAGCTACCGACGCGATAGACAAGCTGCATACTACGGCTGAAGCGCATCACAGGACAATGGTACTCGAAGTCATGGGACGTGATGCAGGCTGGATTGCTCTGGAAGCTGGAGTTTCAGGTGGAGCAGATTTGATCTTAATTCCGGAGATCCCATACGATCTGGATGCAGCACTAAAATATATCAGGACGCGCTACGCACGAGGCAGTACGTTTTGTATTGCGGTCTTAGCTGAAGCAGCCGTTCCTGCTCCCCATCCCACAGAAACTTATGAAAAACGACGAGATACTGATAGTCCAGCCCCATGGTTCGCAGGAATGGTACGTAAACACCTTAATGTCGATGTCCGTACAACTATTCTGGGGCATTTGCAGCGAGGGGGTGGTCCGACATGCTTTGACAGGATGCTGGGAACAAGATTCGGGGTTCATGCCGCTGAGCTGGTAAAAGAGGAGAAATTCGGACGAATGGTTACTCTCCAGGGAAGAAGCATTAATGATGTGCTGATCACTGAAGCTGCCGGAAAGCAGAAACTTGTCAATCCCGAAGGCGAACTAATTCATACTGCAGAAGCATTAGGAATTTTCTGCGGAAGAAAATTGTTGGATTGACATGACCAGGACATACCAGTACAAGTTTTAAGGGATATGCAAGATATCGAACAACTGACTATCTTTAACTCCTTTCGTCTTTGTCTGAAACACAATTTCAATTAAAATTTATTTTCATGAGTCGCATTATGTCAGCTAAAATTCCCATGTATCGAATCCAGGTTAACAGATCGTTATGTAATATATTAATACTGTTTGCTTTTTTTACTTATTCAGTTTTTTCTTTAAATTCCTGTGCAAATCCCCGGTGTGCCAATATGATCTTTACAAACTGCAAAGTACTAACTTTAAATCCTTCACAACCTCTGGCTGAAGCAATCGCTGTCAAAGGAAACCGTATCGTTTTTGTTGGAAAGGCAGAAGATGCGAAAGCACTAAAAGGCTGCAATACAAAAATTTTCGATCTCCAGGGAAGCACTGTCCTGCCGGGGTTAGTTGATACCCATGCTCATTTAACAGGCCTTGGTCGTTCATTATCGCAACTGAATCTTATTGGGACTACATCTCATGAAAATGTCAGGGAAATGGTACTGAAAGAGATCGAAACTGATGCTGAAAACGTGTGGATAAAGGGTCGCGGATGGGATCAAAATGACTGGAAGATAAGAGAATTCCCATCATTCAAAGATTTGGCAGGAACGGAATCTCATCCGGTTTATCTACGGCGAGTTGATGGTCATGCTGCCTGGGTAAACAAAAAAACACTCGAGATTTGTGGAATAGATCAAAATACAATTGATCCTGATGGCGGGAAAATAATCAGGGACGAAAACGGTTTTCCTACGGGAATTCTATTAGATAAAGCAATTGAACTGATCAGGACACATGTTCCGAAAGCAACAAAATCAGAATACCAGGAATGGGCTCGAAAAGGAATAAAGGAATGCAACCGGTTTGGATTAGTGGGAATGCATGACGCCGGTCTGGATACAAGTGCAATAGAAGCTCTCCAGGCGCTTGAAGAAAGTAATGAGTTAAATCTAAAAATTTATGGAATGCTGGATGGTGATGACGAAGTCCTGGTTGAAAAATATATCAGCAAAGGTGTAAATCGAGATCCACGAAAGAGATTGAGGATAGAGGCTATCAAACTTTACGTTGACGGCGCTCTTGGATCAAGAGGAGCTGCATTGCTTGAGCCATATTCGGACGATATAGGGAATACGGGATTAATAGTCAACCAACCTGATTTTATGTATAATCAAGCAGTAAAAGCCCTTGAAAATGGATTTCAGATCTGCACACACGCCATTGGTGACAGGGGAAATCGAAATACTCTGGATGCGTATGAGAAGGCTTTGAAAAAGGTCCCGGTAGCAGATCATCGGTTCAGAATTGAGCATGCCCAGGTTGTTGCTCCTGAGGATATTTCCCGATTTGCCAACCTTGGTATCATACCTTCAATGCAGCCGATTCATGCTACTTCGGACATGTATTGGGCTGAAGACCGTGTTGGCATAGATCGAATAAAAGGCGCTTATGCCTGGAGGAGCCTGATGGAACAAGGCTCGTTTATTCCCTGTGGCTCCGATGCACCGGTGGAATCAGTTAATCCATTCTGGGGAATTTTTGCCGCTGTTACCCGTATGGATCATAACGGTTTTCCTGATAATGGCTGGTATCCGGAACAAAAAATGACACTGTTGGAAGCGGTAAAGGGTTATACGATCCATGCTGCATATGCCGGTTTTTCAGAGAAGGAAACCGGTACCATCGAGGTTGGAAAACTTGCGGATTTAACAATTGTTAAAGGTGATGACTTTATGGAGATCCTGGATGACGTAAAAAACGCAGGGGATCCGGGACTATCAAAATCATCAGGGCACAATGAGCAGCAATCCAAATCGTATAAATGGCTGTTAGACATAAAAGTACTATATACAATTGTTGATGGAGAGATTGTTTATTCTGCTGAATAACATATATTTTATGGGTGATAAGAAAGTATCTCTCCCCCTGTGTCTCCCCTTCGATAGGTAGCAGCGGGGATTCAGCAATAAAAATCTTCTGCATGAAAAAAAAATAATACACGTAAATATCCATCAAGAGAAATATCCATTAAACCCGGCTTAATATTAAGCGTCAGATAAACAGTGCAGGACAAGCTGCCTGGCAAACGAGTTTTAATGGAATTTCAATGAATTCAACTATAATCAATGATAATAGTCTTTTGCGTGACCAATTTGGTCCCACGGACTCATTGAAATATAGAATTAATGCCGTCAATTTGCCTGTTAATGGCAATCCATTAGTGAAAAGAATTATGCCTGCAAATCCCAAATCTGTTTCCGCCAATACATCTGATTGGATGGAACTCCTCAGAGCAGACAGGGAAAAGGCGTTTATCGAACTTGTAAATCTTTATAAATCAGAAATTCACGATTTATGTACCCGTATCAGCGGGAATGTGTCTGAGGCTGAAGATCTGACACAGGAAACCTTTATCAAGGCGTATAACAATTTGAGTTCTTTTCGAGGCGACGCCCATCCTCGAACCTGGTTATACAGAATCGCTATTAACATCTCCATAAGTTATACACGTCGTATAAAACGGTGGAGAATGCAAAGAAGTAATGATCAGGGAGAACTTCCACCTGCAGAAGCTCTCACCCAGGCATCGCCTGAACAAAACATAGAGTGGAAAGACCTGGCAAAACATGCCCATCGTGGGCTTTCAAAACTACCCACTCGCCAGAGAACTGCTGTAATTCTGAGAACAATTCGTGAAATGCCCTACAAAGACATTGCTGAGGTTATGGGCATAAGTATTGGTGGCGCAAAGGCTAACGTACACCAGGGTTTAAAAAAATTAAGGATTCTTCTCGAGGAGTAAATTATGGAAAATCATGAGAAGATTAATCGTTACATCGAAGCATACAGGAATGTTGAATTCACACCTTCTGCTGACGATGGATTTGTTGAACAGATCAAAATCATTTCTCACTTTCGAAGAAAAAGGCAGGCTCAGATCAGCATGATTTCTTCTGTAGTCGGTGCGTTCCTGCTTACGTTCGCGGTTTGGAAAGGAGCTGATTTCCTTGATCGATATTCCGGGACGACAGCCCAGCCTGACCTGCTTGCAGAATCATACGATATGACTTTGATTGAAGAACAAATCGAGGAAGATGGAATTGAGTTAGATGATATTGCCGTGACGCTTCTGGATGATAATACTTCGGAGCTATACTTTGCGATGCAGGAAGATTATGTTGATGATCCCGAGGACATTTTGATGGGATTTGAAGATGATTTGCTGGAAGAAACATTGGACAGGATTAGAAATGTCGAGCTTCTATAGCTTAGGCAAAAGGAGGAATATATAATGAGAACGAGGACTTTTATTATCACTTTGCTGGTTTTGTTGTTTGCTTTTTCAGCGTTCAGCCAACCTGGCATGGAGCCCGGCCCAAAAAATGACCGGCGGGTTCGAGAACGTATCCAGTCGATGAAGATATGGAAATTAACTGAAACTCTTGAGTTGACCGAAGAGCAATCAGCTCGTTTTTTCCCGCGTTTTCGCGAATTTGAGAAAGAAATCAAAGGCATTGAAGACAAAATTCATGAAAATATCGAAGCTTTACGAGAAGTAGTCAAGGCTGGAAATGACGATAAAATTGATGAATTGATTGCCCGGCATGAAAAATTGACACAATCCATGCACGACAAAAACAAGGAATTGATCAATAACTCAACCGATATTCTTTCAAAAAATCAACAGGCAAAATTGGTAATATTTCAGCACAGGTTTCCCAAACGTATGCGGGAAATCATAAATGAGATGAAGGGCGGTTACGGACCTCGTCCTCCAAGAGGAGAAAGAGGAGGTAAAAGAGGAGGATTTTAGGCTGGATTCCCTGTTCAACCAGTGAATGAAATTACTGAATATTATTATGAAGATTTTTCGGTGTGAAGAGGCAAGGTAATTGAAAAAGTAGCTCCCTTGCCTGTTTCGCTGCTGACTTTTATACTTCCATCGAAGCTTTCAATCGCTTCGCGGCACATCCATAATCCCAATCCCGTTCCGGATGGTTGTTCGGGTGAATCTTCTTTATCTTCCGCCGCCATTTTTGTCGTGAAGAAAGGATCGAATATTCTGTCAATAATATCGTTGGGAATACCGGGCCCGTTATCTGAAATTACAAATTGTGTTTTTTTATTCTCGAACCGAGTGCTAATACTAAGAGAAGGCTTTTCAAGATTATACATTGCATCCAATGCATTGCGAACAATATTTCCAAATACCTGCGCCAGTTCTCCTGGAACAACCTGGATTAAAAGAGATCTTTTGGATAATTTTATGCTTTTTTTTACTTTATTCCTGTAGAAATTATCTGCTTTCATGAAATCAAGCTCAGTACGAATTATTGAGTTCAGGTCAACTACCTCGGAATCTCCTGATTTATCAGTCCTGCTTTTAGTCATCATTGAAGTAATCATAGAGTTCAATTTGTTATTGGAACCCTCAATCAATGTTGCAGACTCAACTACTTGTTTTACAAGATCATCAAGTGCTCTTACAGTTTCTTTCCGGTTATCTAAATTTCTTTTACTCACATTATCTGTCATTATTGAAAGAAGCTGCACACCACCACTGCTTACTGTCAGGGGATTTCTCAAATTGTGAACAATGCCTTGCACCATTTGACCAAATACCGCCTGTCTTTCACTAAGAATTAGGTTACGGGTACGTTCCTCAAGCACCTGTTCCAGTTGTTCATTGTATTGCTGGATTTTGTAATTGGCCTCTGCAAGTTCTGTTGTTCTTAGCTTGACAATATTCTCAAGATGCCTCTTCTGTGCCTCTATCCGGTAAATACGTATAGCAACTATCCCATATACCAATAATATGAATGAGATGATATAAGCTGCAAACATCCAGTTTGTTTTGTACCAGGGCGGCAATATTCGGAAATCGAATGTGCCTGAATCACTGATACTACCAAATACATCTTTTCCGTGGACTTCAAAGCGGTAATTGCCTTCCCGCAAACTCGTATAATCTCGATAGCTTTCCTTTGTCCATCCGGACCAGTCATCATCCAGACCGACCATCCTGTATTGATATTCATTGGCATCGCTTGCATTATAGCGCGGCATGGCATAATCAAATCGGAGTGCATTGGAACTGAACGGAATGACAGGATTTTCCCAATTCGGAATGAAAGTACCACCGTAAATAACCGAATCGCCTGATACAGTAACCTTTCTGATTAGCGCGGCGAAATCCGTAGTATCAGGATGATCAGCTTTTTCATCATAGCGAATTAATCTTCCATCAGACGAGCCTGCCCATACAAGCGATCCGTCTCCGTCCGGGTAAAATTTGTAGTAATCTCTGGTCAGAGCACGAAGCAATGGATAAGTTAATTGACATTCTCCTTTATCTGTTATTTCCGCTCGAGCCACAAGATTATCTGCCATCAGAAACCAGAGATGGTCCCTGGCGTCAACTGCAGGGTAAACTACTCCACTCTGCTCTGAAAATACTTCTTCGCCAAGGGAATAATCCGGTTCAAAAAGATCTGATTTTTCATTATAGCGCAAGAGGCCCCTTGAAAGCACACCTACAAAAAGTTGATCATGCCAGATAAATGGTTCCTGTTGAAAGTTTTCCGGTACACCCCGGGTACTGTCATATATTGTGACTTTTGATGAAAGCGGATTACGTTGTTGAACAGAGATCTTCTCTATGTGAAATTGATGAGCGCTCTGTGCGGTAATCCATAGATCACCTGACCGATCTTCAACAATGCGCCGGATGCGGTCAGAAGTTTGCTCTATTCTTCCCAGCGGGATAAAGCGGCTATTACGGTACAGAAAAACTTGAACACCATGTTCCATAGTACCTGCATATATCATATTGCCGGATTGAGATGCGATCAGCCTGCATGTACACTCTTTATACAATCTATCAAGTGATCTGTCTGGTTTAACCTCATAAATGCCGTCATCTGTCGCAACCAGCAGATGTCCTCTGAATGAAAGAAGATCGCGGCAGAAATCATTTATCTGCCTGATTTTTCTGAAATCTACCAGACCACCTGATTGACGCGGCATTGACATGTAATATAGACCTTGACCGGTTCCAACATGAAGGATCCCGTTGTGCCGAGCAATCGCCAGGATAAACCCTTCTAATCCCTCTTTGCCATCGTAATAAACCAGGGGTGATTCCAGCTCAATCCTGGCTAAACCGTAATCCAAAGGCACCCAAAGCCCGCCCTGTAAATCAAGAAAGCAGGATGAACGGACGCTGTTGTCAGGTAATCCCAATGATTTGTTTATAACACTTAGGATATTCCCTTCACGATCAAAAAGGACTATCCCCATATTATTAGTTGAAAGGACATATCGATCTTCGGGTAAGCGTGTACACCCTCTTGTAAAATGATCTATTGCATAGTCCGTGATTTCTGATCTGTACAGATGTGCTGATTTTTCAGTTACGAGATAAATGCCTTGTTTATAGGTAGTTACCATTATGGCATCTTCATTAAAGGGTATAATGGAGGAAACATTTTTCTCTGCAAATATCCCGTAATCTTTATTCAACGGTATGAGTTCATTGTCCTGGAGTTGCATCAATCCATAGCCGGATTGCCGTAGGATCAGGGTATTATTTATGTAAGCAATATAGGTGATTGGATTTTCTTTGCTGAATTCAATAACCCGCATAGTGCCGGAATAATCAGTTTCATCACTATGTCCAATCTTCTTAACTTCCTGCTGCCATTGAAATAAACAGTGTCTGCCAAGAAAAAAAATCCCTTGCTGAGTGGCGACAGTATGAGTGATCCGGTCTAAATCTTTAAATTTTTCCGGTACCTCGGAAAGCAACGAGGTAAATCTCCAAGAACATGAGGAATCGGGTCTCAGGTAACCAAGATCTCCGCTGCAACCAGTGTAAATAATATCATCAGAACTAATGGCGACAGAATAAAAGTATGCTTTTGTTGGGTGTTTTATCGTCCGCCAGTTGATACCGTCATATTCCAAAATGCCAAGCGTATTGGCAATGTAGATTATTCCACGGCTATCCTGGGCAACATCCCAGTTCTGCGGGTGAGATGCATACTCCTCTGGAATGAACGTCTTCAGGAATGGTTTCCCCGGTTCACCTGAAACATCCGCAAGTACCAACCGGCAGAAAAAGATAAAGCTTAGAAAAAGATATAGATGCCGCATGCCGCAAGGTAAAAAGAGAAAAGATCAAAACAAACAGAATTAAAGTATAAGATATGTTTATACTGAGCATTTGCCATTTGCATAGTTATAATGACCGAAATGTATAGATTTTTAATATCTTATATCAGCGCTAACAAATCAATGCGTATATAGATTAGGGATATTATTTGATACATGAGAATTTAGAGGCAGGATTTATCCGCCCCATTCCATTGACTCAAAAACCGGCGGATAAATCCTGTCCCTACAACATTGTAATTTACCACCGAACGCTGTTTACCAGTCTGCTACTGGAGCATTGTCGCATGTCAGGTTGGATGTGTCCCCTCGTTCCCACCAAGTGTTCCAGTCGTCGTCGCTCTGTATTGATAAAAAATTCGCCTTACCTGCTGCGCAGGTGCATTTAACCGGTACGACTGCGGATTTTGCACCGTTCTTTTCAAATTCAAATTTACCATCGTCTTGTGAGGTTTCTAAATCATCCTTTAGAAATTCTGTTCCACCGGAGGCTAAAGCTTGTGCAGCGCTCCATTCTATTGTCTGGTCTGCCTCAAGTCCATGACCGAATTGAATATCAATACTATTCCCATCTCCCTTGCCTTCGATCTTGCCGTTATCTTCAAAGGATAACCATTCCTTGGTGTGGGTTTCGCCGCCAGCTGCAGATCGTCCATCAGGATTAACTGCAATATAATAATACTTCGTTGTACTCATAATATCCTCCCTTAAAATAAATTGTTACCACCTGAATAAGTAAAATATTTTATCAAAAACAGGCATTGTCTAACAAAGAGGATAAATATATAATATCCATTAAGCAAGTCTTGGAGCGGGAAAAATCACCTCAAATCAGAATTTGTCTCCAGGAGAACGGCTCTTGTATCGAGTTGTAGGTGTCTTTCGCCAAAATGGATCTACTACGAGGTACATTTCAATGTACTAAAATTGTGATTTCTATTTAATCAGACGAAGGTAATCGGATCAACACCTTGTTTATACGGTTGCTGCTTGCGGATATTATGCGGAAAATTATACTATTGATTTCTACCAGCTCTCCCGGTTTAGGAATATTTCCAAGCTTATCCAGGATCAGGCCGCTTACAGTCTCAAAATCTCCATCAGGAATACCAGCTCCAAGTAGGGAGGTAATACGTTGAAGTTTTGTGTCACCGGTTACGAGCCAGGCTCGATGAGCTACTTTTTTGATTGTTTCTGACTTTTTATCATGTTCATCCTCGATCTCACCCACAAGCAATTCGATAAGATCTTCAAGAGTAATTATCCCGGCAGTACCGCCATGTTCATCTACCACGACAGCGAGTGACACTCTCTGCTGGCGAAGCATCTCAAATAACTGGCGGACACCGACTAATTCAGGGATAAATATTATTGGTCTTTTTATTTCATACAAATTGCCAGGGTTTTTAAGTAGATCTTTGGCGAATATTATACCGACAATATGATCAAGGTCGTCCTCATATACAGGAATTTTCGAAAATCCACTTGAGCGGACAATTTCCTCGGCTTCTTCTACTTTTGCAGAAATCGGCAATGCTTCCGCATGAGTGCGAGGCGTCATCACTTCATTTAATTTAATATCTCTAAGGGCAATCATCCTTTCGAGCATATCCGCTTCCTCGCCGTTGACAATCCCTGATTTTTCCAGCTCCTGCCAGGTTTGCCGTAATTCGGAAAGAGTAATAGAAGCAGCTTCATTGCCTGCTTCCTGCTTGAAAAGCTTCAGTATCAATCTGCTTGCACCCATCGCAACAAAAATAATTGGAATCATTAAATAGTAAGAAACCCATAGAGGAGCGGAAGCCAGTAATGCAAATCTTTCAGGATTTTCACGCGCAAGCGATTTGGGTAAGATTTCACCGAATACAAGCAGAATTAACGGACTGATTATCAGGATTCCCTCAATAGGCATACCGAGACGATGAAGGAAAAGCGCTGCTACAGAGCTGTAGATAACGCCAACAAGGTTAGTCCCGACAAGGGTAATGGTAAAAAATAGATTCGGATTTGAGTAGAATTTCTCTGCGGCAGCGGCGCCGCGGCGTTTGTGGCGATGAAAAACCTCCATTGCCAGACGTCCCGCGACAGTATATGCTGTTTCAGTACCTGAAAAGAAACCACTTAATACAAGCGATAGGAGGATAATAATTATATCAAAATTCATAAATTAATTATAACTGTTTAATTTTAAAATGATTTTGATTTCTATCTCAGATCTTAATGAAATTTGCGATTTAGACTTGAACATAAGAAATTTTTACAATCCGAACCAATTAAATTACTGGTTACACAGAATTTATTGTTTGCACCTTAGCTAAATAAAACAGTAAAAGAATATAGATGTATATATTTGAATTTACAAAGAATATTAATATTTTCTACCAAAAAAAAGCAATTAATTGAGAACATATTTGCTATCTACACCCACTCTCTTTCCTCTCCTATATTCATTTTTACCATATATTTGGTACGCCTGGAATTGCGAGGCTCTCGCAGGAGTCATATTGTCAACGTATTGCCTTCTACTTTCTCTTCGATTACTTTCCCTTCACGCTTGAATCGGATGAAATATACACGCTCAATTCCTGAACTTCCGATTCTTGTTACATCCCGGTAATAGACACCGGGGTATTTTATTTTAGTTCTCTTTGACATTTGTATCTCCTCATTGATGATTCCGGACAAGAAAAATGAATAAGTCATGCATATTAGACTGGGAAGCTGCAAAAAAATGGCGTGAAGATGCCGGTCAGCATGGTAAAAGAATAGTTTTTACCAATGGAGTATTTGATATTCTTCATGCTGGACATTTGGATACACTTGAAAAAGCCAGGGCGCTTGGAGATGCGTTGATTCTCGGTTTGAATTCAGATAAAAGTGTTCAAAATATAAAGGGACCTCTTAGACCAATTGTGGATGAACAAAATCGAGCTGCTCTCTTATGTGGGCTCGATGCTGTTGACTTGGTGGTTTTGTTTGATGAGGATACTCCTCTCCGATTGTTAGAGAACCTTAAGCCGGATATACTGGTAAAAGGTGGTGATTATACACCTGATTCGGTTGTCGGTAAGGAAATTGTAGAGGCCGGTGGTGGTCGAGTTGAGATTATTCCTCTTGTTGAAGGCTTATCTACCACAAACGTAGTCGAGACAGTTCTGGAACGTTATTGCGAAAAAAGAAAGAGTTTTTAACAAAATTGATACGAGTGATCCCCCTAAGGGAAAATTGTTTTCAATAGTAAATTTTAAGAGTATTTTATATTAATATCTGTATTATCTTGACATAAATCAAAATGTTTAATGAACTGACAGATAAGCTCGACGGCTTTTTTAAGAAACTTCGCGGACGAGGCAAGCTTACAGAAAGTGATGTAAAGGCAGCGCTTCGTGAAGTACGTCGCATTTTGCTTGAAGCAGACGTTAACTTTAAAGTTGCCCGCGACTTTCTCAAAAGAGTTGAAACTCGCGCCATCGGAGAAGAGGTATTAAAATCCATCACTCCGTCGCAGCAGGTGATAAAAATAATTCATGATGAACTCGTAGAGCTGCTCGGTGGGAATTGGTCTCAATTACGGCGCAGCAAGGAGGCGCCTTCAGTATATTTGATGGTAGGTCTTCAAGGAGCCGGAAAGACAACTTCGGTTGGCAAGCTCGGCGTTTATCTGAAGAAACATGGAATGCGACCTTTGTTGGCAGCGTGTGACTTGCAACGTCCTGCTGCCGTTGATCAACTGGAAATTTTAGGCCAGCAAGCTGGAATTAAAGTAATTGCAAAACAGGGCTCAACCCCGCTAACTGTTGCAAGGGAAGCAAAACTGGAAGCAAAGTTAACCGGGCTTGACACCCTGATTGTTGATACTGCAGGGCGTTTACATGTTGACGATGCCCTGATGGCAGAGTTAATTGAACTAAAGGAGGAATTACGACCCGCTGAGACTATATTCGTTGCTGACGGAATGACCGGACAGGATGCTGTCAATTCAGCCAGAGCATTTAACGAACAACTTGGCATTTCGGGTATAATTCTGACCAAAATGGACGGTGACGCGCGTGGAGGCGCAGCACTTAGCATCCGTGAGGTTACCGGTCAACCGATACGTTTTATCGGAGTCGGTGAAAAACTTGAAGATCTGGATGAATTTCATCCCGCCCGACAGGCTAACCGTATCCTTGGTCTGGGTGATGTAGTATCTTTAGTTGAGAAGGCTCAGGAAGTAATAGATATTGAAGAGGCGGAAAAACTCGCCATAAAATTCAAAAAGGCGCAGTTCGACCTTGAGGATTTTCTGGATCAACTTCGCCAGATCAATAAGATGGGACCTTTGGAAGGTCTCTTACAAATGATACCGGGAGCAAGCAAAGCACTTAAGGGCGTTGAGGTAGATCCCAGCGAAATGAAACACGTTGAAGCGATTATTCTCTCAATGACTCCCGATGAACGCCGGCGACCACAAATTATTAACGGCAGCAGGCGCAAACGTATTGCGAGAGGATGCGGATTATCAGTTCAGGACGTAAACCGCCTGCTCAACCAGTTTTTACAGATGAAAAAAATGATGAAAAGGATGGGCAAAGGAGGCAAAGGCTTACCCTTTGGCTTTGGTCCTATGCCCGGATAGATTAAAGGAGAAAAACCAAGTGGCAGTAAAAATCAGGCTTTCACGTATGGGACGGAAAAAACGTCCGTATTATCGCATCGTAGCGGTTGACAGCCGCAAGAAAAGAGATGGAGCATATATAGAGAAAATTGGTCTTTATGATCCGATACCACGTCCGAGTGAAGTAAGTGTCGATCATGAAATCGCCTTGAAATGGCTCAATCGAGGCGCTTTGCCTTCTGATTCAGTCAAAAGTTTGTTCAGGCGGGAAGGCGTTATGCTTCGCTGGGATATGACAAAACGCGGATATGACGCTGAAAAAATCGAAGCAGCGGTAAAGGAACTCCAGGAGAAACATTATGGCGTTCTGAACAAAGAAAAACCGGCTAAACCTGAGGTTCCGGAATTCAAAGCACCTGAAGAGGAGCCGGAAAAAGAAAAGAAACCAAAGGCAAAAGCGAAACCCGCCAAGGCTGAAAAACCCGCTGAAAAAATAGAAAAGAAAGAAGATAAAAAAGCGGAAAAAGCTGTCGAAGCAAAGGTAGAAGAAAAAGTCGCAGAGGTACCGGTTGAGAAGGAAAAGAAAAAAGCCGCGAAGAAGCAGGAAACCAGCGACAAGGACAAGCCTGAAGTAAAAGCTGAAAAGACAGTCGAAAAAGAACCGGAAGCCAAAAAAACTGAAGAAAAGCCAAAAGCTGAACCAAAGGCGAAAAGCGCAAAAAAGGTTGACGAGAAAAAAGAAGCCGCTCCGGAACCAGAGGAAAAGCCAAAGGAAAAAACAGAAAAGAAAGCTTCTCCAAAGAAAAAAGCTGAAAAATCTGATACTGCTAAACCGGCAGAGAAGAAAAAGACCGAAGACAAGGAGAAGAAGGACGCTTCAACGGATAAGGCTTGAACGCTGATAGAACACCCCCCCCGTCAGACCGGCGGGTATATCTGGGCAAGATTGTCAAGACCAGAGGATTAAGAGGTGATCTGAAGATTCTTCCCTGGACATGGAGTCTGGATAGATTTCAATTCCTGGAGGGAATTTGGATTCAGCTTGAAGGCGGAGATTTAAAATACTTTGCAATCAAAAGAAGCCGGACAGAAGGGGGCATGGCTTATCTCCGGTTGCATGAATGTCCGACACGCGAGCTTGCTGAACCCCTGATCGGTGGCGAACTTTTCGTCGATGTAACTGAGCGGGATGAATTGCCTGAATCTATGTATTTCATAGATGATCTTGTCGGGTGTAAGGTAGAATGCGAAATTCATGGCAATATAGGAATAATCGAGGAAATCTTAGACCAGTCAGCCCAGGATATCTGGCTTGTCAAAGGAAAACATGGCGTAGTGATGATACCGGCTGTCAAAGAATTTGTAAAATCTGTTGATATTAAAACAAAATTGATTAAGGTAATATTGCCTGACGGTCTTGTTGATATGAATAAAGTTCCTGATTGAAAAGAAATGCTGATTGAAATTATCACACTATTCCCTGATGGAATCAGGGCGATGTTAAACGAGTCAATTCCGGCGCGTGCTCAACGATTTGAAGCAGTTGAGATTGAATTGATTCAATTAAGGGATTTCGCGACAGATAAACATCATACGGTCGATGACAAACCATTGGGTGGCGGACCGGGAATGGTTCTAAAAGTAGAGCCCATTGCAAATTGCATTCGTCATTTAAGAAAAACACGTCCAGAGCCGGAGCCGTATATTATTTATACCAGTCCCCAGGGGAGACAACTTGACCAGGACTTGGTAGAAGAATTAGCAAAAAAACAAAGATTGACAATAATTTGTGGTCATTATAAAGGTCTTGATCAGAGAGCAATAGACGAATTTATTGATACTGAAATAAGCATTGGGGACTATATCCTTAGCGGCGGCGAAATCCCCGCTGTTGCCATAGCCGACTCAATCATCCGCCTCCAGCCGGGAGTGTTGGGAGATGCGGCTTCTGCAATGGGTGACAGTTTTACTCGAGGATTGCTTGATCATCCTCACTATACCCAGCCTGCGGAATGGGAAGGAATCAAAGCGCCTGATGTTCTGCTTAGTGGACATCATGCCAAAATTGATGAGTGGCGAGAAAAACAGGCTGTTGACAGAACAAAAAAATTGAGACCGGACATATATGAAAAGCAATTAGGAATTAGAAATTAGTAATTTAAAAACAAGAAATTTTAACTCTGAAATATTTATATTCATTACTTTCATTTTCGTACTTCAAACTTAATTTTGGTGATAAGATGTCGGATTTAATTATTCAAGAATTGGAACGTCGTGATTTACGTGAAGATATTCCTGACTTTGGTCCTGGTGATACAATCAAAGTGCATGTACGCATTGTAGAAGCGGGCAAAGAGCGTATTCAGCTTTTTAAAGGTGTTGTTATCGGGAGAAAAGGGAAAGCTGCTAAAGCAACTTTTACTGTCCGCAAGATCTCAGGCGGTATTGGCGTAGAGCGTGTTTTTCCGCTTCACTCTCCAAACATTGCAAAAATCGAGGTGGATCGCCTGGGCGCCGTACGCCGTGCAAAGATTTATTATCTTAGAGACCGCATCGGAAAAGCCGCGCGCATTAAAGAGCGAAAGACCGCGCCGCGCCGTTCAGCGAAGGCATGACTCCAGGATCAATAAACTCGAAACATTCATCATTAGAAAATGTGCTGAAATCCAAAAGACTGGCACAGATCAGCCTGTTTACCGCGATGGCTGTTGTATGCGGATACATACTGATAGCTGTACCTAATGTCGAGTTGATCACTGTAGTCATATCTCTTGCCGGATTATATCTTGGATCGATTGGCGGTTTGACGGTCGGAATATTATCCGTCATAATTTATAACGGTTTGAATGCATGGGGCATCCCTTTCCCACCCGTCTGGATCGCACAAATGGTCGGTCAGGGTTTAAACGGGTTTTTGTTCGGGCTTTTGAGACGACCCATTGGAAGCGGCAACATACTCCAAAGAGTTATAATTTGTCTCGTTGCCGGGATTTTTGTCACAGCCTTATTTGATATAATTACGACTATTGCCTTCCCCATATCAACTGGAATTGGTCCGGGAAAAGGTTGGGTTCCTTTTATCATTGCAGGGCTGCCATTTGCCGCTATTCATTTAATTTCAAATGGTTTTATTTTCGCTCTGCTTCTACCGGCAATATTAACTCGCCTGAAAATTGTCGATGTTATACCTGAAAAATATAAACAAAATAGTTGAATATATTTCTGCACAAAATGTTCAGACCTGATTTCCTTAGACAAAACAAAATTCAATGTCCGAAGTATATAGGAGATGCTATATATGAGACAAGAAGCCCTTCAATTGTTACGTCAGGCATTGGGACAACCCACCGCTGAATTTCGAAATAATCAATGGGATTGTATTAGCGCTCTTTTGAATAGGAGAAGGATGCTGGTTGTCCAGCGTACCGGTTGGGGTAAAAGCATGATATATTTTCTGGCGACGCGATTACTCCGCAACCAAGGTTACGGCTTGACCCTGCTCATTTCTCCTCTCTTAGCGCTCATGCGTAACCAGATACAGGCTGCAAATAGAATAGGCATAGTAGCTGAATCCATTAATTCCAGTAATGTCGAAGAATGGAATGAAATCGAACAAAGACTGACAAGGGGCGAAATCGATATACTGCTGATTTCACCCGAGCGGCTTGCAAATGAAAAATTCCGTAAAAATGTCCTCCAGCATATAGCAAACCGGGTCGGGTTATTTGTGGTTGATGAAGCCCATTGTATCAGTGATTGGGGGCATGATTTCCGCCCGGACTACAAACGGATTGTCAGAATCCTCCAAGCCTTGCCATCTAATATTCCAGTACTTGCAACTACAGCAACTGCAAATAATCGTGTCGTAAACGATGTAGCAAGACAACTTGGCGACCTGGAGATTGTACGCGGACCTCTAATCCGTGAAAGTTTGAAACTCCAGAATATCTGGCTTCGGAGTCCTGCCTCCAGAATGGCATGGCTGACAGAAAACCTGCCTGAAATTCCGGGAAGCGGTATTATTTACACCCTGACTAAAAGAGATTCTGAACGACTTGCGGAATGGCTTAGGTTGAATGGCATTAATGTCCTGCCATACCATTCGGATGTCGAAGACCGACCGGCTCTTGAAGGAATGCTCCTGAACAATGATGTAAAGGCTTTGGTTGCCACCGTTGCCCTGGGGATGGGATTCGACAAACCCGACCTTGGTTTTGTAATTCATTTCCAACGTCCGGGATCGGTAGTTCATTACTATCAGCAGGTAGGTCGTGCCGGAAGAGCTGTAGAAGAAGCATATGGCATTTTGCTAAGTGGTGAAGAGGACAAGGAGATAACCGATTATTTTATCCGCACTGCTTTCCCTCCTCAAATACATGTGGAACAAGTGCTGACTGCATTGGAGGGCGCTGAAGAAGGATTGTCAATCTGGATGATGCAGCAATCTATCAACCTTACTTTTGGCGATATTAGTAAAGTACTGAAACTGTTATCGGTTGAAGATCCCTCACCCGTTCTCAAAGAAGGAAGCAAATGGTTTCGTACGCCGATTAATTATCAATTAGATGTTGGACAGATCAGGCAGCTTGGTCAATTAAGGCATAAAGAACAAGCTGAGATGCTCGAATATATGCAATCCAACACTTGCCTGATGAAATACCTTGCTGAAGCCCTTGACGATTCGAATGCCCGGGAATGTGGAAAATGTGCAGGTTGTCGTGGAGAACCGTTACTTTCAGAATATCCCTCGGAGAAACTGGTAAACAAGGCTGCAATTTTCCTGAGACGGAGTCATCAGGCGATTGAGCCGAGGAAACGATGGCCCCCCAGTTATCAATTTGAAATATATGGTTGGAAGGGACTCATTTCTGAAGACCTCAGGGCTGAAGAGGGTAGAGCGTTGGCATTATGGGGTGATGCGGGCTGGGGCGAGATGGTTCAACATGGTAAATACCGCGACCGCAGATTTGGGGATGAACTGATTGACGGTTGTGTTGAGATGATTCAATCATGGAACCCGGAACCTTACCCTGACTGGCTGACTTGTGTACCATCATTGAATCACCCGGAACTCGTCCCCGGTTTTGCCCGGCGGTTGGCTGAGAGACTTGGAATACCATTTATTGATTGTATTAAAAAAGTAAAACAGAATGCCGAACAGAAAACAAAGCAGAATAGTGTCCAGCAAGCTCGAAATCTTGACGGCGTCTTCGAAATCGCAGACAATATCCCGCAGGCTCCGGCTTTCCTGGTTGATGATATGGTAGATTCGCAGTGGACTATGACCGTACTTTCCGCTTTATTAAAACAGCATGGTTGTGAAGAAGTATTTCCCCTGGCATTGGCATTAAACTCATTAGGCTAAAACGGCAGAATTCATGCAAACTTATGAACTGACAGATGACAGTAAAGCTACATTATTATTATGCGGTATTTTCGGCAGCCGTGAAGATCGTGAATCGGTAAAACCGTTAAGTATCGCTGAATATAATAAACTTGCCAAATGGTTAGCGGATAATGATATGCGTCCAGGCGATCTCCTCGAAACGGAAGTTCGCAAGCTGTTAAAACAAAATATTATGGGGAGTATTGATCCTCAACGAGTGGAGAATTTACTCATACGAGGCGCAATGCTGGCTTTCGCTGTCGAGAAATGGATGAATAAAGGGATTTGGATCATCACGCGCAGCGAAAAGAACTATCCTGGGAAATTGCGAAAACATCTGAATAGACTTAGTCCTCCGATTCTTTATGGTGTTGGTGATCGTTCACTTTTTGATTGTGACGGGTTGGCTGTGGTAGGTTCCCGTAACGTTGACAAACGAGGCGAAGACTTTACCAGGGCAGTAGGAGAGCATTGCGCAAATCGTGGAATTGCAATTATATCAGGCGGAGCGCGGGGAGTTGATCAGATTTCAATGAAAAGCACATTAGATGCTGAAGGAGTTGCCATTGGAGTAATGGCTGACAGCTTGTTAAGAACTTCAGTATCAGGTAAATATCGTGAAGCAATACTCGATCAACGGTTGTTGCTGGTATCTTCTTTCAATCCTGAAGCTCGTTTTACGGTTGGCAACGCGATGAGTAGAAATAAATATATCTATGCGTTATCCCGGTATGGACTGATTATCAGCGCAGAATACAAAAGTGGCGGCACCTGGGCAGGAGCTACAGAAGAATTGAAACGAGAAAATCCTGTCCCCCTGTTCGTGCGCGATGAAGAGAACGCCCCGAAAGGAAATTACGAATTATTGAAACTCGGTACTCTTCCCTTCCCGAAACCTCCCTGGGAAGAACCGTTGAATACCATATTGGATAAGGCATATTCCGAAAGAGAAATTCGACCGGTACAATCATCAATTTTTGATGAGTAAAGTTCGCTAATTAACAGAAATGATATTATGCAAATAGCATTAATCGGTTGGCAGGGCAGTGGGAAATCGACTCTATATACAGCCCTAACAGGTATGGAATCAAGCATTGGTGAGCAGGCACATTCGGGTATTGCATTTGTGCCGGATAAACGTCTCGATGCTCTTCACACTTTTTATCCCTCGTCCAAAAAAATTGCAGCACGTGTTGATTACCTTGATATTGCCGGTCTTGCACATTCGGAGGAAATTACCGGATTCAAAAGATCAATGATAAACCATCTACAAGGGTCACAATTACTTGTGACCGTGATTGGTGTATTTCATCTTGGCTGGGATGATATTGAAGGTATTGTTGAAACAATCCTCGAGGAGGTAAAAGAAATCGAGGATGAATTGCTGCTGTCGGATATGGGGATAGCAGAAAATCGTATCGAACGCATAGATGCTAATCAGAACCGTGGACTTAAAACTAATGCAATTGAACTTGATATCCTGAAAAAGATACTTGACTCTCTTAATTCGGAAATCCCCCTTCGTAATCTTGCATTTGAAGCTGAACAGGACAAAATAATCCGCACCTTTGCATTCCTGACCTTGAAACCTCACCTTATCGTTATAAATGTCGCAGATGATCAGGATATCGAAATTCTAAGAGACGCACTTGAAGGAAAATTAATCGGAACAAAAAAGCGTTTTGATATTGTGAATGCTAAATTGGAATCTGAAATTGCAATCCTTGACGAGGAGGATCGAGACGATTTCCTGAAAGAAATGAAAATCGACAGTCCAGCCTCAGAACGAGTTATTCAAACTGGTTTCGAACTATTGAACCTGATCAGTTTCTTCACTATTGGAGACGATGAGGTCCGAGCCTGGCCAGTGCCCTCCGGGATAAAGGCAGTAAATGCGGCGGGTGAGATCCACTCTGACCTTGAAAGAGGATTTATCAGGGGTGAGATTGTGCACTCAAATGACTACATAGAGCTTGGTTCTTTTTCTGCATGTCGTGACAAAGGTCTGTTGCGTCTCGAAGGAAAAGATTATATCGTTCAGGATGGAGAAATAATGCATGTCCGTTTCGCAGTTTGATGGCAGTCTATATTTTTAACGGATTCTCATACAGAGAAGAGAAATCATGAAAAAAATAGAAGCGATAATACGTCCGTACCGTCTCGATGAAGTGAAAGACGCCCTGATCGAGATTGGTGTTAAAGGAATGACAGTTACAGAAGCTCGTGGATTTGGACGTCAGCGCGGGCATACGGAGCTTTACCGGGGCAGGGAGTACAAGATTGATTTTGTTCCAAAGCTGAAGCTTGAGATAGTTGTTCCGGCTGATCTTGTTGACAAGACAATAGAGACGATTATCCAGTCTGCGAGGACTGACCAGGTGGGTGACGGCAAAATCTTCGTTTATCCTGTAGAAGAGGTGATCCGGATCCGTACAACCGAAACAGGCACTGACGCTCTCTGATTATTATGCAAAAACCGCAACTTAGATTTGACTGCACGAGATCCTGTTAATAACTTTTCGCTTTCCTGAATTGCTGGAAACCACAGAAGTAAATAAATGTATATTATTTAGATAATACTCATAATACCATCAAGGCAAGAAAATTTCAAATTAGGAGAAACACAATGGATATGATACACGACCTTTTCGAATTAACAAAGAGCAAGGAAGTCAAGATGATCGACCTCCGCTTTATGGATTTTCCGGGTTTATGGCAGCATTTTTCTGTGCCGGTTAGCAGGTTGAATCCTGAAGCATTTGAAAAAGGTTACGGTTTTGACGGCTCATCAATTCGAGGCTGGCGTCAAATTAACGAATCAGATATGCTTGTCCGCCCTGATGCCTCTACGGCTGTAATAGATCCTTTCGCAAAACATACCACCCTGATTCTTTTCTGTGATATAATCGAACCTACAACTATGATGCCATATAGCAAATGTCCACGAACGCTTGCTCGCAAAGCCGAAGATTATTTGAAATCTCTCGGTTTTGCCGATACAGCATATTTCGGAGCTGAGGCAGAGTTTTACATTTTTGATGACATTCGTTACTCGCAAAATGAACATGAAGGATATTTTCATATAGATTCGAAAGAAGGGCACTGGAACAGTGGACGGGAAGAAAATCCGAATCTTGGTTACAAACCACGCTACAAAGAAGGCTACTTTCCAGTCCCACCCCAGGATTCTCAGCAGGATATCCGCAGTGAAATGTCAGTAATCCTTGAGTCCATGGGAATTACTATAGAAGCGCACCATCATGAAGTAGGAACCGGCGGGCAGGGCGAAATCGACATGCGCTTCAACTCAATGCTGAAAATTGCCGATCAATTGCAGCTATTCAAGTATGTAGTTAAGAACGTGTCGTTCCAGCATAATAAAACTGCTACTTTTATGCCAAAACCAATATTTATGGATAACGGTAGCGGGATGCATACACATATGAGCCTTTGGAAAGCCGGCGTACCACTATTCGCGGGTGACCGTTATGCCGGACTATCGGAAATGGCGCTTTATTTTGCAGGCGGCATATTAAAACACGCTCCGGCGCTCTGCGCTTTTGCTAATCCTACGACTAATAGTTACAAGCGTCTTATCCCCGGCTATGAGGCTCCCACCCGGCTTGCATACAGTCAACGTAACCGTTCTGCAGCAATCCGGATACCAATGTATGATCCGAATCCAAAGGCGAAACGTATCGAGTTCCGGGTACCTGATTCGTCGTGTAATCCCTATATCGCTTTCAGCGCATTGCTGATGGCAGGGCTCGACGGAATCCAGAACAAAATTCATCCCGGTGATCCATTAGATAAGAATATGTATGACCTGGAACCGGAAGAATTAGCTGAAGTACCGGAAACTCCCCCGACACTTGCCAACTCCCTTGATGCTCTTGAAGCTGACCAGGATTTCCTTTACAAGGGAAATGTTTTCACTGAGGATGTTGTGGATACCTGGATATGGTACAAACGCGAGAAAGAAGTTAATGCGCTCAGGCAAAGACCTCACCCCTGGGAGTTTGAACTTTATTACGATATTTAAAATATAAACTCTGAAGTTCTGTCAGGTCTTGAACGCAGTGGTGACCTGACAGATAGTTCCGTCAGTTCACCGCTTCGCTAAAGAACTGACGGAACTATCAACAATCAATAAACAGGATTGACTGATGACAGACTGGAAAGGTGTTTTTACAGCACTCGTTACTCCATTCAACGAAGACGATTCGCTGGATGAGGATGGACTGCGATCATTAATTCAACGGCAGCTTGATGCCGGCATTCATGGTCTCGTACCATGCGGCACGACAGGTGAATCTCCTGCATTGAACCAGGCGGAATGGGAACGTGTAATAGAGATAACAGTCGCTGAGGCAAAGGGTAAAGCAACGATCATCGCTGGAAGCGGGACTAATAATACCACTGTAAGCGCTGAAAGAACAAAACGTGTGGGCGAGCTTGGGGCTGACGGCGCCCTGGTGATCACTCCTTACTATAACAAACCTACGGAAGACGGTATTGTGCGTCATTTTGTTGCAATAGTCGAGGCTGCTCCGGACGTACCGATAATGGTCTATAACGTTCCGGGACGAACCGCTCTTAACCTTACACCCGCAACACTTGAACGCCTGATGGACTTGCCGACGATAGCTGCTGTCAAGGAAGCATCGGGAAGTCTTGCCCAGGTCTGGGAAATTGTCAAGCTGATCGTAGGAAATGCGGTTCTCTTTTCCGGCGAGGATGGATTGAACCTGCCGATCTGGGATGTCGGGGGAGTGGGAACGGTCAGTGTGCTATCCAATCTTGTTCCAGAGCTTGTAGTGGAACAATGGAAGGCAAAGATGGAAGGGTACAGTGCGGACGCTTACGATCTTCACCGAAGATTGGATCGCCTTGTAAAAGCCATCTTTATCGAAACCAGTCCTGCTCCTGTTAAGTATGCACTAAAATTGATGGGTTTGCCCGGAGGAAATGTCAGACCTCCTTTGGCACCAATGAGATTTGAATCCCAGGATGCAGTAAAACAAGAACTACTACGTTTGAAACTAATCAAAAATTAGCTGTATAGCTTATTCATTGTAGGGGCAGCATTCATGCGCCCGGAATTTGCGGGCTGATAAATCATGCCCCTACATGCAAACATATATTCAGCAATTGCATAGATTGAAAATTCTCCAAATCAACGAGAGTACCAAAATGGTTACTACAACTATATTCGGCGCAGGCGGACGGATGGGTCAGGAGATCCTGGCAGCGCTCGAAACTGAAGATGATATCAATGTCGCATGGGCAGTTGACATATTTGAACATGATGGCGAAAAAATTGGATCTGTAGAACTTACAGGTGATATTCCAGACAAGGATTTCAGCGCTAACGTCTGGGTGGATGTTTCCCTGGCTGACGCCGCAATCGAACATGCTGAAAGAGCCGAAAGAGCCGGAATACCTATTCTCATCGGCGCTACCGGTTTTAATGAAGAACAGACCACATATCTTGAAAACCTGAAAGTTGCACATATTATCGCCCCCAACCTTTCTATCGGGGTTAACCTTCTTTTCGATCTTGCTCCTAAAATCCGTAAAATCCTGTCAGATGGTTATGACGTAGCAGTTTCAGAGACTCACCATCGTCATAAAATCGACGCTCCCTCAGGTACGGCAAAACGATTATCAGAACTTATCGAAGAAGTCAAAGGTCCTGTTCAGACCTCAAGTTTACGTCTCGGTGAAGTTGTCGGTGAACATCATGTGATTTTCGCTTCCGATGGTGAGGAAATCGAGTTGATACACCGTGCAAGATCACGCATGGCATTCGCAAGGGGAGTTGCCCCTGCGGTCAGGTTCCTTGCTGGGAAAAAGTCGGGAAGTTATTCGATGACTGATGTTTTAATGCTTTGAATTAACGGGTTTATGATAATATATGTTGATTAAAAAGAATTGAAAGGAAATCAACATGTTAAGCGCTACCTTTATTAGATGTACGTTGATCGGCATTGGCATTCTGATATTTTTTTATGGCTATATCCCGAATGGAAGATATACGTTGACGCTTCATCCTACGATAGGCCGTATCGCAGGTCTTGGATTTATCGTTTCCGGAATACTGATGTTCTTTTTAGATCTACAGACTATGATGATCAGGTCAACAATTGTTATTGTAATCATTGTTTCTTCAATGGTTTTACTGGTGATATCCATGATTAAAAAATGATACCTATTTGACTCCTTTCCCGAAATCTTGCTTTCATGATGTCTGAAATTAAATTTTGCCGATCCGATTCAATACCAGCAACCGGATTTCAGTCATATCCTCCATGGAGAAAATAATCCCTTCCCGTCCCAGCCCGGAATCTTTGACTCCACCGTAAGGCATGCTGTCCACCCGCATAGAGGGGATGTCGTTGATTACCACTCCTCCTACCTCCAGTTCATTCCAGGCATAAAAAGCGTGATCAATATTTTTTGTAAAGACTCCAGCCTGTAACCCGTACCTGCTGTCGTTAACTTCTGCTACTGCCTGTTTGAAATCACTGAAGGGTTTTACTATTGCAACCGGCCCGAATACTTCCCGGCAGGATACTTTATCCCTGGGATCGACATTTTCAAGTAATGTGGCATCAACAAAAATACCATTTCGTTTTGCGCCGCAGAGGATATTAGCGCCATGATCAACCGCTTCGCTGATCCATTCTTCTATTCTAATCGCATCACCTTCACTGATAATAGGTCCCAGGGTGGTGGATTCATCTGTCGGATCGCCTGTTTTCCATGAACCGGCGCGTTCAATCAGCATCGGAATCAACCGTTCATATAATGATTCATGGATGAATACCCGCTGAACACTGATACATGATTGCCCCGATTGATAGAACGCTCCGAAGGTGATCCTGTCGGCGGCATATTCAAGGTCTGTGCCCTGATCGACAATACACCCTGCGTTTCCGCCAAGTTCGAGCACAACTTTTTTCTTGCCCGCTTTCGCTTTCAAAGACCAGCCGACCTCTCTTGATCCGGTAAATGAGAGCAGTTTCAAACGTTCATCGACTGTGAACAGATCAGCGCCTTCCCTCCGAACGGGCAGAACACTGAAAGCTCCCTTCGGCAAATCGGTTTCAGCTAAGATTTCGGCAATTATTAACGCTCCAACCGGGGTGTAAGAAGCGGGTTTCAGAACAAATGGACAACCCACAGCTAATGCAGGTGCCATTTTATGAGCTGTAAGATTCAAGGGGAAATTGAAAGGACTGATGAAAGAGCATGGACCGACCGGCACTCTCTTGTATATTGATTCATAACCTTCAGCACGGGGCGATATGTCAAGAGGTAGATACTCGCCACCAAAACGAACCGTTTCCTCAGCAGCGATCCGGAAAGTATCAATTAACCGGGAGACTTCTCCACGTGAATCACGTATCGGTTTTCCTGCTTCAATGCAGAGTGAATAAGCGAGTTCCTCGAATCGTTCTTCAAAACGTTTGACACAATGATGAAGCACTTCAGCGCGTTTAAACGATGGCATTTTCCTCATCGGCTCCGCCGCTTCTACAGCCCATCCTATTGCTTCATCTATCGCTTCAGAGTCTGCTACCGCTACACGAGTTGCCACTTCTCCCGAATACTTGTTTTTAACTTCAAGGTCGCTATTCGGTTGACGTGGTTCATTTGCCAGGTAGTAGGGATATGTTTCTTTCAACATTATAAATTCTCCTTAATACATATTTGTTTCCTGATTCACTTTTTCCCATGATGCTATGCGTGTGAAAAGAATCCGAGGTCAAAGATACATATATATATTTGAATATAAAATGTTTTCAGTTGATATGATTCTATTGTAGTCCATCCTTAGAAGACAGAAAAAATATAAAAAAACAAAATATTGAATGCCAAGCTATTGGAAATGGAATATTAATTGTTGTAAGTTGTTTTGACAATGTCGGATGAATTCGTTTTCCAAAATATCTAACATTGGAGCTAATTATGGACGACACATCTGGAGTCCCGCCTGTGACACGACGGGATAATCCTTACAAGAATCCGCATCAAGGCGAGGAATACAAGCGGAAGAAAAAGGAAGAGGAAGAAGAGAACGGGGAAGAGCGCAAAGGACCGCCTACTGATGACTCTGCACTTATCGACGTTCGCGTATAATCTTCTTTCTGTTTCCTGAACTGTTTACATTTAATCATTACTATTAGAGCGATTCACCAGTGGCAGATCGAAACAAATCCCCTGGTTCAGAGGATAGTATTCCCTCCCCCTATAATATTTCAACCAAATCTTCTCCAGCCGATTGGATAAGGTGGTTCAAAAATCCCTTATTACAACAGGGGCGTCTCACTCTGGTAAGAGGTGGCGAAGATACTTTTATTACCCAGGTACTGGATGTAAGAAGTGAAGGTGAAGGTATTAACCTGATTGTTGACCGCCTGCTGCCATTGCCTGACTTTGATCCGAATTCGGAAGTCGTACAGTTCCATGCTAACCTGATATACATGGATGCCGGAATGCAGGTGACGACTACGTTTCGTGCGATTCTTGCTGGAACTGCCAGACATGGTAAATATGAAGCTGTCTTGCTATCGGATATTGTTGACCTGGAAGTTGATTCTGCGGAGTATATCGCTGAACTTTCTGATAATTCCGGAATCAAACTTTCTCTTTTTATTATGGGAGAGTGGATAAAAATCACTCCGGAACATGCAAGTATAAACCAGATATTTTTTCGGGAAAAGCTTGATCTGAAAATCGGGGCAGATGGCATAGCAATTCCAAAGGCTTCGATAACACTAGAGGATGACGATACGAAGATTCCCGTCCAGCTCCAAATGTATCGTTTCACTTCGCCTGAATACGTTGTAAAGATTGAAAAGATAGATAGTGTAGCCAGGACAATGATTGTAAAGATCATTGAAGAAATCTGGAAGATAGATTGTGGACTTTCATCTCGCAGTAAAAAAAAGAGAGAAGCGCCAGTCGGGTACCGGAGCGAATCTCATGACATCCATGCCGAAGCCTTTGAACCGCATATCTTTTTCTTAGGCGAAGATGAGGAGTGGACTGAACACCTGAAAGAAAAAGGAATAGTTGAGATTATTTCCACAGACCAGTCAAGCGAGGTTTTGGAGAAGATTGCCGGAAAAAGGTGCGACCTGGTAGTCGGGGATGCTGATTATTGGGAAAAGGGAGCGCTTGAGGTGGAACGCACTCTGCGTTCTCAATCGAAAATTCGTAATATCCCACGTATCTGGATTGCCGATGATCCATATAAAACCTTTATGGAAGAGGTCAAACAAACCGATAGTGACGACCAATCATCTGAGGAAAATAACCAGCGGGACTTGCTTGATTTTGGTGCTTTTGACATTATTTGTCGTAATGATTGGGATAACAAAACACAAATCAGGCTGGATTGGGCGCTGGGTATCGTAAAAGATGCCGGGGATATTGAATATGTAGAAGCTTCACCGTTAACTGTCATGGTAACAACAAATTCAAGAGTACGGTATCGAATCGGCTTAATGCTTCTCGAGAACAAATTAAAATTTGAAGTACTTAATACTCAAAAGAGACTTTTATCCCGTCTCCAGGATATTAAGGCGGATAAGGTAGTACTGGATATGAGTGGATTGGATGCATCCCCGGAGGTTGTACTTGAACCTCTACTACGTCGTGCCAGGAAAGGAGAATACGAAGTAATGCTCTTAGTACGCTCAGCAAAGGGCGAGGAAGTTTTCGACTGGATGAAAACCGGGGTCAGCGATATTTCTATACTTGATGCCTCTTTGAGGCAAACTGCAGTTCGTGTAAAAACATTTGTAAAAGGGGCTAATTTATAATGGCAACATTACCTGTGAAAGTCATTTTAGCCGGCTATAATATAGACAAAGACACTTTAATGGCTTTGATGAATGCAGCATACAATGATGGAGAACCACCAGACCGTGAGACTATAACCCCTGAGACAATTTCAGCAGCCTACGCCCGAATAAGCCGTAATCCTGCAGAAATTCCGGAGATTCGCGCGCAGACAAGGCTGGAAGTTGAAAAAGCAAGAAAATCAAATGAAAATATTATTTTCGGATTAGGTCATGCGAGTGTGGCGGAACATGCAGTATTTAACCTGGATATATTGGGCATAAGCCGACTTGCGGTTGAGGCGGTAGAACATCACAGGCTGGCTTCATACACGGAAAAATCCCAACGGTATATTAAATTGGACGACGATTATGTTCTTCCTCCTGAGATTGCCGGAACCCACCTCGAATCGGAATTCCTTGAGCTGATCAGATTTCAAAATGATACCTATCACACTTTATTTCCAAAACTAAGGAAGTACTTTACCGAGCTTTACTCCCAGGAAGGTCAAAGCAGTTCAGAGGGACCGGCGAAAAGTCGAGCAGCAGAGGATGCAAGGTACGTGGTTTCTTTATCCACCCAGGCACAGCTGGGAATGACGATAAATGCGAGAACCCTTGAATTTATGACCCGTTCTTGTCTTGCTCATCCCTTACAAGAAGTAAATTATTTTGGGGAACAACTGCGGGATGCGGTAATTGGACTTGCGCCATCACTAGTAAAATATGTTTCTACAACAGCTTATGAGGAATCAGTTGCGGAAAATACATGCTGGTGGTCGGATTCGCAGGAAAATGTTGGAGATGAGGTGAAACTGATCCATGCTGATCAGGATGGTGAGGAGCATGTTCTTGCAACGGTTCTAATGAAGTTTGATTCCCTGGGATATGGAGATGCGTTACTAAAAATAAAAGAAATGGCAGCTACGGAAAAGAAAGCACTCGTTGGAAGGGTATTACAGCATTGCGCTCCCTGGGACCCGCCTCCACGAGAATTTGAACTTGCAAATTATACTTTTGAACTGATTATTTCATCAACCGCTTTTGCACAACTAAAGCGGCATCGAATTTCTACACAACTCTGGGGTCCTTATAATCCGTCGTTGGGATGCACTATTCCTGATTCAGTACAGGAAGTGAATGAAACTGTTAGATTCAATGAGGTTATGGAACGCAGTGCAGAACTTGCTGGAAAAATTGCAGAATTGAATGAGGCTGCTGCACCCTATGCCTTGACCAATGCCAACCGGAGAAAAGTGATCTTCCACGCCAATGCTCGTGAAATGCAGCATTTCTCCCGTCTCCGTGAAGATATTCATGCTCAGTGGGATATCCGCCGGTTAGCAACAAAAATGGTTACCCTTGCTCGCCGGGTAACACCGGCATTAATGCTTATGGCGGCGGGAAAACACGAATTCAGCCAGAGACGTGAAGAGGTTTTTGGAACGAAAGAATAGTAATAACAGTGAGAGAAATAATGGATAAGAGAATCCTACTCATATCGGCAGTTTTAATAGTATTTGCATTTTCCGGCTGCACTTTGAATCAGCTCGCTGTCCGTTCTACATCAGGTATTTTGTCAAACAGCTTCGATGCATTGATGGCAGAGGATGATCTCCAGATTGCCCGCACTGCCATCGAAACGGACCTTAAGATGATAGAGGGTCTGATCCGTACCGATCCCGAGAATAGTACCCTGCTTCTCTATGCCGCGCAGGGATTCAGCAGCTATTCGCTTGCTTTTGCTGAAGATGAAGATAAAGCAAGAGCGATCAAACTTTATAAGCGCGGACGTAATTATGCTTCACGTTGGCTCAAGCATAAATATGGTGTAGATTTGCTTTCAATTGATAAGTTGGATAAGTTTGAAAAGGTCATAAATAAATTGTCGTCTGAAGCAGTGCCAGGAGTTTTTTGGCTGGGAAATTCGTGGGCATCTTTACTATTGCTCAGCCTGGACGATATAGAATCCATCGCGAGCCTTCCCCGGGTTGAAATGCTGATGAAATTCGTTCTGGATAATGATGAGACATATTACTATGGCGGCACACATCTCTTCTTCGGAGCATATTTTGGCGGACGCCCCCGTATGCTTGGAGGCGATCCTGAAAAAGCGCGATTTCACATAGAGAAGCAAAGAGAAATGACCGAAGGCAAATTCCTTCTTGGCGATTTCTTCATGGTTAAATATGTTGCATTGCCTGCATTAGACGAGAAATCATCCCGTAAAATCTTGCATCATATTATTAATTTCGACCTCGAATCAGCCCCTGATATCCGCCTGATCAACAGTATTACCCAGGAGAAAGCAAAACACTTACTGGATAATATCGAAGATTTCTTATAATTGGATGAAGCCAGGGCGGAACCAACAGCCAATGAAATTGTACCGGCAACAATCGGTACAGCACCAAGAAATCCTTTTTCAGGAGCATACAAATCAGGAGTTGAGTAACTCGGCTTTCAAATTTTGGTTAGTGAATCGAAGCTCACGATGAGAAAAAATCGCCCATACACCGAATAGTATGGACGATTTAAATCCCCGTCTAAATCAGGTGTGAAGGCGAAGTGTTTCTTAAATTGCATTCACCTTAACACCATGCGCATGCAATTTTGTAAATTCAGGGGACGAATTACTTGATTCGTTCTTTGCTTGACATTAGCTTGTAACGAAAGCAATTTGCGGGATACACGTAAGACAATTTTTCAAACTGTCGAGGGGTCAGATGGCGACTACTGAGCCTACAATCAATGATGCTCTTGCATTGGTTCTTAGAGAAACAAGAATGCTATGGCGCGCATCAAATGCAGTGCGATCAGAAAATACAGGATTGTTAAAAGGAACATCCGGAAGACCTGACATTCTGATCAGTGAACCGCATGTGTCCCCGGTTATCATCGAGTCAGAGCTACACCCTGCAGCGACTGTCGAGGAAGATGCACTCTCGCGGCTTGGTAAAGAGCTTTCTTCCAACGGTCAAAAAATCACCTCTGTTATCGCCATCCGGTATCCACGCAGATTTCGTGATGTACCGAGCCATGAGCTTACCGAACGAATCCGATTAGCAACGGACATTGAATCCGCGTTGCTTTCGGGTGAATCAAATAGAGAATTCAGTCGATGGCCGAGGCGTGGATGGATACAGGTTGATGTTACTCAGCTTTCCCTTCTAGTTCAGTGGGCTTCAGTTGCACCTCATGTCATCAATCGGGCGGTGGACGAACTTTTTAGTGGAGTTAGCGAAGCAGCCGCTCTTCTGGAGGAGATGCACAATCATAATGAAGCAGCCCTCCAGAGAATAAGCAAAGAACTTTGTCAGGAGGATAGCGAACAGACCAGACGTATGGCTATGACCATTCTCGCAAACGCGCTTGTTTTTCATGAGACCTTAGCTGGCTCTGTAGGCGAATTAGGTAAAGTCCTGTCACTGGAGGAACTGCGAGGAACTGAACGCGGACTTACGAAATCAAGTATTCTTGCAGAATGGAGAAAGATTATAAAGGTTAACTACTGGCCAATCTTTGATATTGCGCGCCGTATTCTCCAGGAGGTTCCTACAGCTCGAAGTCGAGCCATCATCGGGCGGCTGGCGAATACTGCTATCGCATTAGTAGAAGATAATTTGATGCGGTCTCACGATCTTACCGGTGCGGTTTTTCAGCGCCTTATCGCAGATAGAAAGTTTCTAGCCGCCTTCTACACAACGCCACCTTCTGCTGCCCTTTTAGTAGGTCTGTGTCTTTCAGATAATTTTATGAGTGATGGAAAATCTTGGTCGAATCCGGACGACGTGAAAGGACAGTTAATTGCGGACTTCGCATGTGGGACGGGAACGCTCCTATCTACTGCATATCAACGCATTGGTCAACTTCATGAGATTGCTGGCGGTAGCGCTAACGATATACACTCTGAAATGATGGCTTCATCAATAGTAGGATGTGATGTTCTGCCTGCCGCTGCACATTTGACAGCCTCAATGCTGGCTGGCTCACATCCGACAGTATATTACGATCAGAGTTCTATCCTAACCCTCGGATATGGCAAGCAAGAAAGTGGATCTGTAGCTCTTGGTTCCATCAATCTGCTGAGTGATCAAGGCGATTTGGAGATTACGTCAGTAATGGCTAAATCCGCAGGAGGGAAGAAGGAAACTGAGGTAGAAACCTGGCAGTCCCTCCCATCTCTTCATTTTGACTTGGTGATAATGAATCCGCCCTTCACCCGTCCAACTAACCACGAAGGCAAGAGCAAGAACGTCCCGAATCCAATGTTTGCTGCATTCGGTTCGAGCGCAGAAGAACAGAAGGTAATGGCGAAAGCTACAAAAGCTCTGACCATCGGTTCAAGTGCGCATGGAAATGCCGGAGAAGCCTCAATCTTCATGGCTTTGGCGGACAAGAAACTGAAGCTTGGCGGATGGTTAGCGCTCGTTATGCCACTAAGCTTGATGATCGGTCTTTCCTGGGAACGGTCTAGGCAACTTCTCACCAAAAACTACACGGATTTACTTTTGGTCTCAATCTCTGGGTCAGCTAAAGGTCCCATGTCTTTTTCTGCAGATACGGGAATGGCTGAATGTCTTGTAGTAGGTCGCAAGAAAGGTGGAGGGAATCTGCGTGCCACATTCGTGATCCTGAATGATACTCCAGATTATCCAATAGTTGGTGCCGGTATCGCAGATCAAATCAACCGTTTAAAGCAAGAAGGAGCTATCCGCAAATTGGAAGATGGTCCTTTGGGAGGGACTGCTATTGCATTCGGTGATGACGTGGTCGGTTACGTGATGGACGCTCCTCTCCCCCCTTCCGGAGGATGGAGAGTGGCACGAATTGCTGACCTATCATTGGCTCAAACCGCCTATCAACTTAAGAATGAGCACTGCATTTGGCTCCCCTCAATGACACACAAACAATCGACACATGTTCCCATTGCTGCGGTTGGGTCGATCGGGAGTATTGGACCAGTTGATCGGGATATAAATGGAATGAATCCTGACAGGAGCATTCGCGGACCTTTCAATGTGACTGAACTACAACCTGGTCGTGTACCCACGTATCCAATATTGTGGGCTCATGATGCTAGTCGTGAGCATACAATGGTATTTGCAGCAGATTCAGAGGGAGTTGAGAGGCAGGGGAAAAATATTCTCTCAGTGCAAAGTATTGAAAACAAGGCTAAAACTATTTGGGAGACTGCCTCACATTGTCATTTCAATCGGGATTTCCAATTCAACAGTCAATCAACAGCGATGCAATTCACACCTGTCAGGACCATCGGCGGGCGAGCTTGGATCTCGATTTCACTGCCCTCCGCTGATCAAGAAAAAGCGCTAGTCGCATGGGGCAACACTACGCTCGGTTTGCTGCTACACTGGTGGCAAGCGAATAAACAGCAAAGAGGACGTGGAACCATTAGCAAACAACCGCTTGCTGAATTCAGTACTTTAGATGTTCTTTCTCTGACACCCGAGAAACTGAAGTGTGCTGCCGTCGTGTTTGATGAGTTCTCTACACGTATGCTATGTCCAATTAACGAAATTAATGAAGACTCCACTCGAGCAGAGTTGGATGCACGCTTTCTTGTTGATGTGCTCGATGTGCCGGAGAAGGTGGTCGAACCTGGCGGACCGCTTGCGCTACTGCGGCAGAAATTAGCCGCGGAGCCTTCGATACATGGTCATAAAGGAAACCCCAATTCTAAGAGTGTGTAATATTGACAATCCTTCGTTGTCAATCAAATCTATATAGAAAACCAGGAAAACCAGGGACAGAAAACCAGGGACAGACGGTAGTATTCTCGAAAAACAACAAAAACTACCGTCTGTCCCCGATTAAATTCAGATTCCAGGATATTAGGCGAAATTGTTGATGGTATGATATTGATCGCAAAAGTCGAATATACGAACATGAAAGCTTTTAGTCATGCAATTGATCTGACCAAGCATTTAAACATTGAGATTATAGGCGCAATTCTCAACCAGGTAGATTTCCGATTTTGGACAACGTATTACAATACATATCGATATTATAAGCCTTATAACTATTATGGCGGTTATTATTACAAAAACCAGTATTACGAATATTCCGATGGTGAAGCTGGAGAAAAGACCAATACTGCCGATAGTCCAGATGCAAACCGGAGTTAGTTACGGAGAATTACTATCATGACCCATGAAAATAGCTATAACTGGTTTCGAAATATCACAATTTGAATGTAAAATCAGAATTAATTTGCTGACCCGCAATAACTATGATGCAATCTACTATTTTCTCAATCCTACCGGACTGCATCAGCAACTGAATCGTTAGTAGGCAAGATCCGAAACCAATATCCAACTTTAGGTGAGTGAACGATTCCTGATGATCAAACCCTCATCACACTGAGTGTGACAGCAACTCGTCACGGGACAAGCGATAAAGAGAAGAACAACAGTATAAGTAAAGATGCAAATGGGTGATTTCTTCCTTTATTTTAAAGGGAATTAATCATTTTGTGTTTCAAGCAAAACTCTGTTTTAATAAAGTATCCCTTGCCCATAATACCGCCCCGTGGATAGCATCCATATGAGGAACGACACAGGCAGGACCCGGTGGGATTTCAACTGACAGGTTGGATGGGGGGTATTCAGGCATGGTCGGTAATGGATTATTCTCTGAAGACGAATCTTCGTCGTTATTGTTATCACTGGATTTAACGTCATGTTTAAATTCAGTTGAATATTCTTTCAGCGCCTTTTCAATACCGTCTTGTACAGGTTTTCCTCCTCCAACGCCTACACTTCCCAAAACAGCGACATAAAGTTTTTCGGGAGGCATTCTGAGCTGTCGGGCAACACTGATTGCCAGTTTACCGAGTTCGATTCCAGCGCGAAATAAGATGGAGATTGCTATTGTGTCGCCCTCCCCGGCTTTGGAAGATACTAATTCGGAAAGTGAAGTAATCTTGCTGCGGTCAAACTTTTCACGGTAAATAATATCCAGCAGATCATATGGTTTTGTAATATCCATTGCTTTAAGGATTGCTGGATGGAGCGCTGTGGCGGGTCCGTTTTCTTCAGTCGCCAATACTGCTCGAATCGCTTCACGACTGATCCACCATCCGCTGCCGTCATCACCAAGCATCCAACCCCAGCCTCCACTACGTGCTTCCACGCCTATATCATTCTTACCAAAGCCGATTGAACCAGTGCCAGCAGTCACTGTTACACCGGTTCCACCACTGAAAGCACCGTAATGAGCAATAAAAGCATCATGGTGAATCATTACTTTCGTATTCGGTAACCTGGATTTTATAGATTTCTTAATAAATTCCCGGCTCTCTTTATTACCTCCACCTGCAATTCCAATCACCAATGCTTCCATGCCTGCCAGATTACCCCGAATCTGTTCTAAGAGTTGTGAGGCTAAATTGTCATATAATCTTTGGAAACGATCCACACCACATTGTCTGAGATTAAAACCAATACTTTCTGCTGTCGCCAGCTCCTCGCCCTGAAAATCTGACAACAGCCCCTTGGAGGATGTGGCTCCAATATCTATAGCGAGTATCTGACTTGATGCAGAGATCATCAGTTCTGATCCTCAAGCCTTGTGTTTGCATGGTCATTTAAGATACGACGACGTTCAATTGCCCTGGTTCTGGCAAAAGTCTTGGCACGGATTTTATCCTCATTTTTCCGTAAAGCATCAGTATTTCCCGGATGTCGGCGATAGCGATACAAAACATCTTGCACTCGGTCCACATCGTAGTGTTCGCCAACTTTTAAAACCAGGTCATAATCCTCGCCGTAATTTGGGAAATCCACCTCATTGAACCCTCCGAACTCTTCAATAACGCTTTTATGCCAACACCTTAGTGCACCTGCTCCATCCACCCGGAGTATGTTGTTCAGATTATATTCCTCATGCTTTATCACTCCGAGCTGCTCAAGAGTCTCACCCTGCTCGTTCATTAGCTCATAGTAGCTTATCGCCAATCCACAATCAGGATGGTTTTCAAGATGATCAACCATCTTTTGGAGAGTGTGAGGTGTATATTCATCATCAGAATCAAGCTGTGCGATATAGCGTCCACGCGCGTTCTCTACACCAATATTCAATGCTTTCGAGATTAAATTTACCTGGTTTGAAAATAGACGGATACGATGGTCTTTTTGAACGTACTCAGCCGCTGTATCGTGTGTATTGTCTGTCGAGGCATTGTCAATAATCAATATTTCAAAATTTTCAAATGTCCCCGAAAGGACTGATTCCAAAGCGTATGGTAAAAAGTGGGCACGATTATGTACGGGGATAATCACACTGACAACCGGATCGCCGGTCGCAACCGGGGACGGTTTCACAAAATTATTTCGAGCTTCGATATAAGCTCCCCGACGATGCAAACATTTTAGAAAAACTTCCTCGATCTCCTGCTCTTCCTCGGGCTCGATAAATAGATAGCTGAATCCGCCGTACGCTCCCTGTCCAGGAAAGAAAAGCATGTCCTCAACAGTGTCTTTCTTTTCTTCAATTGTATCAATTCGGTAGGTAGGGTTGTCAATATGGATTACAGGTCCTATTTCCATCAGCTTCAATTTTAGATCATAGAATGCAGTATATTTGAGGTTCTGATCAGCACCATCTATTTTCTCAAGCGCCCATGCAGGGAATCCCCAGACAGCGCCCCAATCCTCCCGTTCGGTGAGATCATTTTGCAACGGAAAAACCGAAACTGTACGATGATCAACCATATAGTCCGATACAAACAGACTGCCTTCGGGATTGTGTTCAAATGATTTCACAAACTGGTCGATTTTATCCTGAATTACCATTACTCCGGGAGGTATCCAGAGATAAAAGTCTGCCGGGGCACGCTTTCTGGCAGTTTCAATCAATGAACCTGTGGTCTCGCCTACCCAGGGCACAGGCTTTAAATCAGGACCTAAAGGAGCTTCTTCAGATTGGTTGTGGATATAAATTATTGGAAATGATGAACGGCGAAGTGCCATTAATGACTGTACCACTTTGCCCGGGACTGCGCCCGCCGCAGGCAAAATTGCGTAAACTAATGATCTATGCAAACCAGCCCCCAGATAAACAAGGTGTGACCTTTAACGTTACAAGTAACATTTCGAGTAAAAACCTGAAAACTTTGATAAAAGATGATACTGAAATTTGAAGAACCCGGAATCAAAACCAAGCCTGAACCCAACCATGATTAATTGGTGATAACTCTATATAGAAGACTTGGTACATCTTCAAACTATTTCAGGTTCCGGAAAAACGGAACCTGAAATAGTTTGAATAAAGAGTTAGTTGAAACAATAAGGATTAAATGTAAAAATCTGCTTTATCATAATCGCTTGCTTCAGGAACAGGAATCCCTCGTTTTACTTCCATTTCCCAGATTTCGTCAAGAATCATACGTCCAGCTTCAACGTCAACCCGGGTATAGAGAAAAAACTTGTTGCCCCATTGAGCAACTAATTTACCCATTTTCAAAGCAATTTCCACATCTATATCTGTTGATAGCTTTCGGTATGATTTCCCCAGGACACACATTGCCGAGCCAAATTCATTTCGGCGGATAATATAATTGGCACCATACATTCTTTTATAATCATTTACACGAACGTAGTGCGGTTTTGGAATTCGTTTTTCAAACAGGTATAGCTTATCCTCAGGGATATCTGCAAATTTTTTCATCCCCTTCGGTTCTTCCGGTGCGTCAGTTTTGTTCTCGTCCATGTTGCCTGCCTGCGTAAATTCGTTGTTCAGAGCTTTCTGTCAGATGTAACCATTTTTTGATCTTTACTATGTGTAAACGTAAGATATTTCCCCAACCTTCTGCAATAGGAAACCTGTTCCTTGTTTCAATGCAGAGAAAGATTTTGTTTTAAAATCATTTAACTTTCGTGGACTAAATATCATAACTCGATTCAATTAGTCAATTCCGGTCTATATCCGGAAACACACATATAGACTATAATCATGCCTTCCACGGGAACTCAAATTTTTATTTTGCTCCTCCTGTCATAAGCCGGACTTATCGCCCAGAGCATTCCCAATACCCAGGTATATGCTACAGCGGGAAAAACATGTATAAGCAATAACGTAGTAAAAGCTGGTGAATCATGCAGAGAGTAGAAATACGCAAATATTAAACCATGTAACGCTATTCCTGTAATACTCGCCAGCATCCATCGTGACAAGGGTAAGGGCAGTTCAAAATAGAACAGTTTACCAACCAGGAATCCCGCCATACTATATGCCATACAGGAGAGACCGAAAAAACCGACACTAAAAGCATCTATGATCAGTCCGGCAAAGAAACCGGCAATCACACCGTAAAAAGAGCCTCGTCTCGCTGAAAAATAGAGAATCACCAGTAAGGGCAAATCAGGACGGAACCACTTAGCGGAAATATATTGTACAAATACGACCTGGAGTAAAATTGATACACTCAGAACAATGAGTAGAGTACGTGTTCTCAATTTACCGTCTCCGGGTTATCCTGAAGTTGATTCAAAACAAAAAGTTCCTCAAGCCGTCCAAAGCTAACATAAGGGTCAACATGTACTTCGAGGAATATGTCGCCTCTGCTGGAAGTGATACCTGTAATTAGCCCAACGGGGATTCCCTCCGGAATTACACCACCAAGTCCTGAAGTAACAATTCTATCGCCTTCCTTTACATCCTGATTTTTTGATATTCCGTCAATTAAAAGCATTTCTCCCATGTACCATCGAACAATCCCATCAATCCTGCTTCTTTCGACACGAACACTTGCTGCGAAATTTGGATCAGTAGCTAATTGAGCAATCGACGCGCTTTTGTCTGAATAGTGAATTACCCCTACCAGACCCTCGGGGGTTATCACCGCTTGCCCGGTTTTTACACTATCCTCGCTGCCTTTATTAAGCTGAAGACTTGACATATTCAGGACAGGATTTCGAGCAATTACATCAGCAGCGATGTATTGAAAATCAGTCCTGGTGCGAAATCCAATCATTTTCCTTAATCGAATATTTTCCAGGGCAGCATCACGCCATCTATTACGATCAGTGGCATACCGAATGATTTCAGCACGAAGCTCTGCATTTTCACCCCATACTGTAATTGTGCGGGGGATAAGTGTGATTGGTGTTGTTACGAAAGATATAAACCGTCCCAATCCAAAACGGAACTTCTCCGCCGCAGGATATGAGGAAGAGTTCATAAGTATTACTGACAGAATCAATGCGAGGGCTAACGCAAGCCAGTCTTTTAATTTGGTAAGTAGAACCAGGAGGTTCATAGCATCAGTGATGTGAGTTTTAGTTCTTTAATAAGACAGATTCGTACTTTTCATAATGATCAAGCACTACTCCTGTTCCACGAACTACACAAGTCAAGGGATCGTCAGCAAGACTGATTGGAAGACTTGTTTCTTCCCGCAGTCGCTGATCGAGTCCTTTCAACATAGCTCCTCCGCCTGTCAGGATAATACCGCGATCACGGATATCTGCCGCAAGCATTGGAGGTGTTTTTTCAAGAGATTGTTTTATAGAATCAACAATTTGTGAGACAGGTTCGGCAATAGCTTCACGAATTTCCACGGAGTTAATTTCGATTGCTTTCGGGATTCCAGCTACCAGATCACGCCCCTTGGCGATCATACTGACCTCCTGCTCCAGAGCAACAGCCGATCCGATTTTCACCTTGATCTCTTCAGCCATCCGGTCCCCGATCAGAAGATTATAATTACGGCGCATGAATTGGACAATATTATCATCCATCTCATCACCACCGACACGAATGCTGGTATCCGTGACTATACCGGAGAGGCTGATAACTGCAATTTCGGTAGTGCCGCCGCCGATATCAATAATCATACTGCCAACTGCTTCGTTGACAGGCAATCCAACTCCAAGGGCAGCCGCCATCGGCTCCGCTATCAGATGAACTTCCCTGCATCCGGCATGTTCAGCCGCATCACGTATAATCCGTTTTTCTGATTTTGTAACTCCAGAAGGAACGCAAACGATTGCACGAGGGCGCATCAGGCGATTCTTGGTCACCCTTCTAAGCAGATTACGAATCATAATCTCGGCAACTTCGTCATCGTCGATTACCCCGTGCCGCATCGGACGAATTACCTCGATCCGGCTGTGAGTTTTTCCCATCATATCGCGGGCTTCCCTGCCGATCGCAATTACCCGCCCATCTTCTTTGACAATAGACACGACTGATGGTTCTCTTACAACTATCCCACGACCTTTTACATAGACAAGCGTATTCGCCGTTCCCAGGTCCATAGCGATATCGCTGGAAAAAAATTGTCCAAACCCAAAAAAATTCATTAAGGTCTCTCCGGGGCCTTCGGCTTACGCCGGTAAAACGGTTAATTTGATATCAAGATACTATTAAAACACGAAATTTGAAAGTAAGCAAGGTTTCGAGCCTATGCAACGTAAAAAGATAGGCTTGGCAGTATATAAGAATCCGGTTATATCATTAGCCCAGCACATATAATCAGGATAGGTTACAAAGCCAACAGCCTGTAAAATAATTAAGAAATATAAATTAAGAATTAAAAATGAAAATCGATTACGTCGTTGACTCAGCTCAAAAAATTAAGTCGGTAACTCAGTATATAAAATCAGGTTATGGAAATTCCCCGAAGGGGTTAAAGATGAATAGCCCAGGGTAAGTCCCTTCTTCTGGGACGTAACCCTGGGTAAATGGATCACAACCTTCACTACCCTGAAAGGGTAGAACATAATCTTGATTATTTACATGTTAAGAATCATTTTTCACGTAAAGGCAAAAAGTTCGCTAAGTATTTCTTTGAGCCCTTTGTGTTCTTTGTGGTTTTTCTTTTTTTACCTCATGCATGCCTGAAATGACGTCTGCCGGTGAGAACCATTGCAATTCCCATTTTATCAGCAGCGTCTATTACTTCCTGGTCCCTGACACTACCACCCGGTTGAATGACTGTCTTAGCACCGGCATTGCCGGCTTGTTCCAGTCCATCGGGAAACGGGAAGAACGCATCAGAAGCAAGAACCGACCCGGCAAGATCCAGGTTAGCGTCCTCAGCCTTCAAGCAAGCCAGGCGTACAGCATCCACCCTGCTCATCTGCCCGGCGCCCATTCCAAGGGTTTTTCCGTTCTTTGCAAAGAGAACGGCATTTGATTTTACGTATTTTACGATTACCCATGCGAACCGGATATCCTTCCATTCTTCCTCGGTAGGCTGCCGTTTTGTTACCACCTTGAGTTCGTCTAATTCAGGAAAACCGGTATCCTGATCCTGGATGAGAAGCCCGCCGCCAATTCGCCGCATGTCCCAGCCGGTTGATAATTGTATATCCGGTGGAATTTCAAGAATCCGTTGATTTTTCTTCTTCACCAGGATATTCAAAGCTTCAGGAGTATAGCCGGGAGCGACAATCACTTCGGTAAACGCTTTCGAAATCTGTTTTGCGGTTTTCTCATCGCAAACACGATTCATGCCGATAATTCCACCGAAGGCGCTGACCGGATCACAGGCTCGCGCGCCTGCTTCAGCTTCAGCCAGGGAGTCAGCCACTGCTACGCCGCTTGGTGTGGTGTGTTTTAGTATTGCAACACATGGTTCTTCAAATTCTAATGGCAGGGTCAATGCTATATCAGCATCGATCAGGTTATTGAAAGATAATTTCTTTCCATGTAACTGCTTGCAGGCATTCAGTCCAAACTGTTCCTCGCCAGCCATTTGGTAATATGCCGCGGCTTGATGAGGATTTTCACCGTAACGCATTAATTGCTCACGTTTCAGGTCAATGCGGATTTGCTCAGGCAGCTTTTCCTTTGTGGCGCCTTGTACTTTCTCAGATTTGGCAGTGGTCTTTTTGCTGTCAATTGAACTCTGAAACCACTGGGATATAAGGGTGTCGTAATTTGAGGTTAATGCAAATGCTTCGGACGCAAGCTCCTGCCTTGTCGAATCGTCCAGACCGCCTTTTTCCTGGAGTTCTTTCAGGATTTCAGGATATCGTTCAGGAGAAACCAGTACTGCAACATGACTCCAGTTTTTTGCTGCCGCCCGGATCATTGATGGACCGCCAATGTCTATCGCTTCCACGGCTTCCTGGTTGGATATCTTCTTTCCGGATGTCCGTCCCTTGAAGTCATAAAGATTAACGACAACAAGATCAAGGGTATTAATACCAAACTTATGCCGCTCCTCTTCGTCCGATTTATTCCCCCTGCGATAAAGAATTGCGCCAAGGATATTTGGATGCAGAGTCTTTACCCGTCCCCCGAAAATTTCCGGAGATCCGGTTACACTTGAAACTTCTTTAAATGGAATACCGGCATTAACAAGAACGTTACCGGTCCCGCCGGTAGAAAGTATCTTAATCCCCAGCCTGTCCAGACCCGCAGCAAATTCTGCCAACCCGCTCTTGTCTGTGACACTTACTAAAGCACGTTTTACAGGAACAATCATTATAGTTTTAAAACCTCCAGGTTTTGTTTGGATATGTTATATTATAATAAATTAGATATTCAGAAGTAGAACTCAAATAGAACTAAAGGTTACTACTTATCTACATGTACACTTAATGGTGTAATGTTATATCCTTGTCTTTCAAGATTTGTAATCGGATTATTAATCCGAATAGGACCATCACCTATATTAGATTCAATCTTAATGTTTTTGTATGCATATATCCAATACTGTTTTCGATTTCGATCTGCAATTTTTCGTTCGTTTCTGCTCCAGAAAAAACTTATTTCTTTCCTTCTTGTACCTTTGACTTCGATGTATATTTTTGTTTCTGGATTTTTCCCAGTTCCTTGAAATGAAAGTATATCGTAGCCTGCGCTATTGTCCACTAAACTAGTATGTTGAATGAAAGGTAATAGATCGGTGTGACCGTTTGTTTTAAGTCTAATCTTCTCATATTCAAACGCATTTTCTTCCGCAATTTTACCAACCTGATTTTTTTCGTTCTCTGTTTCAAAATCTTCATGAAACTCGCCTCTACGAATTCTAAATAAAAATTCATTTACGAGTCCTAAATGTTCTTTTTTTATTTTTGCTAAACGTTCATCAACTTCAATTAAATCAACACGACTAAGTATTTGAAGCCACATTCTTTGCGCGTTTGACTCATTTTCTTGTCTTTTTAAAATAAAAGTACCAATAATTGTGTCAACCTGAAATTTTAGAATAATATTCTTACAACATGCATTTCCGGCTTCTAAATTTAAATAAACATTTTTCAACAAAAACAGTTTAGCCGGATCAGTGATGTACCAGGATGATCGCTTTTGCAACTTGGCTAATTTATTGCCAAGCGAAGTAACTAAATAGCGTTCTGATTTCTCGACTAAAAGACCATATTCAATCGAACTATTAATAATATCCTTTACATTTGTTGTAGAATCTATCAACATTATTTTATGCATACGGCGCTCTAACTCGCCTGTTTTCATATGCTTAGTCCTGAGTCTATCAAATAGAGAACAAAGGTTGGCTATTTCGTCTGGTTTTACCATAATTTCAGGGAGAATGTTTCCTTAAGTGTTCTTCGAATAATTTATAATCCCGATCCTCCTCCTCACCTAAGTCCTCTGACCAATAGCCAGGAACTTCTTGTGGAAAATCTGCTTCAATTACTTTTCGCATATTCCTCATTTTCTCTTTCAGTCGAACATGAACTGTTTCATCAATTGAATCTTCAGATTGGATCAAGTAATAAACTGTCTGCTGATCAGGCTTTAGACCTAAGCGATGTATTCTATCAATTGACTGCAAATAATGAGCGCAGTTAAATGAACGATCAAGATAAACAGCATTATGACAAACTTGATGAAGGGAAATAGATTCAGCACAGGCAGCAGGATTAGCTATCAGAACCTTACTTTTCTTATCATTTTTAAACTTTGATATTAATTTTTCCCTACTTATTTCATTTGCATTTTTTGGAGATACAGGTATTCCACCATGTACTACCACGGGATTGTAATCAACAAGTAGTTTTGCTAACATCGAGAGATTATGGATGAATGTGGACCAAATAACTACTTTTTCATTTTTATCACATAAATTCTTTACAATATTACATATATAAGAAAACTTACTCGGAATTTCGTAATCGGCATAGTGCTCAATGACGTTTCTAAGAGAAACATCTTTCAGATTTAAAGGCGGAAGACTAAATTCTAAACAATTGGTTTTCAAAAGTGTTGGATTAGAAGCGATTTGAAGAAGTCTTACCATCTTCGCTCGTCGCCATTCTCGAAGAGCATTGCGGTCCTTTGGTGCTTCTTGGAGCTGCGTCAGAAACTTCGTTGCCACACCGTTATAAATCCTTGCTTGCAATGGGCTCATTCGACATTTCATAATACGAAATCTCTGGACTGGTAAATCAAGCTGACTCTTCGTAATTCTGAAGAAGAGAGGATATATGGCTTTTTTCACCCTGCGAAGAGCGATCTCTTTTTCTTGATTTCGAATATTAAATAGGTATGTATCTGCTTTGCCTAATGGTAGCTGATCATGCCATAAAAAGGAAAATTGAGACCATAAATCAGCTAAGTCATTTGGCATTGGTGTTCCTGTCAATATCAAGCGTCGTTTTGCATAAGGTGCCAGTTTTAAAACTGCTTCCGCAAGCACCCCTCCTTGAGGTTTTTTTATATAATGTGATTCGTCTAATACAACTAAATACTTTCTTTGTCTCAGAACTTGGATGAGGTAATCAATATCTATGGCAGCGCTTTGGTAGGTTATGAGTAGAATATCGTTTAAATGTGCGAGTAGATAATCTTCTATTCTATTTACTTTAGATTTTCCAGAAATTCGAACGGCAATAGCTTTAGTTTTAAAGCACTGTAAATATTCATATTCCCATGGCTCAAAACAACTTGAAGGACCAATAACCAATAGTCCGTTGATAATCTTCTTTCTTTTTAAGAAATGATAATAGGCTAATGCTATTGAAGTTTTGCCACTTCCTGGCACAGAGAAGTTTGCACCATTCTCTACTTGGAGTAAATGGAATAGAGCCTGCAATTGTAGTGGTTTTAATATTCTTTTAAATTCGGGGTGTAAAATCTTTTCTGAGAAAATAATATTATCTTTATCAATACCTCTTTTTACAGCTTCCCCATTCTTAAGAGCCTTCAGATATTTTTGTTTTCCCTTTTCTACTTCTCTCAGTATGGCGAGACAATGCTTGTCTAATTTGACTTCAAGATCATATTTACTAAAATGACGTGTGATTCCTTGTAATATATCAATTTCTTTCCGATTTAATGGGAGTATCCACGCCTCTCCTTCTTGATCTCTTTCTCCTTGGTAATAGCTTTTTAGAAAAATACTATGAATCGGTTGATTAAGAACATCCTTGTCTCGTTGTGTTAAACCCTTTATATTAAATTTGTTGTCTATTATACCAATCTTGATCATCTTAGATGTCTTATATCTATTGTTCTTGTATTATTCCAATAATACATTTTACTAACTATATTCATTATTGACTTCACGATCTGAACATCCTTGTGATTTTACGTAATGCATTCACGCGTATGATAATTTCGCCTAGTACATTATCTATCTCTTTCATATTGAGTTGATCTGAATCATCAGTAATTGCATTTATATTTTTTAATGCTTTTTTGGCAAGCGTAAGCGGCTGTTTGCTATCTTGTATTATTTGTGCTGTCTCCATTGCATCTTCAAAATATTCTTTCAAGGCTTTATCATGCTTTTGGCGCCATAGCGTTTCTTCAAGTTTATCTCTTTGTTCTACTATTGTTGGTTTGGCGCTTACGTCTATTGATTCATTATCTTCTATTTCTTCGTCTGTTTCAAATTCAATCTCTGCCTGCGGACTAAATTGAATTAGTTCTTCTTCAGAAAGTTTAATTTCCAAGTGCAATGCTCTTTTAACCAATTGCCATGTTTCTGCATTTATAAATAACTTTTGTAAATCGCGTATTCTAAGATGTGCAAATTTATGTCTAATATAATAAAATGCTACTAATTTTAATTCAATAATATCGCTTTCATCCCATTCCCAATTGGCATTATTTGGCTTTCTTCTATTCCCTACTCTTGTTATAATATTGTGTAAGTCAATGAAATGCTCAATAAGATTTTCTACTAAATAATACCTATCACCTTTATCCAGAAAATCTTTGAGAAATTCGTCTATTAACTCTAAATGATCAAGATCTTTTTTGATCTTATCTATTGAAACACCAAATATTCTAGTGGCCATGTAGGCTATTTCAAGGCCAGAATCTATGCCTTCGCGAAGTTTTAATAAATTATTAATCGGACTATAATCTAGCTGTTGAGGGGCTGACATTTGAATACCGGCTTCTATCAACCATAGTTCGGCTTTGGTCATTGTGGATGGTAGAACCTGAACTTCTAAAGCTTTATATTTAGAGTTATGTCTTTCTTTATAGAGTTCCTCGAAAAGTGCTTTCCTGCGATTTCCATTTATTACCAAACCATCACAAGTGATAATGCCAGGTCTGAGTTGACCATTATTTCTCAGATCTTCCTTAATTTTTTTGTTTTCTTCAATACCAATACCGAGTAAAATATCTCTAATAATAGACTGATCATCAGCATCAGAAACTTCTAAATTCCTCCCTAATTCAGCTTCTTTTTTTAATACCTCAGATTTTATACGTCCATTTGATTTATTGAAATAAAGATCGTTGCATTCTATCTTGTAAACAGGGATTGTTTGAACCTTTCCCTTAATGATGATTTTATCATGTGGAAGACGATCCTTCCCACCTGCGTCTTCTTCTAATTCTAATAAGTATGATTTGAGTATTTTCCTTCGAGCTTTATCATATGGCATAATGGATGACATGAACATACTCCTTTTAATCAGATTGCAATTATTTCCTCAAAGGATTTATCTTCTTCGATATCTTTTCTTTTTTTGATAGTCGAATAGGAACTCTTCCTGTCTTTGCAGCTTTTTTGAATTGATGGTTCATCCACAACATTTCTGTCCGATTATAATCTATACCATTTGTATCTCTCGTGGAGGTTTGTACAGAATCTGATACCCAACCTTTATCTAGTAAAATAGAATTATAAAGATCATTGTTGTATCCACTAATTATTATCATTGATTTAGACTTGCAGCAAATCGACAAAAGCTCACGATGAAAATTTTCATCATTAGCATCAATGACATATTTATGTTGTCTTTTCGTAAAATATGGAGGATCAAGGTAGATTAGTGTGGCTGGGCGTTTCGAGAACATATCAACTAATTCACGAGCATCTCTATTTTCGATTCGGATATTTCTCAATCGTTCGACCACTTTTGAGATTCTATCTGGTAAATTATACCATCTGCTTACTCTTGCCTCTTTTCCATTACGAGAATATGAATGGGAAAATGAAAAACCGCCATTATTTTTTCCATAAGTGGCATTTACAGTCATCATTGTGCAAATGAGAAACCTTCGAGCTTTTTCAAGCGAATCCAAGCTTTCATCGAATTCTCTTGACTTATAGAATTCGGCTCGTGAGTATGGAGTTAAAGCTATAGATCTACACAGTTCATCATGATTTTCTCTAAGTTGTTTAAACAGGTTTACAACTTGATTATCAAGATCGTTGATGATCTCAATCGGTGCAGCCCTTTTTGCAAGAGTTAAAGCAGCAGATCCGCAAAAAGCCTCAACCCAGGCATTGTGTGGAGGGAGTAATTCAACCAATTTTGATACAATACGCAGTTTTGCACCAAAATATCCAAAGGGTGCTCGCGCTGTTGTAGCGGTTAACTTCTGTTGATTTGGTGAAACTGTCGAATAGTTGTTAATCATGTAAACCACATAAAAAAATATCTGACATGGGAAATACTAAGTTAATAGGTTTTAAGCAAAATACAAAAAATAGATGTAAAATCAAATAGGTATAATCCTAATTAATGCTGCAAATTTGGTCTTTTTCCGTTACAAATTTCATGCAGAACGACCTTCGTTGAAGCAATGTCTGAATCTGTGCCTGCTTTCGGCGAATGGCCATGTTTTGCATGTAAAACGTGGTTAATTAAATATTCTATTTTTTTCGACACATCAAGTTTATCGCAATCAAACCCTCTTGGATTCCCGCTAAATACATGCGGGAATGACAACCCTGTGAACGGGAATGATAGCCTTGTGGAACAATTATCTTTATTCCGCTGTTTATTTTGTTTGTTTATTTAGCCAGATTTGTACTGCTTCTGAATATGCTCGATGTTCCACTTTTATAACACGAGCAGCGATTTTTTCCGGAGTATCATTGGGATAGACCGGGACGCCTCCTGCTTGATGGAGGATTGGTCCGCGGTCGTATTCTTCATCGACAAAGAGAATGGTCACGCTGGTTTCCTTGTCACTTTTAGCCAAAAATCGTGCTGTGATGCAGAGTTTCAGAATGAATAGAACAAACTTTTAATTGTATCATTTTATATCTCCGAATAAAATTGGGCTCCACAATCCAACCTCGAAATTTCCTGTTTATTGCCGAATAACGCTATTAATTACAAGGTATTAGCCTAACAGTTGTGAAGTCATTCTCTTCTTGGCATTACTTTTGCAAAATATATCTAATACTTACATAGAGGAGCCGGATACCGCCATCATTTGAGGAGGAATCATAATGGCACGATTTTCTAAGATTTGCTTACTGGCTACACTACTGCTGACGGTAGGCTTTACGGTACACGTATTTGGTGCAAGTGGAGGGGCTGATGATTTTGGATACTACTGGGTTGACAGTGACGAAATGAACGGTCCGGAATACGATTGGATTGATATCAGCCGGACAGGAGATGAAGTCCGTGATATGGGTGATGATGATTACGCCGGACCATTCGAGCTTCCCTGGACATTCAGTTTTTATGGTAACGAATACGATGAAGTTTACATATCATCAAACGGTTTTCTTTCTTTCGGGGTCGGCAGCAGCGATAACCTGAATCAATGGATTCCCGACAGGGGAACGCCAAATAATCTCATCGCATTATGCTGGCGTGACCTGGATCCATCCGAGAGCGGCAACATTTATTATGGCACTGATGAGGACGGAAACTGGATATGCCAGTTCGAGAATGTCGCAGTACCGGGATTTCGGGAAAATATCACTGCTGAAGTAATTCTCCAGGAGAGCGGTGATTTTCTATTTCAGTATAGCGAATGCCCCACATTCAACAATAATGAAGATAATTTTACTTCTTTAGGCATTGAAAACGCTACCGGCTTTATAGGGTTGCTTGTTAATCCCTGGGACGAGACGGGTTATCCGGATGCAGATATCTCAATCATGTTCTCTCTCCTGGATATGAACGCCAGTCTATCCGGTACAATAACCTCAGAAGAGACAGGTGAACCGGTTGCTAATGCCTGGATTGAGTTATGGTCATGGAACACCAATATACGCTTGAATTTCAATACAATTAGTGATGAAAACGGTGAGTACGCTATCCCGGAGATGGCTTCCGCAACTTATGACATTTCAGTAAATGCCGATGGTTTCGGACGATACGAGGAGACTGGATACTTTGTCGATGAGGGCGAAAACTTATATGATGTTGATCTCGGTTCTCCCCCGGAGATAGCCATTGACCTGGATACAGTTCGGATTTATGCCGGTCCGGGAACTATCGGTGATTCAACTGCTTTAACAATTTACAATAACGGCGGGACAGAGATGTTCTTTTTCGTCAATCTCTGGACGAATAATGAACCAGTTGACTGGGTAATTGTTTCGCCGAACAATGGTAACATTGCGCCACGAGATTCGATGGAGATTTATTTTTCGGGAGATGCCACAAACCTTGAATTTGGCGAATATACACATCAGGTGCAAATCTTCAGTGACGATCCAAATCATGAACCGATAATGCTTCCGATTATCTTAACAGTAAGCGCAGAGCCGCCGGGTGAGTTCGCTCTCGAGTCTCCTGCCGAGGGGACAGAGCTGGCATTAGGGTACCATAATTTTACCTGGCATCAAGCCCCCCAGGTCACACCGGGAGTGCAGGTATTGTATGACATATACATATCCACCGATCCGGGTTATCCAGGTGAACTTATAGCCGAAAACTTACATGATACAAGCAGTGTACGGCAAATTGAGACACGCGGCAGATATTACTGGACAGTTTTGGCACACGTTATTCCCGATGAAGGCACCTGGGCAAATTCAGCTAATTCTTTTACCGTCGGTCTCCGGGCACCCGAAACATTCGACCTTATGTTTCCCGAGAATGAATCTGCTCATGACCTAGGAGAAGTGACGCTGATCTGGGAAAATGCTCATGATCCGGACGGGGATCAATTGTCCTATGCTGTTTTCATTTCCACAGATCCCAATGATCTCGATGAGCCTTATGCAACCGGTATCAACGAATCTTACTTCGTTTTTGATGTTCAGGATGCGTACCGGTACTACTGGAAAATCCGTGCTTTAGATGGTTACGGTCAATTGACCGATTCGGAATCAACATGGAGTTTTCAAGTCGTAAATATGAATGATGCAAGTGAAATAAAAGCTGATATTCCCAAGGAATTCGCCATACAGTCACTACATCCAAATCCGTTCAACTCGACTTTGAATATCGTGTTTGCCGTACCGGAACTCAGTAATAATAACCTGTCGGTTTATGATATACTTGGCAGGCAAATCGCTGTACTTGGTAATGGGCAGTTTAAGCCGGGTTATCATCAGTTCGCATGGAATGCACAAGTATCGTCGGGAATATACTTCCTGAATATAAATTCTTCATCCGGATGGACTGAAACCAGGAAGATTACATTGATAAAATAAGATTATAGTACCTTGTTGTTGAAACTCAAAAGATCGACCTTTTGGTCGGTCTTTTGAGTTTAATTGTGTTTATCCATCCAAATTTGTACTGCTTCACAATATGCTCGATGTTCCACTTCTAAAACACGGGCAGCGATTTTTTCAGGGGTATCATTTGGATAGACCGGGACGCCTCCAACCTGATGGAGGATCGGGCCTCGGTCGTATTCTTCATCGACAAAGTGAATTGTCACGCCGGTTTCTTTATCTCCTTTTGCCAGTACATCTTCATGAACCCTGATACCATACATCCCCTTGCCTCCATGTGCAGGAAGCAGGGCAGGATGGATATTCAGAACGGCATTTCGCCAGGAACGAATCAGGGCAGGCGGTAATTTACGCATATAGCCTGCGAGCAGAATTAAATCAACCTGATGCTCCCGGAAAATATTTATCAATTTATCGGCGAACTGTCTGCCGTCTCTAAACATATCCCGGGAAATATGATAGCTCGGGACATTATGTTTTTTTGCTACGTTATGAACCCCGGCATCTTTATTGTTTGAAATAATCACCGCACCGGTGGCGTTTAGTTTTCCGTCAGCACAGGATTGAAGTATTGCATCAGCGTTGCTGCCACCACCGGATGCCATTATTCCTAACCGGGTTTTACTCATTCTGGTTCATTACCTGGTGTATTCTTTAAGTTTACCAAACATTTTGTTTCACGCAAGATGCTAAGAGGCAAAGATCGCAAATTATTTGTCTCGCGCAAAGCCGCAAAGGCGCTAAGATACAAGACACATAAGTAAACATTAGATATTACTATCACATTTTACTGCTGAGATGTAATGATCCTTTAACAGTATCTAATTCCGCCCAGGCTCCTAATGGCAGTGTCCAGCAATCGCCTACATGACCGTATGGAGCATTTCCTGCTACCGGAACCGAAGGTAATGTATCAAAAATCAGCTCAGCCACGTCGTTTTCCTGGTTTATGAGTACTTCTTTCTCGTGCTGTACGAATCGTCCGAGAATTATCCCCTTAATACCATTGAAACAGCCGCTTAAACGCAATTGTGTCAACATGCGGTCAATCCGGTACAAAGGTTCGTCGATTTCCTCGAGAATCAGGATAGAATCTTCGAAAACCGGTGAATCTGCCGTTCCACACATCGCGGCAAGCATGGCAAGATTACCGCCTATCAGCCTTCCCTCTGCTTTTCCTTCTACGAGGGTAGATAATTTCTTTATGTCATTGGGGAAGGGTAATGGTCTATTCCACAATCTCCCGGCAAGCATATCCAGCCATGATGATTTTGAAAATTCGGATAAATCCTCACCCCAGCCTTTAGCTAATTGTGGTCCCGAGAAAGTAAGATATTTCTTCCGCTGCCAGAGTGCCAATTGAAGAGCGGTGAGGTCGGAAAATCCAATAAAGGGTTTTGGATGCGAAGCGATTAAGTCGAAATCCAGGATATCGATAATCCGCATCGAGCCATAACCGCCGCGAGTGCATATAATACCATCAATAGAAGGATCGAGAAAGGCATCCATTACATCCCTGGCACGGGAATTATCATCACCTGCGAGGTATTTTTTTCGGTCTGACATACCGGGCATAAAAGCAATTTCGAATCCCTCAGATTCAAGTGATTTGCGACCGTTCTCAACTTCTTCGGTGTTAATCGGACCCGATGGTGAAACGGCGGCAAGCCTGGCGCCCGGTTTTAATGGCGGAGGAATTATTGCCACAATGAGTTTGCCCGGCGGTATTCTCCATATCCCATATCGTCAACAAAAATAAATTGTTGTTTGATTTCATAATAATACCAGATCTCATAAGGCTTTGAGTTCACCTCGAAGGGATGCCGTTCTATCTCGGACGGTGGTCCGAAGCGTACATAAACTTCTCCCCGGTCTGTTTCCCATCCTTCACGGAAAGTACCGAATAACATATTTGTAGTAACAATTCTGCCATAGTACTCCTCCATCAACTCATTAACCTGTGTTTCGGACGTCGGATCTCGTTTTTTCCAGAAATCTTTAAACATCTGCTCCATTTTCATTGGATTCGATTCGAGAATAACTTTTATTTCTCTCCGGGGCGTTATATAACGGAGCTGCCTGACCGCCTCAGCAAGATCCTGTACCGCTGAAGGTATTCCGGCAGCCTGGATGGTGAAGAATGTTCCTTTCAATACCTTCTTTCCGTCATAGCTCACCTGGTGTTCAATCACGTACTTCCCATAAGGCAATTTGTTGACATCGAAGACTACGAAGTCACGAGTAATTGGTTTGACCGACAGCAGCAGGAAACGTTTCTCCCGAACCACTTCACCCTGCTGATTCAATATTCTCGAATACACTCCAAGGGTATCAGCATCTTCAGGATAAACTTCATAATAGAGGTAAACCGGTCGCTCTGAAAATTGTACAAGATGATTAACATTCGGAGTTATTTCAAAATTGTTGTCTTCGGACAGTTTTACTTTCTTTGATAACAGGATATCGCCGAGATGAAGACCTGACAATTTGTAGCTTGGCACGACAAGAGTTTTTTCGGCATCACTTTTTAATTTGCTTTCCAGATCAGTCAGTGTTGCCAGCAATTTGTAGGTACCAGGCGGAACATCAAAAAATATTACACTGACTGCATATCGATCCCGGGCATTGGTCTCATTGTAGTTATGCGATACAACAGTTTCCCTGGTAATTTTATTGGCAAAACGAGGCGCAGATTCTTCACTTCCAACCAGGACGGAAACATCAACCTCATAGCTCGCTTCGAAACCGCGTGGTGAACGTAGAAATTGAAGGTTGTCATACACGATCTCAATATATACGACCAGACTGGTTACACCCGGATCTTCCGCCAATAGAGTTATGGCATCAAGGTGGAATATCGGGGCGCCAATATCATTCAGATAATCATCTCGAGATGAAGCGGGCTGAGCTGATCCGGTAATTGGAATTAACGATACAATAAACAAACATGAAGTAAGGATAAACAATTTCATATGAGGATTCCTGCAGGTATTCTTATTAATCAGGTTGAATTGTTAAAAGATAAGGCTCCGAAGATACAATTTTACCATGTATTATTTCCCCAATGGGAGCTTTTTCGACGCATTGCGCAATACCATCAACATCGGGAGCGTCCCACTTGGAGCGACCGATAGACATACCATTCGGGTCTATTTCTTCGACAAGCATAGCGGTTCTGCAGCCAGGTTTTGTGGAATACCAGGCTTCAGCCTGTTCCTCTGCAAGATTCATAAGAATTCCCTTTCGATATTCTGCTTCTTGTTCATCGACAGCTTGCAGATTGGCTGCCCTGGTTCCCTCTTCCCGGCTGAAAGTAAAAACACCCAGTCTTTCGAAATGTACTTCTTCAAGGCGCTTACATAGTATTTCAAATTCTTTTGCTCCTTCTCCGGGATGACCGACAATGATACTGGTTCTAAGTGCTAATTCGGGTATTGATTCACGCAGCATCTCTATCCATTTTTTCATTTGCCCCCAGGTTGTTCCCCGTCCCATTGTTTTTAACACACTGTCATCTGCGTGTTCGATAGGGAAATCCAGGTACGGCACAAGCGACTTGAGATTTGCCAGAGACTTAATAAATCTATCTGTATATAAAGGTGGATGCGTGTATAGCAGCCTTAACCACATTTCATTAGAAGTACCGGTAAGTCTGTCGTCAAGCTTTTCAAGTAATTGTTCTATTGTTTCTCCCGAATCAAGATCACGTCCATAACTGTTCAATTCCTGGGCAACCAAGATTATCTCTCGAGTTCCATCATTGATCAAACGATCTGCTTCCATCAGGATAGATTGTACCGGTCGGCTGCGATATGATCCCCTGATACCGGGTATGGCACAGTAGGCGCATCTCCTGTCACAACCTTCGGCAATACGCAAATATGCATACGGAAGAGAATTTCGACGCTTGGATGATAATTGCTCTTCAATCAATGGAACGATTTGTCCCTTGTGAGTTCTTATATTATTACTTGCAGAAGTAGTCAAAGGTTGCTTGTTGTTGAGTTCAGCGGAGAGTTTTTTGATCCCGTCTTTTTTGCTTGTAATGGTTTCAATCATCTCGTTCCACCGGTTGAATGCAAACCAGTCATCTACTTCAGGAATCTCTTCTCGCAGTTCAGCCTCATGTTTGATTGGAAGACAACCGGTAACAAATACTCTCCTTCCTTCAGTCCCTGATTTCCACCGGCAAGCTTCGAGTATGGAATCAATCGCTTCAGCTCTTGCGTCTCCAATAAAAGCGCATGTTGAAATAATGACTGTATCAGCTTTAGTTATGTCCTGAACAAATTTAATGTTTTCATTTTGCAGCCATGATTGAAGTGTGTCATGATCAGCTTCTATTTTCGGACAGCCAAGACGGTGAAGATATATACAACTCATCGGCTTTGAATCTTGTCTTAAAGAATAATTCAAAAGATTCCTCTCCAATTCTCTTTTTCTATGAATAATTCAGGACGATTATTTAAAGTTTATCGCTGACCTGAAATAGCAATTCCTGTATTTACAAATACTTTAAGGTAACGATTCGCATTAGAATATTATTACGTAATTTTGCTGTAAAAATGTAGCGAGATTTAAAAACCACTTGCATCGTCATATTTAACAAATTACACTTATCTATTGATTTTCTCAACACTGTTAATAATGGAGGTTTTTATGCAGCTAATTACGCGACTTGATTTTGATGGGCTTGTTTGCGCAGCCATGTTATACGAAATGGAGAACATTACAACACTCAACTATGCTGAACCAAGACAGATAGAAGAAAGAAGAATGGCAGGCTTTGATTTTAAGGTTGGAGACGCCATCTCACACCTTCCGTATCATCCTGATGCCCGCCTTTGGTTTCATCACCATGATTATGAACACCTGAACCCGGAAGATATGAAAGAAGTCAGAGGAAAATGGGAAAAAGCCCCCAGTACTTCTTTTCTCATTTATGAGTTCTATAATTCACCGAAACTGGAAAAATTCGGGTCGATTGTGGAAGTAGCCGACAGAATCAGCAGCGGGTTCGTAACGAAAGAAGACGTACTCGATCCCCAGGGTTGGATGTTGATAAACTATACGCTCGATCCTCGCCGTTTCCCAACTAACCAGGCATACGGAAACCTTATTCTTGAAGGCATCCGTGGAGGTAAAGCAGTTGACGATTTACTCAAAGACCCACAAGTTAGTGAGAAGGTAGAGCATTATTTCAAAAGCGAAGAAATATATGCGCACGAACTCTCGAAATATACAACTCTTGAAGAAAACGTTATAATTACAGACTACAGGGACCTTGCGAGTCCGCCTCTTGGGAACCGTTTCACCGTTTTTCTAAAATATCCTGAGGGCAATGCTCAGATCGAGATAACTCGTGACAAAAATCCGAATAATCTTCTTGTACGTGCAAGCAGAAGTATATTTAACCGTAGCAGCAATATAAACATCGGTCATCTCATGGAGAGATATGGCGGCGGCGGACTGTCACGAGCCGGTAGCTGTCCGATTCCTGTGAAAGGGGCTAACCCACGGATTGCTATGATTGTTGATGCATTAAAGAATGATTAATTAGTTTTCAGAGATAGTATAACCCGGTACACTGTATCGGGTTTTATTTATGTGTGCCCAGCATGGAGTGGACGCCTGATTTTGTTAATACACCCCGATCTGGGGGAAGTAAAACCGATTGGCAAGGGCGTTGCTGGCAACGGCAGGGTCTGAAGGCAGCCATAGGCAGC
>JAVCCM010000178.1 GCA_030765455.1 Candidatus Electryonea clarkiae | reverse complement strand
TGAAAACAGGGTGTTCTGTCTGAAATATCAAGGGAAAGTAAACAGGAGCCGTATACGTGAACCGTACGTACGGTTCTGTGAGAGGGATGAGGCGAAGTAGATCACTCCGCCTCACCCTACTCGATAAATTTTCCATCCTGCAAAAACTTGTGAATAATCAAGACTTAACTCACGATCCGGTTCGTATGGATCTGCTTCAAATATCCAGTCCATATTTGAATGTGAGATTGAGAAAACATGATCAAGGCTGAAAATCCCATTGCTCCCTGCATTAAAGTACCCGGACATTGGATCGACTAATGCCACCTGCGCTTCTCCCATACCAGTCGCTCGCGCTCCGGGTGCCATCAGCAAGAAATTACCGTATGCGTTAGCAACGTTTACTGACAAAAAGGGAGAGAGGAGTATAAATGATAGAAAGAATTTCAGGATCATTCTATCCAGGAGTAAGTCACGGAATCTTTCAATATCTTTGTGTTGAGTCGTTCGATTTCGATTACAAGTGTTAAACGCCATGTGTCCTCCAGTAATATTACCGATCAGGAAATAATAGTCTTTAGATTTCTATTAGATTGATTCATCTGTATCAAGGGGTTGTCATTCTCGGGCTTGACCCGGGAAGCACCGTTTATATTGAATCCGAGTATGGATTCCCGGGTCAAGCCCGAGAATGACAGAACACTCCAAAGCATGTGAACTGATCCGCTATTATGCCTTAAAAAGAAATTCCAAATTCAATCCAGTCAAAATCAACTACAGGTGAATCGTATCCCAATTCCCGACTGGAATGGGAATACCTGAAATTCATCCGGTTCATAACAAATTTGTATAAATCTCCTTGCGCCCATTCGCTTCGTTTTGATCCTTCATAGATGATTTTCATTAAACCCCTGCTCTGAATTGTATATCCCTCCGTAGTTTCTGAGTAGTAGTGGTATTCTCCCCAGCGAAAGATGAATGCATCAAAAAAAGATATCTCACGTCCAATTCCGCTGTGTTCATCACCCCATGCCATATGACGTGGATTATATCTGTTCTTATCAATATCCTGGGCATAAATAAAGGATAGTAGTGAAATGTCAGGCAGATCAAAACGAAATTCAACGGCGTATCCCCTGCGGTATATTTCAACAAGAGGATCTTTATCGGTTCCGCCTAAATTGGACCGGGAATATCCGTAGCTGGGGATAATATCAAATTGAAACGGATCAAAAAACATCGGAATTATCGGATTATTCTGTTCAAATATTTTGCTCAAGGGCAAACGAAATAGAACTCCCCAGTCATAGGAAATACGATTCTGGCTATTATTAGCTTTATATTCAGGTTCATGTTCTGAAGTTAGATAGTTGAGTTTATAACCGATGCCAATTTCAATGATACGTCTGAAACCCAACGACAGACCTGCGGAGTAGTTTCTTTCCCACCAATCATAAGTCCCCAGGATCTCGCCAAATTCACCTCTTTGTTCAAACTCGCCGAGGTCTTCAAAAGTTCTTGTCAGATCTAACCCTCCGGACAGTTCAAAAGGATTATCTTCAGTTTTCTTAATCAATCTCCGTCCCGTAAATAGTTGTGCATGATCGAGGTGGAAATCATGATCATTAAGATAACTATGCCTCCAATCTACGCTGGACCGGCTGAAAGAAAAGCCATGATCCAGGCTGAATACCCCCATACTTCCAGCATTAAAATGACCCGCCATCGGATCTACCAGGGCGGTTTGAACCTCACCCATACCAGTAGCCCGCGCTCCAGGTGAGATCAAAAGAAGATCGCCATCCGGGCTGGCGAAACTCGTTGATAAGTTTACTAATAAAAACAACCCGGCAAGGAATGTTTGGTACATTATGAAATATTTTGGCGAGAAATAAAATCTTGCAGTGGTTCGTTTACGATGGTCTTTAACTTGACTAAGAAGATAATGCATTATGTTTCCCCTGGGATTTGAATGAAAACAATTTATGAAACCCAATTCAGACAAATAGATTTCTTTGCTCAAAACGAAATACCAAATTCCACCCATTCAGTGGTATCAAGGATATTATTGTACGTTCCTTCCCATGATGAGCGGGAATACCTGATGTTAACCCGGTTCATCACAAATTCGTATCGGTTACCTCGCGCCCATTCCTGATTTTGTGAAACAATGTAAATAATTTTCAGTATTCCTCTTGTTTGCATGGTGAACCCGGTAGTGACTCGAGAATCGAGGTGCTTTTCATCATAATATTCACCCCAACGATAAATGAAAGAATCGAAAAATACGATCTCACGACCTATACCACTGATTTCATTCCATCCCATTTGTGCAGGGAAATATCTTTCCATTTTAAAATCTTGTGCATATATGAAAGCGAGTAATGAGATATCAGGCAAATCGAAACGTGTTTCCAATGCATATCCTTCTCGATTTATTTTCAGCAGAGGGTCTCTTATGTTACCTCCTTGGTTGGACCGGGAATATCCAAAGCTTGGGATAACATCAATTTTGAAGGGTGAGACAAGTATGTTAGGATCAATGCTGTATAATTCACTGAGTGCATTACTTAAAGGCAAACGAATCATAACTCCCCAATCATAAGTTTGGATACTTTCTTCATCTACAATTGGGGGATTGTTCTCATAGCTTAAGAGGTTGGAAGATAAATAGTTAAATTTAATTCCAACACCAATTTCTATTATATTTCTTAATCCTATTGACGCTCCTGCTGAATAGTTTCTCTCCCATGCTTCAAACATACCCAGATATTCGTTATTTTCACCCCGGCGTTCAGTTTCACCAAGATCAAATAATCTTCTCCCAAAATCGATTCCGCAAGAAATCTCAGTTGAATTATCTTCAGTTTTCTCTGCTAATTTCCAGCCTGTAAACAGTTGAGCATGATCAATATAAAGATCGGAATTCCACCATCCCTTTAGCCAGTCAGTGCCGGAATATGCAAACGAGAAATTATTATCCAGGCTGTATATTCCCATACTTCCAGCATTAAAATGGCCAGCCATCGGATCTAATAGAGCTGTTTGAACTTCTCCCATACCACTCGCCCGCGCTCCTGGTGAAATTTGGAGGAGTGAGCCATTTGGACTGGCACTGACCACTAAGGCGTATGCCCAAAATGTGAGGTTTACAAGTAAAATATGGGAAATAGAGATATGTTTTGGTGAGTAACAGAATTTCGCAGTGAGTCGTTGGTGATGGTTTTTAACTTGACTAAGAAAACAATACATTATTCTTCCCCTGGGATTTATATTAAAACTACTAATGAAACCCTAAATAGACAAATAGATTTTCTTCGCTTAAAAATTAATACCCAATTCTAACCATTCAGTTGGAACAAGATAATTCTGGTATTTTCCCTCCCTTGATAAGCGGGAATACCCGATGTTCACCCTGTTCATTACAAAATTGTACCAGTTACCTTTTCCAGATTTTCGATTATGTTCAATAGAATACAAAATATTAAATATTCCTCTTGTTTGCATGGTAAAGCCGGTAGTTATTCGTGAGTCGCCGTGTTTTCCGTAATAGTATTCACCCCAGCGGTAGATAAATGAATCGAAAAAGCTAATCTCACGACCTATTCCACTGGTTTCAATCCATTCCAATGGATAACGAAAACGAATATCTTTTTCCTTAATATTATCTTGTGCGAAAATAAATATCATTAATGGGACAGCAGGGTGATCGAGACGAAATTCCAGAGCGTAACCATTACGATATACTTCCGGGATATTTTCATTATTGAAATTATCAATGGGAAGGTTTGACTGTGAATATCCAAAACTCGGAATAAAATCTATAGTGAAAGGCGAGACAAATTTGTTAAGGTTAATGATGTTCATTTCATCAAGCGCATTATTAAACGGTAAACGAATCAGAACTCCCAAATCAAAGGATCGGTCATTATATCCATAATCAACTCCTGGGTGTCCCCAATAACCCACGAATTCTGAAGTTAAAAAGTTTAGTTTATAACCTGCACCAAATTCAATAATGCGTCGTAATCCTAAAGAAACTCCTACTGAGTAGTGTTTTTCCCAAGGATTATAAGTACCTAAATATTCATTGTTTTCACCCCGAAGTTCTCGATCACCAAGATCAAAATATCTTCGACCTAAATCGATTCCGCAAGAAATCTCAAGGGAATTATCTTTAGTTTTTTCTTCTAACTTCAAACCGGTAAATATTTGTGTATGATCCATATAAAGAATAGGGGTATAATATATGTCTTGCCAGTTAGCGCTAAAATATGAAAAAGAGAATCTGTGATCCAAACTGTATATTCCCATACTTCCAGGGTTAAAATGTCCGGCTAAGGGATCTAATAGTGCTGTTTGAGCTTCTCCCATTCCGGCAGCCCGCGCTCCAGGTGATACCTGGTGGAGTCTTCCAATTGACGGGCCGAGACCAACTTGGACGGCATAAGATGTTGAATAACATGCTAAAGAAATCAATATCTGGATAATAAGTAAGGAGGTGAATGATCTCAACTGATAAGGGGAAATTGTTTTTGAATTATTGTTGTGCCGGTTTCTTAATTGGTGATGAAAACACCGCATTATCTTTCCTCGTGATTCAAACAGGATCAGGTGCAATTTCAAATCAAGTTTATATTATAATGCTGGCACAACCATAATGTTCCCAATTATAACTTATTTTCTAAGATTCTATAAGGGCGTGACCGAAAGAATAATTGCAGTTGTTACCCTTTTAATTTCCCTGAAGGGATCTTACAATATTTCGTTAACGCCCTTCAGGGATAATATATTAGAAGCTATAAGTCTTCAATAGACCCAGAGTTTTGAACAGTGTTCTCCAGTTTTGGAAAGGGCAGGAACAGCCATAATCCTAAACCGGTAATTGCGATTATTACAAAAATCCAGGCTTGAAAGACTACATCCGGATTTCCGCTTGCAATTGCAGGAGCCGCTTTGTTAAATACGGCGATTCCCCATGACATTGCTATAAGATTTACCGGTCTGTCAGCGACAAAGAATTTGAGCACTTCCCAGGCGGCAAGGACTGTCAACAGACCTACAAGTCCCGTAAGGAACCATTCTCCCGGTTCTTTGGCATTGGATGACATCAAAATTAAGACTAATGCCACTATCACTATAATTTTATAGATGAACTTTTTGAAGACTCCCCGCCAGACATAGGCGAAAAATGATAATCCCACCGCGATGAGCAAACTCTGCCCCAGGGCGCTTTGAATCATCGCCGCTAAAGGTGAGGGGAGGACGATCAAACTCGGGATATTCCAGTTGGAAAATGGAATCCACCCCGGTTTCTGGAAGGCAATAAATGTAGTGAACCAGCGAATTATGACAAGTGCGCCCAGACCACCCCCGATTGCGGTGAGAGCATCGATCCAGCTTTTTCTGCGATTATCGATGTCAAGTTGAAGCCGTGATTTATTATACAGTCCACCGATCAATGAGAATCCAAGTGTAAAGAGTAAGTAAAACATAATTACACTGATAACTGCTGAAATATAAAGCGAAGATTTGAACACGTTCCAGGGTATGGCGACTTGTCTCAGGTAACCACTTTGCCCGTAATAAAGAAAATTTACCAGGTTGGGCAGAATAAGAACCGCCGGAACAATCGAGATAATGAACGCCCGTCGCCAGGGAACAATCCCCTTTCGAGTATTAACTACCAATAGAGCTATGGCAATACCAATGAACGCTGCAGTTAGAATATATTTTGAGTATCCCACCACAGTCCGAATAACCGTTTTCGCCCGTCTGTCTCTTGTCCAGGTTTCCGGAATATGATAATATGGTCGTGGCATCACTGTCGCCCAACTACCGAAAATATTCCCACCCTTCCGGAATTTTGCTTCACCCATGTGACGAGGATCGTTTTCAACTGCCTGGTAGGTGAAGAAGTGATCAAGGCGGTCGGGTCTTGCTTTCGTGGTGTGTGATTCAAGCTCGAACGTTGAAAGATCGTAATCTCGTTCCTGCAGCATTCCTTCGATAATGACCCTGGCACTGTCTTCGGTCAGACTATCGCCTTTCATTTCTTCCGGCATCCAGGGATACATGGATTCAATCTTTCCGGTTCTTCCATTTACCTTTGTTATGAAACGCAAACGGTTTTCCGGTACAAAAGCATGAATCTTGTAGTATCCCGCTCCCAGGATTGAATCGTAGAGATTGTTAAATTCGGGTACTGATTTCAAGTGTTTTAGCAAGTATTTTTTTTCCATACTTTCATAGCCGGTATTTTCAAAAACAAGCAGACGCATTGTGTCCGGATCAGTCCATCCGGTAGCCCGAAGACTATCAGTTGCTATTTTTACCGCCTCATTCTTTGTCACAGGGAATGCTATGAAATCACCTACCCGTTCTTTTGAGAAGAAGAAGGTTGCAATACCAATCGCAAGAACCACGAGAGCGGCTATCCTCCGATTCCTGGAAAGTTTTTTGACAGTGGTGCCCGGTTCAATGAATTCTTCCTCCCGGGCAGGTAATTCCTCAACAGCAATTTTTACTTCCTCTTCTTCTATATCGTCTGGTGGTTTTATGTCGGCATTAAGTGTTCCTCTTTCAGGCAAGAATGTTCCTGATTTCAAATATGCTATCAATGCTGCGACCAGCGGGACAATCAAAAGTCCCGAAGCAACCGCCGCAGTGATAATGAAATATGGATTTTCGCTTCTGAACAACAGCATAGAAGTGTATAAGGCGTCAACAGTATAGTGCCAGACGAGAGGCGCAAGGATACCGAACCTTAACATAATAATACCGATAATTATTCCGCCGATGCCTACCTCTGCACCGCGAATCCACCAGGGTTGGGCAGCATATCCGGCATGACCGAAACCCCATAGTATTGCCGGAATTAATACAGCTAACCATCGAACTTTGCCACGAAACAGCTTCTCAAGGAAAGGAATGGAGAATGCGCGGCTGATAAATTCTTCGCTTACGGCAGGCATGAAACCGATGAGTAAAACAGCCAGCCAGGGCATTGCAGTATTTAATAAATTAGAATAAGGAACGTCTGCCGGGCTCCATCCACCGAATTTCTCTGTCAACAAATAAAAGCCAATCTGGTATGCAAAGAAGAATGGTGTCAGTGTGATTCCGAGCAGGATACCTTTGAAAGCTGATTTTGTACGTAAACCTCGTAATGTAAACATTGTGGGAAGGGAGGGGAGATGACTGTACCTTTCACGGAACATGGTTTCAGCTCCGGCAGTAAGTAAAAATATTAATACTCCTCCACCGAGAGATATAAGCAATATTTGAAAAAACTGGGTTGTCAGGAATCCTGCCCAGGATGAAGTAGTATCATAAAAATAGAGTTTTATCGGTATCTCATTCAATTGATTTAGTAAAGTCAAAACTGCCATGACGATACCGAAGACAAGAGCTGTTTTCCACTGAATGTCCCTTCCGCGCAGTTTCATCACGATAATAATAATAAGAGCAATTAGTGTCAGTATTGTTCCAAATGTTGCAGATAGGCCGGCCAGTTCGTTATAACTTCTTAACTTTTTATAAGATGCATTCCATTCCTCGGGTACATGCAGCCATTCTGTATATCCACTCAGTTGATCTCCGAATACCTGTACCTTGTAACGGTATTCCGAGCCTTCAACCGGTTCGATGTCTTTGGCTTTGTAGGTGAAAGTCCAATCGGTACGGTTGGGACGTCCTATTTGTGATGATTCTTTGAATACGATGTCATTGGAATCGAATTTCATCTTTTCAAAAAGGAATTGTTCAGCAATTACCCGTGCAGAATCCTCTTCAAGTTCCGCACCTTCCGCTTCTTCCTCTACGAGATGAACAAAATGCCTTAGAACTCCACCGGGAGTTATATGTACCTGGAATTCTTCTTTTGTGCTGGGACGATACCATAGATACATCCAGTACCACAAACGAACGGGATTTCCGAAATACGGCTGCGCCTTCTCCAGCCCGAGTTCTTTCTCGAGGTAAGTTTTGGCGTTATTGTCAAAACTGAAGCGTGCCGCGCGTTTAAAATCGCTTGGTGGTGCAAGGTTCATTTCATCAAGAAAATCACCGGCGATTTCACCTGCCTGGTTTCGGTTATATTTGAAATCAATAGACGCTTCAGGAAAAGCGTTTTTAAACTGGGTCAGGGAAATCCAGAGACAGACGGCACTTATCAACAGACAAACGACAATGAAAATCCCGTCGCTACGATTAAAGCGGATTCGATTCATGGTAAGTCCTCTATTTTGAGATGAAAAAGAAACTAACAATATTAATTTAGCCATACAACAGAGATACAGCCTTTTGTGCATTCTGTAATAAGGTTCTAATTGTATCCAACCACAAAAATTTGTCTCTTTAGTGGCAATTCAATTTCACATAAAGTTGAAACTAATTCTATTTGACCTGAAAGATATTTTGTTCAAATTGAGGTTTTGAAAAAAATACTACGGGTTCATTGATTATCCGGTTCGGTGAATCTATCTTTATCTGTTAAATATTAGTTCAGTTGCAAGCAAATTATTATTATGAACGCTTGAGTTAATTTTATCAGAGGTTTACAGATGAGTCAGCCTGAAAGGATTTTAATTGTTGATGATGATGAGAAAATTCTTTTCGTTCTCAAAAAATTTGTCGAGAATCTTGGTTATGATGCTGTAACAGCAGAAAATGGCGAAGATGCCATCAACAAACTGAATGCTGCTATAGATTTGGTATTACTTGATTTAGAGATGCCGGTTAAGGATGGTTTGGAAGTCACCAAGTGGATTCGAGAACAACCGGAAATATCTGAACTCCCTATAATAATCATCACAGCTCATACATCTGGCAAAGAAAATATCACCGCGATGGATCTCGGGGCAGATGATTTCATCGCAAAACCAATTGATTTTATAGAAATCAAGGCTCGAATCTCATCACATATAAGAAGAAAAAATGCACTGGATGAGTTAAAACAACATAAGATTGAATTGGAAAAAACAGTTGAACTTCGTACAGCGAAATTACATAAAAGCAGGGAGGAGCTAAGGTTTCTTGTGGAGGGGCAGGGAGAAGGTGTGGCAATAGTTAATCAGGAAGAAACCTTCACATTTGTAAACCCTGCGGCTGAACAGATTTTCGGTCTGGCATCAGGTCAGATGATAGGAAGAAATCTGAAAGAATTTATATCTGAGGATGGGATAAAATACGTTCGCGAACAGACCTTACTAAGAAAACAAGACAAAAAAAGCAGCTATGAAATTGAAATTACAAGACCGGATGGACAGGTAAGATTTCTGCTGATTACTGCTACACCACGATTTAATGAGAATAAAGATTTTGATGGTGTTTTTGGAATTTTCAGGGATATCACTGAACGTAAAAACGCTGAGATGGATTTGTCACAATCTCGTGAGATGTTAAGAAATCTTAATATACATATACAAAATGCCCTGGAGAAGGAAAGAACGAGCATCGCGCGGGAAGTTCACGACGAATTTGGATCAGCAATGACAGCCCTGAAATTAGACTTATCATGGCTTGAAAAAAGATTCAATGACAACCAAGAGCCGCTTTTTTCAAAAACCAAATCAATGCGCAAAATAATCGATTCAACAATTGATATCGTTGACAGGATTTCTTCTCAATTAAGACCGGTTTTATTAGAGGATCTTGGTTTATCCGCGGCAATAGCATGGTACACAAAGGATTTTCAAGAGAGAAGCGGGATTACCTGTCACTTTGATGAAAATAGTGAAGATTGGAAAATACCTCAAAATCGTTCTATAGCTATCTTTCGAATCTTTCAGGAATCTTTGAATAATGTTATCCGTCATGCAAGAGCTTCGCAAATTGAGGTAAAACTTG